>JBOHJV010000024.1:0-26836 GCA_050728695.1 Methylocella sp. | reverse complement strand
CTTCGGTCGATTGAAGGACTTTAGGCGAATCGCCACGCGTTACGACAGGCTGGCGCGTAACTTCCTGGCCTCTGTTTGCATCGCCGCCGCACTTGTTTGGTGGATTTAATGAGTCTGGACCCTAGTCCCACGCCACCCACTCACTTCCCGATGCAAAAGCGCGCGAAAATCTCGCCCAAAATATCTTCCACGTCCACCGCGCCGGTGAGCCTTTGGAGCGAAACCATCGCAACGCGCAAGTCTTCCGCGAGCAATTCGGTTGGAACATCGGGATTGTCCAAAATCCGGGCGAGCGCCTGCGCTGCGGCCTCGAAGGCCTTGCGGTGGCGCTCGCGCGCGATCAAGCCCGCATGGCCGTCGCTTACAACCGAGCGGGCGAAAACTTCCATTTTTTTTAACAGGAGATCGAGATTTTCGCCGCTCTCCGCGCTGATATAGAGCTCGGCCGCCAAATTTTGCCTTTCGCTAGGCGGCAAAAGATCGCTCTTTGTAAAAACCGGCCAGATCTTGCCGCCCAAAACACCGGGCGGCACGGGGGCGCCCGCCTCGGAGAGCCACAGAACAAGATCGGCAGCCTTGGCTTTGTCTCGCGTGCGAAAAATGCCGATTTTTTCGACCGCGTCAAAACTCTCCCTAACGCCCGCCGTGTCAAGCAAGGTAACCGGGCAGCCGCCAAGATCTAGATGTACTTCGATTATATCACGCGTCGTGCCCGCAAAGGGGGAGACGATCGCCACGTCGCGGCGCGCGAGTGCATTGAGCAACGTCGATTTGCCGGCATTGGGCGGCCCGGCGATGACGACGGTCGCGCCCTCGCGCAGCCGCTCCCCGGCGCGGCCGGCGGCGAGTTCCGCTTTGAGCTCGGCGAGAACGGGCGCGAGAATTTCTGCCGCACGGCGGCCGGCGTCGCCCGGCACGCCTTCTTCCTCGGGGAAATCGATCGCCGCCTCAAAGAGCGCCGCCGCCTCCAGGAGCGCGCCCCGCCAGATCGCGGCCTGACGCCCGAGCACGCCCTCGGCCTGACAAAGGGCGGCGCGGCGCTGCCATTCGGTTTCCGCGTCGATGAGATCGGCGAGGCCTTCGACCGCCGCCAGATCCGTCTTGCCGTTGACGAGCGCGCGGCGGGTGAACTCTCCTGGTTCGGCCGCCCTTGTGCAAGCGAAGCCGCCGATGGCCTTGACCATGGCGGCTACGACGGCCCGGCCGCCATGGATATGGAATTCGCCATAATCCTCGCCCGTATAAGTTTTTGGCGCGGGGGAGAAAATAACGAACCCCTTGTCGATGGCCTCATTCGTGGCGGGATCGCGGAAGGTTTTTAGCGCCACCGCGCGTTGTTCGGGGAGTATTCCGGCAATGGTCTTGACAATTGCCCGCGTGGCCGGCCCCGAGACGCGCAGCACCGCGATCGCCGCGCGGCCCGCGCCCGAGGCAATGGCGAAGATCGTGTCATTGTCCATTACCTTTATTGTACCTTTATTCAGCCACAATGTTTGAGACGTGGCCGCGCCAGGATTCTGCCTTTTTCTGCCGTATTGTTTACGCATTCACCATATCTAGGCCGACAATGGGACCGTGACATCAGGTCTGCCCGAATGACAGAAATCAGACCGAATGATCGCGTCGCTGTTGCCCTCCTTGACTTCAAGGCTGAAGCGGAGGGACCAAAGGTATTATTGCGCTTTTGGCGGTTTTTCTGCTCGCGTTCATTAGCCGCTGGTTGGGACTTCCGTGAGCCTGGAGTTTTGCCTTTTTCGCCTCAGCGCCATGAATCTAGTGCTATGAATCTATTGTACAATTATACTGAAAGGCTATTCGTGGGAACAGATCGCGATCGCGGCGCGGCTGGACCGGTAGCAAAGGCAAAAATTGTGTCATTTTCGATGCGAGTCGTGGCCGGCCTTGGCACTCACGTTGCGGGAGGCCGCCGTGCGAGACGGAGATCGCGGCGGACAATTTCTTTGCCAGCTCGCAGGCGATTGGGGGTTACTTTGCAGCGAGTCTGATAAGCGAGATCAGCGCGCCGAGAATGACGACGGTCTGAAAACCGATCGCGCCGATGATCCATTTCAATAGCTCTGTTTTTGTTACCGCGATTTCAACTCTCAATTCGGCGATTTCGGTTTTCAGTTCGGTTTTTGTCTCGGCAATATCGCTCCGTAGAGCCGCCAAATCGGCCTTGGTGGCGAGATCGCCGTGGCTCGCTTCGCCCAAGGCCTCGGCCAAGGCTTCGGCCTGTTCGGACGTGAAGTGCCCTTTGTCCCGGAGGATGCGGGAGAGCCGGAGCGTATCGAAGTGAAGCGCGTTCACGCCGGTACTATGCGACGGCGCGCCGCGAAAGTCTAACGCCGCCCGCGCGGTTGCCGAGCGGGCCCGGTATTTGTTCCGCGCGCAAATACGCAGCTGCCGATTTGTCACGCCGGCAGCCGCGGCGCCCCAGCGATAAGACATTTCCGCGCGCTTTCGCCGGGAGTTTCGGGACGGCCGCGAAATTCTGCCCTCCCCGTTGCCCAGCCCAAGATGGACGGCACGGCGATCACGGCGCGGCGCGATGCCGGAAATCATGGCGGAGGACGCGTTGATGTCCGTGTATGCGGCGTACTAGGTCCGCTGTCGGTCCAATGCAGACCATGCTCGCATGCCCCGCCCCCCGCGGCTCGCTTCATCCGGCGGACCGCCGCCGCTATCAAGCCGCCGCTGGAACCACACTCAGGGCCCGGTGCGGAGCCATGGTGCGATCGCATAATAAGATGCAGCCGTTTGACACCCGACGGCGATATATACTCGCAACGCGCGATGATTGTCTTTTAGACGAAAGCTTTTGTCTGGTTCGGGAAGAGGATTGGCGGCGCTGACCTGACGGGGCAAAACGAGTTATGGCCGTGCGATGTTGCAATATTTAAGAAAACGCGCTGTGTCTAAGGTGCCATCGCCCTTGCGTTTTCGACAAAAACAGCCCCGCAAAAGGGAAAGTTTTCGAGAAGCGAGCCATTGCCCGGAAACTTTTTAGGATTATGGAAATTCGTGATCACCTCTGCAAGCTCGTTGCTAACTAGGTAGCTAGGTGCCATAGCGGGCCAGATTGCAAGGAGGTCAGGGCTTTTCGCTGCCAGCCAGCCGGGGCAAGAAGGGGGCATTGCGTAGCTAAAGGCCCCTCCACGTTGCGGATGCTGCGCCTTTTCTCGGAACCCCGCAACGCTAAAAATGTTCGGCAGGAGTGCCTCATGCCTGGCGTGCGGTGCCGTCCCTTGCACTTCAGGCCTCTCTCTCCAGTCGCCCACTTCCATTGCGCCCGCTTCACGAACCGCTGCGCTCGCAATGGAACCTTGGGCTTCCTTTCGCTCAGGACGAGGGCGGACGGTGGTGCTCTGGCTTTTGCAACAGGCGCTCAGGCGACATAACTTTCGGGCATTTCCATCGGCCCGCCATAATAGTCTTGATAGCGGTGTTCTAAGTCGGCAAGCGGCATGATCGTGAAGACGTCGGTCGTGCCGAACTGCGCGTCGATCACCGCGCCGTCGCCAAATTTCGCCCCGGCGCGCAGGTAAGCCTTGAGCAGGGGAGGCAGCGCCGCCACTCCCTTGCGCGCATTGATCGCTTTCGCGTCTAGGATCGCCATATTCACGCCGCGCCCGGCAAGCGGGTGGACGCGCCATTCCTCGTCCGCGAGCGCATGGCGATGCAGGAAACTCAAAGGCAGGGCAAGCGCAATTGGGTCGACGCCAGGCAGGCTCGCGCAGCCGATCAGCACGTCGATGCGATGATGTTTCGCATAAACCCAAAGGCCGCGCCACAACAGCTCGATGACGCGCTTCGACCGATATTGCGCGTGGACGCAAGAGCGGCCGAGTTCCAAAAAGCGCGTGCCTTGATGGCGGGCCAGCAACGGCGCGATATCGAATTCCGTTTCGCTGTAAAAGCCTTGGTGGCGGGCCGCGGTATCGCCGCGAAGCAGACGATAGACCCCAACGATTTTGGGCTTGTTGCGGCCGAAACGATTGCGTTGATCCTTGTCGATGACGAGAAGATGATCGCAGATTTTGTCGAAAAGACAGATGTCCCGCCTTGTCAGCGCGGCGCGTTGCCGAGGAATGGCGGCGCCTTCTTTGAAAAAAACCTTGAACCGCAGCCGCTGCGCCTTGCGGATCTCCCGGCTTGTCGTCGCCAGCCGAACCTCAAACGGACCGAACCGGCCAAGCACCGCGGGCAGGCCGGAAAGATCGCGCACGATTCGGTTTGGTCTTACTAAGGCGGCCGTGTTCCGGACGGCGCCACTGATTCCGGAGGGTGTAGCAATTTTCCACATCGGTTAGCGAATCTCGTTTTCTACTCAACGAATCGAATCTAAAAGCCGGACGCGAAGGTTTGATGACAAATGGGCAAGCTCCACAGGGAAAAAAAGCGTTGGCACTGTCATCAAACTGCAGGCTAAGCGCTCTAAAAAGGCGCGAAACGCAACGCTAACCTGCGGTGAGACATGGCTTATCTCCGCGCCATACTGATCGTGCATACCCTGCTCTTGTTTTTATCCCTCGCTCCCTTGCAGCGGATCGCGTTGCGCCGACGTTGGCCGCTGCGGTTGTGGCTCCCGGTCGCGCTTGGCCGGACGCTCGCAGCCCTGCTTCGCCTTGAGATTGTCGCGAACCGCGCCCCGGCACGCCAAGGGCCTCGTCTTATTGCCGCAAATCATGTTTCGTGGCTCGACATAGTGGTGCTTAGCTGCGTTGAGCCCGTTTGCTTCCTCGCCAAAAGTGAAGTCGAAGCGTGGCCGGTAGTCTCCACTTTCGCGCGGCTGCAAGAAACCGTCTTTTTCGATCGAAAACTGCGGCGGACGATCCCCGCCGCCAACGCGGCGATGGCGCGGCGTATGCTCGCGGGCCGCCCCATGCTGCTTTTCCCGGAAGGCACGACCGGCGACGGCTCGGCGCTTCGCAAATTTCACAGCTCGCATTTCGCCGCAGTACGCGACCTTCTCGCCACGGCGAGCGGTATCGAGACGGTTTACGTGCAACCTGTCGCGATCCGCTATTCGTCGCCCGCGGCGGCATGGCTTGGCGACGCGACCTTGCTCCCGCACCTCTGGTCGCTCCTCAAGGGCGAGCCGATCCGGTGCGATCTCGCCTTTGGCAAGCCGCTCGCCTGCGCGCGGGGAGAAAGCCGCAAGGCGATAGCCGGCGAGGCGGCATCGGCGGTCGCCGCGATGCTCGCGTCCATGGCAAGGGCGGCCGAAACAAGTGTGCCCGCGCAAGCCGGAGCGCCGGGCCTCGATCCCATCGCGGCCAATCCCTGACGTATTTACCAACCCGCCAAAACGGACAATGGTCCGCCGTCATCAACGAGTTGCGCCGGTAACGGCTGCCGCATGGTAGTCCTTGATTCGCGGCGCGGGCCGGGCGACGCGCGATTCCAAGGCGCCGAGCTTGCCAGGCCGCGAACTTGCCTTTGTTACGATTTGTAACCGGAATTGACAATAGATTGTAAGTTTATGATAAGAAATAGATTTTTTTATTTCCTCAAGACCGGAGGCAATGGTCTTTTGGCCTTGCGCGATGATCCCCTTTTGCTGCCTCCAGCGCTTATGCTATGCACAATTCGCTCGAATCGGATCGGTGCGATCCAAGACCGCCAGGAAGCGGCACGCGAGATGCCGCCGCCAAGACGCCGGACTTTCCAATCGTCTCGTGAAAATCACTGGACCGCTAAACGCAACGTGCAAAAGTTCAACAGCCTCGCCGAATTTGCCACGAAGCGCTTCCGACTCGCCGGAAAGGCTTACCTCGACGGCGGTGACCCGTTTTTCGCGCCGATCGACAGTTTGCAGCGGGAAGCCGAGATAACCGGCCGACGCTTCATCAGCTTCGCCAATTACGATTATCTGGGGCTCGCGTCGCATCCAAGGGTTAAGGCCGCAGCGGCCGCGGCTCTGGACAATTTGGGGATTGGCGCGCTCGGCTCCCGCCTCGTCGGCGGCGAACGATCGACGCATCGCCATCTTGAAGCGAGCATCGCCGAATTTATTGGCGCCGAGTCGGCGCTTGCCCTGGTCAGCGGCTATCTCACCAATGTGACGACGATTTCCCATTTACTTGGATCGCATGACGCGCTTTTCATCGATGAACTCTCGCATAACAGCATCGTTAGTGGGGCCAAGGCTACCCCCGCCGAAACCATTATTTTTCGTCACAACGATCTCGACCATCTCGATTTTCTCCTGCGTGAAAGGCGCGGCAATTCCCGTAACGCCCTGATCGTCGCCGAGGGCCTCTACAGCATGGACGGCGATATCGCCGACCTCGTCCGCCTTGTCGAGCTCAAGAAGCGGCGCAAGGCTTGGCTGTTGATCGACGAGGCGCATTCGATCGGCGTGCTGGGGAGCGAGGGGCGCGGGCTATGGGAACACGCTGGCGTCGATCCGCAACAAATCGACCTCATCATCGGTACTTTATCGAAGACACTTGGGTCTTGCGGCGGGTTCGTCGCGGGCAAGACAGCGGTGATCGATTGGCTGCGTTATACGCTACCCGGCTTTGTCTATAGCGTCGGACTATCGCCAGTTATAACGGCGGCGGCGGCCGCCGCCTTGCAAGTGATGCAGGAAGAGACTTGGCGGATTGGGCGGTTGCGCCAAAACGCCGAACTTTTCATGGAACTCGCCCATGACGCGGGGCTCGACACGGGGCCTGCCATCGGGCGCGGCGTCGTTCCGGTCCTTTTTTCGGACAGTCTTGAGACCTTGGCGGCTTCCAGACATCTGATGGATCACGGCTATTATGTGCCGCCGATCATCCAAATCGGGGTGCCGAAAGACCAGCCGCGACTGCGCTTTTTCCTTTCGGCCCTGCACAGCGAGGCCGACATGAGGGGAGTGACGGATCTGTTGGCCAAGCGGGAAAGCCAGCGTGAGGCGCCGGCCCGTTCGTTGAGCGCGGCGACCTGACGAAGGTGCTAGGTTTCGGTGCGCGTTTCCTGGCGTGAGCCGGGCCGTGCGGGCTCGAAATCCGCGGTGGCGGTACCGCAGCATGCCGCCCTAGGCTTGAAAAGAAGCAGTGCTGATTCGATGAGCGGGACCGGGCGCAAGACAGAGATTGTTCCGGCGAATGGGCTGCGAAACTTTCTCGCCTTTTGCCGGTTGCCCCGCCTTCTCTATAAGGATCGCCCAGGCTTTGCCCCCCCTCTCGATGCCGAGCGCTGGACCCTATTCGCGGCTAGGCTCAATCCGCATTTCAAGCTTGTCCAATCGCAAGCCTGGCTCGCCCGCAAGAATGGCCAGCTTGCCGGCCGGATTTTCGCCCAGATCTACGACGAAGCTCATGCGCCGCTTGGCGCTTCCCGGGCGCAATTTGGTTGTCTCGACGCGATTGACGACGACGATGTCGTCGCGTCGCTGTCGCGGGCCGCGGAAGACTGGCTGCGCCTACGCGGCGCCGCGCTCGTGCATGGGCCGTTTTCGCCGTCCGTGAACAGCGAGACGGGACTGCTGATTCAAGGATTCGAAGCCGCGCCCATGGTGTTCATGCCCTGGAACCCGGCCTATTTGAGCGGTTGCGTGGAGCGTCAGGGTTACAAAAAGGCGCGCGATCTCATTTCCTACCGCTACGATGTCGGCGAGAAAGACCGGCGGGCGCGCTCGATCATTGTGGAGCGGCCCGAATGGCGCGACAGGCTCAATATTAGAACCCTCGATCTTAATAACCTCGGTAAGGAAGCGGCGATCATCCTCGATATCTTCAACGATGCCTGGAGCGAAAATTGGGGTTTTGTGCCTTTTACGCTCGCCGAGTTCATGTCGAGCGCCGGCGCGCTGAAAATGGTGATGCCGCCAGAAGGAGGGTTCATGATCGAAGTTGACGGCGTGCCGCAGGCTTTCGGTGTCATTTTGCCGAACCTGCATGAAATAACCGCCGATCTCGGCGGCCGTCTGTTCCCGCTCGGCTTGCCGCGCGTCATCTCGCGGATCAGGAAGCACGCCTTTACGTCCGGGCGGCTCGCGCTATTTGGCATCCGCCGGGCCTTGCATCGCAAGGCCGCCGGCGGCGCGGTCATTCTGGCTTTCATCGAGGAAATGCGCCGCCGCAGCAAATCGAGTTCGATCGGGCACGTCGAATTCGGCTGGGTTTTGGAGGACAATCTCGGCATGCGCCGGCCAATCGAGCTTTCAGGCGCGCGCATCGACAAGGTTCATCGTGTTTATGAAAAAAGCCTCGCTTGATCTTTGCCGCGACGCAATTTTCCACGTTCGCGGCACTTGACTTCGCAAATTGCTTGAGGATGATCGGCGTATGAGACTCGACTCAATATCAATAGATGCCCGACCTTTCCGGCTGGAACGCGGGGCCGCGAATGCTGGCTTCATCGCGACGCCGATGAAGCGTCCGCATCCGCCGCGCCGCCGCGCCATTTTGACGGCGCATCCGGAAGCCGCCGGTCTTATCGGCCATGACCGGAGGACGGCGGCGATCACCTTCGCCGTCGTCGCCGGGCAAACCTCGATCGCCGCGCTCTTTGGTTATCTCGGGCATACATATTGGTGGGTGGCCTTGGCCGCCGCCTTTTGCATCGGTGCCTTCGCCAATCACGCGATGTTCGTCGTTATCCACGACGCGACCCATAATTGCATCTTCAAATCCAATGTCCTGAACAAATGGACCGCGATCCTCGCCGATCTGCCAAACACTTGTCCGACCGCGATGGCATTTCGCTGCTATCACATGAAGCACCATTCGCATCTCGCTGATTACGATTACGACGCCGATTTGCCTAGTCATTGGGAAGCGCGTCTGTTTGGCCGAAGCGCTGTCGGCAAGGCAGCATGGATGTTTCTATTTCCGGTATTGCAGCTTACCCGCCTCGGCCGTCTGAAAGGCTCCGTGCCGATGTGGAGCCGGTGGACATTCGTCAATGGCGGTTGTGTTCTCCTCTATGATCTCGCCGTTCTGGCCTGCTTCGGCCCGAATGCGCTTTTTTATCTTTTCGCGTCCTTCTGGTTTTCGGTTGGTGGCTTGCATCCGCTCGGCGCGCGCTGGCTCCAAGAGCATTATACTTCCGATCCGGCCCAGGAAACTTTTGATTATTACGGTCCCCTGAACCTCGTCGCGCTCAACATCGGCTATCACAACGAACATCATGATTTTCCCGACGTGCCTTGGTCGCGGCTGCCACGGCTGAAGCAAATGGCGCCGGAATTTTACGCCGGACTGAAGACGCATAAATCATGGAGCGGGCTGTTGCTCAAGTTCATTTTCGACGGGCAATTCACGTTGTACACGCGAGTCGATCGCAGCAACGGCGCGCCGGTTATCAGGCCTCGTTGAGCTGATCCGTTGCCGGCGAAACGTCCGCAAAGGGCGCCGCCTTAGGCGTGCGTTTCCAGGTCTCGGTCGCCCCAAAAACAGTCTTGAGGATCGATGGCGCGTTGGAGAGGCTGACATAAATCATCAGCGGGGGCAGAGACGCGAGTGTGGCGAGGTAGCGCCAAAGCGAGCCCCGGCGCAAAATAATGTAGGGCATGAGCGTCAGCCCAATGCCGATGAGCGGGACCATGGCCGCGGCCGTTGTGATGATCGGCAGATAGGGGGCGAGATCGCCGCCCCGGATGATCGCGCAGAAGCCGAAGCAAAGGCAGACGAGCGCTACGCAAGGGTAAAACGTCTGGATGAGAATGAGAAAACTCGCCGACAACTTTCGCCAAACCGGCCAGTTGGCCATCCAGACCTCGCCGAGCAGCTTGCGGGCGACCTGCACAAAGCCGTTCGACCAGCGGCGCTGTTGGACCTGCCAATGCGAAACCTTTTCGGGGACGAGCCCAGACACAGCGGGATCCATCGCGAAAAGACCATGCCATCCAACGATTTCGGCCCGCACCGTGAGATCGAGATCCTCGCAGAGCGAGTCGCCCGACCAACCGCCGGCCGCCATGATCGCCGCGCGGCGCCAGACCCCGCCGGTGCCGTTGAATTGAAATAGCCAGCCAGCGCGATAGCGCGTCGCTTGCTCCATGACGAAATGGGCGTCGAACATCAGACCTTGCGCGCGGGTCAGCCAATTCGTCCGGTAGTTTGCGAATTCGCAACGCGACTGCACGAAGCTCGCGCTTGGATCGGCGATCAAGGCCGGGACGGTCGCTCGCAGCCAATTCGGCGGCGGCCGAAAATCAGCATCGAGAATGGCGACATAGGGGGCATGCGAGTTTGCGAGGCCCGCGGCCAACGCGCCCGCCTTATAGCCCTGCCGGCCCGCGCGACGAAGATGCGAGATATCGTAGCCTTGCCGGCGCAGATCGCATACGACAACGTCCGCGATCGCGGTCGTCGCGTCGTTGCTGTCGTCGAGAAGCTGGAAATGCAGTTTTTCGCGGGGCCAATCGAGGGCCGCCGCGGACCGCAAGCAGTCCGCGACCATTGTGGGTTCATTGAAAACCGGGATCTGCACGAGAACATGGGGAAGGCCGGCTTCGCCAACCAAGGGTGCCGGAAGCGGCTTGCCAAGTAGCCTGCCCGTCGCTTGCTCGAAAATATTGACGCCGATGAGAATCAGAAAGCCACCGCCAACAAACACAAGCCCGCCCGAGGCGGCGAGCAAGCCGGTCTCGCACCCAATTCGGATAAGATCGATGAAAACCAATATCCAAGCCCCCCCGCGACACGGCCACAGCAGATCCGCTGCGCCGGCACATTTCCATGCGTCTGCTCGCTTGGAACGGCCGGATTGCCCAGACTGACTTTCGCGCCGGCAGAGTTCCTTCGTTTAAGCAACCGGAACGTCTATAGAAGCCGCACGAATGGACCGTTCACAAGCATTGAATCCGAAAACTCTGGCTCCTTCAACAAACAAATTGCAACAGTTTGTTGCAGAATTTGAGAGATTGCAATGTTTAACTACGCAACCATGCGGAGGAGCTTCCGGCAGATGGGGCAGGTCCTAACAAATCGTTACTGAATACGCTCTTGGGTTACCGGAACGTTAACCTGGAAGCGCGCCATGACTTTATCCACGAGCCGAGCCGGCAATATCCGGCCGAGGCGCGCCAACAGGTAGAGGGACCTTGGAAACGCGATAATCGCCCTGCCCCGCTCGAGGCCGCGTTGTATCCGGATGGCGGCGTCGGCGCTGCTGACTTCGAGCGGTTTCATAGCGTCGATGCTGTCGTTCAAGGGGGTCTTCACAAAGCCGGGGATGATGAGACTGACGCGAACGCCTCGGGCCTCAACGCGGCCGCGCAAGGACTCGCTAAAAGCGTGGACCGCCGCCTTGGTCGCGCAATAGGAAGGCGCGTAGGGCAAGCCGCGTAAGCCAGCGATTGAGCCAACGAAGGCAATTTGGCCGGCCCCGCGCGCGCACATCGGCGCGATCAACGGTTCGACCGTGTTCAAGACGCCGATAAGATTGATCCCGACAATCGCCCGAACCGCGTTCGGGTCCTCGGTGAGGTCTCCGGGCGCCAAGCCGGTCGTGATGCCCGCGTTGGCGATGACAAGATCGAACGGCCGGCGCATATCCTCCGCCGTGATCCAATGCGCCATCGCGTCTCGATCGCGCACATCCAATTGGCCGATTCTGACTTCGGCGCCTTGCGCGCGGGCGCCGCCGGCGGCGGCCTCCAGCCGTTCGCGGTCACGCCCGATGAGAGACAAGGATACCCCTTGGCGCGCGTAAACCAAGGTAAGCGCGCGGCCAATACCGCTCGATGCCCCGGTAATAAGGATGGTTTTCGGCCGCATTTCACCCAAGCTGACCGGGAATTTTGTACAAAACCGTCGCTTCCCCCAAAATCGCAAGATCGTTACTTTGCGTCTGCGCGGTCAGCCGCAGAATGAGCTCCGGTCTTTCGATCTCCCGCCTGCGCATGACCCGGCCGGACACGCGAATGCCTTCGCCGGCCAATACCGGCCGCAGAAACTTGCCCGATAGCCGCGCGATGAAAAGATCGCGCCGCCACCGCATGAGCAAAGCTTCGAAACAGGAGAAAATCAGCATTCCATGGACAGGCATCCCCGCAAGCCCGGCCGCCCGGGCGGCATTGGGATCAAGATGCAGAGGATTGTCGTCGCCGGAAACGGCCGCGTAACGCGCGAGCGCTGCCCGCGGAAAAGGCCCGAATTCTTGCGCGCGGATGACGTCCCCGCCCCTTGGCCAGTCCGGCGGCGCCGGCGCCTTCCCAGCTTCGATCATGATGCCGGTTCCAAGTTAATCGGCACGATGCGCAGCACGGTTTCGAGGTGCGCGCAAATCTTCCCTTGCCCGGTCGAAACAGCCATTTTTAGAATCAATCGCGGCGGCATTGCGGTGCAGCGCGCCTCGACGGCGAGGACGTAATCGGTTTCGATTCGCAGCTCATGTTCGTAGGCAAAGCTTTGGCCTTCGTGAACCGGCAGAAAACCCTGGCCGCCGATCAACCGTAAGATCAAGCCGCGGACGGATGGAAGCGCCAGCCAGCGAACCGGAAAGGTGAGAGGAACAAAGCCGCCTGTCGCGCCTCCTATTGCGTGCAAAAATTCCGCAACCTCGCCTCGGTCCGTCCGGACCCGGATTGGCGGCAAGCGAATCGGCATATCCGCGCTAGGCTCCGGCGCAAAGCCGGACCCAAGCGGTTGCGCGTGACCTCGCCCGTTCATGCCGCGCGCCGCACGACGAGGCTGGCGTTGATGCCGCCGAAAGCGAAGGAATTGGTCAGCGCCGCGCGGATCGGCATGGGACGCGCTTCATTTGGCACGGCATCGATGGGGCATTTGGCGTCGGCCTCGCGCCAGTTGATGGTTGGCGGGGCAACATTCTCGCGAATCGCTCCGATCGTCACCACAAGTTCGAGCGCGCCCGCGGCGCCCAGCGCATGTCCATGGATGGGTTTCGTCGAGGAAACCGGAAGGATCGAAAGCCGATTGCCGAAGACAAGCCGCAGTGCCTCCGCTTCCGTGGCGTCGTTGGCGGTCGTCCCGGTTCCATGCGCGTTGATGTAATCGATTGCCTCGCCTTCCAACCCGGCGTCGGCCAACGCGTACCGCATACATGCGGCCGCTCCTTGCGCATCGGGACGCACGGGATCCTTGGCGTCGGCCGAGGTCCCGTAGCCGGCGATTTCGGCCAGCGCTTCGGCGCCGCGCGCGCGGGCCAGCTCCGCTTCTTCGAGAATAAACACAGCGGCGCCCGCACCAATGACCATGCCGTTGCGGCCCTTGGAAAAGGGCCGGCAGAAGTCTGGCGTGAGCACCCGCAGCACCTCCCAAGCCAGCATCGTGCTATTGGTGATGCAGTCCTCGGTTCCGCCGACGATGGCGCAATCGACGAGCCCGGAGCGGATGAGATGGAAGCCTATTCCGATGGCCTGGGTCGCCGAGGAGCAGGCGCTCGCCACCGCGAAGCACGGGCCGGTCGATCCATAGCGGATGCTCGCCTGGGAGGGAGGCGCGCTCGGGATCAGACGCGGGACTGTCAATGGTTCAAGACGCCCTTGCTCGACCAGCGTCACGTAAAGCCCGTTTTCCAAGGTGTGCATGCCGCCAATGCCAGTGCCGATGATGGTCGCGGCGCGCGGACCCAAGGGTCTGGCGGACGCGAGCCCCGCCTGGGCGACCGCCTCGTCGGCGGCCACCAGCAAATATTGCGTGACCGGATCACAGAACGGCATTTCGATCGCCGTGAGATAGGATGCCGGATCGAAATCCTGGACCTGCGCGGCAATTTTTATGCGGCCCCGGTAGGGTCTTGGGAAGCGTGCTTCGCCGACACAGGAACGGCCATCGCGCGCGGCCTGCCAGAGAGCCGGCGCGCCAATGCCGGCGGCGGAGACAGCTCCCATGCCGGTGACGACGATTCGCCGCGCGTCAGGCATTCAGCTTTGGTCTTTGCCGATATGAGCAGCGATGGCATCGACCAAATCGCCGATGTTTTTTGCCTCGTGAAATGGGCCATCCATGGGAATATAGACGTCGAATTTTTCTTCGATCGCCGTCAAAATCATCACGACATCGATCGATTTCAGATCGAGGCTTTCAATCGTCGCATCCAAGGTGGCTTTGTCGCGGTCAACCATTCCTTCCTTGACGATCACGTCGATGATCTGGTTGCCGAGCTCGGCACGATCGAGGGCCTTTGCTTCCACCGATGACTCCTTGCAAACGCCCAACTGGCGCACGCGGCGCGCGTGGGGCGATGCGGGTGGCCGTCGCGATTGCCGGACCACGCGCGGGCGACTCTACGCCGAACGCAACTAGCCGGCAATCCCTCCAAGCAGCCCCATCGAACAGGCAGCCGAAAGATGCCGGCGCGAGGGCAAAAGCCTGGCCAGAAGAAAGGGTTAGACCTAACCGCGATCGAAATAAACGCGTCTTATGGAGCGTCTCACGGAATGGCGACGACCGGCGTCCCAACCCCGACGCGATGATAAAGGTCCATCACGTCTTCATTATACATCCGGATGCAGCCATAGGAAGCGGCGGTGCCGACGGATCTGCGCATGCTCGCGGTCGTGCCGTGGATTGCGACTTCGGAAAGGTTCAGGGTGATTGCCGCGGCGCCCATGGGGTTGCGCGCCGAGCCGCCGGGAATGACCCTTGAAAGCGCCGGGTGGTCTCGCCGCACGACGGCGGGCGCCGACCATGCGGGCGAGACGAACTTGCCGTCCACAAAGGTTTCGCCCTGCCAAGCCTTGCCTGACCGGCCGATCGCGATCGGATAGCGCACGGCGCTCCCGCCTCCCATCGTAAAATAGAGCCTGCGCTCGCTTTGCTTGATGATAATGGTGCCAGCCGGATAGGTCGGTGAAAACGCGACGAATTCGCGCGCGCTTGCCTCTCCTGCCGCCGCCCAAACCGCCAAGCCCGCGAAGAGAACGCTTCCGAACCGAATCTCGTTAACACTGCGGCCAAGGCTTTTGCGCTGCTTATTCATCGACGTGCCGATCGAATACTGAGGAACCCGTGTGAGTCTCAGTTAAGCAGAGCCTTGGTTCAAAAATATCGAAGGCTACATTCGATCGGTGCGAGAATTTCCAATTTTGGTTAAGATATGGTTGCCATAGTGCTTCCGGGTTTCACCTCCTAAACGTGGTTCAATCGATCCGGTTGCGAATCAAATCTTCGACAACCGCCGGATCGGCAAGGGTGGAAATATCGCCGAGCGCGTGAAATTCCTTTGCGGCGATCTTGCGCAGGATGCGGCGCATGATCTTGCCGGAGCGGGTTTTCGGCAATCCGGGTGCGAAATGAACAATGTCCGGGCTGGCGATCGCGCCGATATCCTTGCGCACCCAGGCGACGAGATCGGCGCGGAGTTGCTCGCTCTGCTCGACCTCGGCCATCAGGGTGACATAGGCATAGATGCCCTGGCCCTTGAGGTCATGCGGATAGCCAACGACCGCGGCTTCGGCGACTTTTTCGTGCGCGACGAGGGAACTCTCCACCTCCGCCGTGCCGAGCCGGTGACCGGCGACGTTGATGACATCGTCGACACGGCCGGTGATCCAATAATAGCCGTCCGCGTCGCGGCGGCAGCCGTCGCCGGTGAAATATTTGCCGGGATAGGCGGAAAAATAAGTTTTCACGAAGCGCGCGTGGTCACGATAAATCGTGCGCATTTGGCCTGGCCACGAATCGGCCAAGACGAGATTGCCCGAGCAAGCGCCTTCGAGGACGGTTCCCTCGGCATCGACCACCTCCGGCCGGATACCGAAAAACGGCCGCGCCGCCGAGCCGGGTTTTAGGTCCGTCGCGCCGGGCAGCGGCGAAATGAGAATTCCGCCGGTCTCGGTCTGCCACCAGGTGTCGACGATCGGGCAGCGCGCGTCGCCCACCACATGGTAATACCATTCCCAGGCTTCCGGATTGATCGGCTCGCCGACGGTGCCGAGAAGCCGCAACGAGGCGCGGCTCGTCGCCTTCACCGGCGCGTCGCCCGCGCGCATCAGGGCGCGGATCGCGGTCGGCGCGGTATAAAAAATATTGACCCGATGCTTGTCGACGACGTCCCAAAAGCGCGACACGCTGGGGTAGCTTGGAATGCCTTCGAAGATCAGCGTCGTGGCGCCATTGGCGAGCGGACCGTAGACGATATAGCTATGCCCGGTCACCCAGCCGACGTCGGCGGTGCACCAAAAAATATCGCCTTCGCGATAATCGAAAACATACTGATGCGTCATCGCCGCGAAGACGAGGTAGCCCGCCGTTGTATGCACCACGCCCTTCGGCGCGCCGGTCGAGCCCGACGTATAGAGGATGAAGAGAGGGTCTTCCGCGTTCATCTCGGCGCAAGGGCACTCGCTCGCGGCTTGGGCCGTGGCCTCGTGGTACCAGACGTCGCGGCCATCAACCCAAGCAACGGCGCCGCCAGTGTGCCTGACGACGAGCATGATCTCGACGATTCCATTGGTTTTCGCGGCGGCCTCGTCGGCATGCGCCTTCAGCGGCGTATTGCGGCCGCCGCGCCGCCCTTCGTCGGCGGTGACGAGAAGCTTCGAGCGGCAATCCGCGATCCGTCCGGCGAGCGATTCGGCGGAGAAGCCGCCAAACACCACCGAATGGACCGCGCCGATCCGCGCGCACGCGAGCATCGCATAGGCCGCCTCGGGGATCATCGGCAGATAGATGGTGACCGTGTCGCCCTTCTTGACGCCATGGCTTTTGAGGACATTGGCGAGACGGCAAATCTCGTCGTGCAGGTCCTGGTAGGTGATATGTTTCGAGTCCTTCGGGTCGTCGCCCTCCCAAATGATCGCGGTGTGGTTTCTGAGCCGGTCGAGATGCCGGTCGATACAATTATGCGCGACGTTGGTGGTTCCGTCCTCGAACCATTTGATCGCGACGGAGTCCGGCCCGAAGGACGTATTTTTCACTCGTGTGAAGGGTTTGATCCAATCGATGCGGCGTGCTTGCTCGGCCCAGAAGGACTCGGGATCGGCGACCGACCTAGCATAGAGTTCCTGGTATTTTGCCTTATCGATATAAGCGCGTTGCTCCCAGCCGGGAGCGACCGGATAGGTTTTGCCGGACATAATCGTCTCCTCCCGGCGCGACGCTTCGTTGGCTTCCGCCCAAGCTTCCAACGCAACGATGAGCCGGCCAGCGGCGCCTGAAAAAGGTTGCCGAATCCCCACTGACGACCGGCGATCTTACAACTGTTTTGGAATCGCGGAAGCTCGGAGCGTTTAGCATGGAAAACCGCACCCCACGAACAGGGGGTGCGCCAATCCTCTTTTTGGATAGTCTTTGGATGTTTGAATTCGGAGGTGACCAAAATTTAGCCCGGTCACTCCTCCGGCATCAAGTCCCTCAATTGGCGGGGAACAGATGAGGATTCTCATCGCTAACAGGAGAAGAGAAATGTCACAAAAGTATTGTTATCAGATCGGAGAATGGGTTGAGGACAATGTCTCCCAGCAAGTTGAAAAGTGCGTGGAGCAGGATTGTAACTGGTGGTGCCTTTGCTGCAACAAATGGCTGTGCGGCCTTGTCTGGGTTATTGTGACGGTGACGAAATGGGTTGTTCAAACCGTATGTGAAATCATTGGTGACGCCTTCGATTTGGTTGTTGCGATTATCAAAGGCGGTTGGGACATCATTGTGGGCATTTTTACCTGGAATTGGTCCCGTGTTTGGGATGGCTTCTTGGAAATCATTGGGGCGGCCGGAGGCTTATTGGGTGATTTGATACGGGCAATAACAGGTTGCGGGCTAATCGGAGGCTTTCAGGAAAGCATCAATAAATGGCGGTTGCGTGGCTATGTAGAAGGTCTCATAGACAAGAGTGAACGCTTCAGCGATGCAGATCGCGCAGATATTAAGCAGGCGCTCGGGATCAACGGAGGCGGGTTCGGTTTTCGCTTGACCGTGAAGAGCTACCGCGGCTTTGTGCAGTCGGACTATATAACGCCTGGGGATACTGAACCTGCATTGAAACGCTGGAACGATGATGGAAAAGTAGACCTAAAAATCCTGGCAGGTTTTAAGTGGAACAAATTCTTTGAAAGGAGTCAACCCGATATACGCGGAGACATTTCATCGGAATCGGATATCGATACGTATTTGAGCAATCCGAGCAGTAAGAGTTTTTCGATCTATGCCATGAGCGATTCAGCGCTCCTGGATAGAATCCACGCCGTCCAGATAAAAGGTGATACCATAGGTCTAAAGCTGGTAGTTGACTTGAAAGATCAGCGTTTTACTGAGCCGACACAAGTGCGTGCTGGCGCCAATTCCTGTGACGTAATAAAGCTCCTGGCCAATAAACCTTTCAATCGCCAGCCAGCGGTCGCGGGAAGCGTGTGCAATCTTAACGGGATTGAAGACAAGGCCAAAAACGAATTGTGTGATCCTGTTATCGTAGGGACATTCCTCTTTGACGATAACAGTTATAGCGGCTATTCCGCTTGCCTATATCAAAGCACCTGTCTGGGTGCCTGTCTGGGCGGCAAACTTTTTGGGGACGATGGAGGCACGGGTGCTGTATATAGACATCGACTTCCGGATTTCACGTCTACATATGTTGCCATTCATGAACTCGGACATACTTTCGGGCTCTGTCATGTGGATGGACTTAATCGCATTATGGTCTCTCCCAGAGATTGTAGTTGGTGGAGCTGGTGGCTCTTGCCGGAGTACATCTGCTTTAGCGGCGAACCACAATTCGTGTACGACGAAGCCAAGAAGGTATGGGACTACATAATTGCGAACTTCCCAACGGACTGCCTTGCTAACAGGCAATTCGAGCTGAAGTGATGACCATGATTGTAGATCGAACGCTGCAAGGATATTTAGGATCTCTGCCTGTCGATGAAGTAACCGCGTGGAAGCAGCGGCTTGAACATCACCGGAGAGACTGCGGGTGTCGCGTCGGCGCAATCGTGATGCTCGCTATCACCGCAACCTGGATCGTTCATTCGTTCCTGGCACCGGAGCTGGGGCGTTCCTGGCAGCGCACGACAGTTATCGGACTAGTTGTGCTGACTGTCAGTGGTCTGATCGGCAAGCTGATAGGTCTTATTCTGGCTCGAGTGCGCTTTCATTTAACGATACGGGGGCTGCGGAGACGGATTTGTACTGGCGACGCGGCGCAAGCACCTCAAGGACATTGCGGATGAACATCGCGGCTCCTCCGGCTCTATGCGACGCTTGGGGATTTTACTCCTGTTGGTGCGAGGCCAGTATTTAGAGTTCAGGGTCGCGCAGAAGGGCCATTAATCAATGGTATCAGCTCGCATAAACCGTCGCAGCTTGATGTACTCCCTGCGGTGTTCGTGGCGGATATGCAAATTGAGGACGGCTGGGCGCGGTTTCAGCGCGCCGGTCCTCGGCGGCGATGGCCGCCATTCGTTCCGGTTCCAACAACCGCCGGGACATGACAATGTTTAGGCCCTAGGCGGCGTAGACTCCCCCCTGCCATAAGTCGCCGCCAAGCCGTTCAAGCCTTGCGGCCGCCCCTCAAGGGCATTCTTTCTCGACTCGTTCGAGAGCTTGCGACAGGCCATTGAGGGAATAGCTGTCGGTCGTCACGTGACCTCTGAGCGAGGCCGCCTTGACGATGAGTTTCGCGCCCTTTTTCAAGGCAGAGACGAATTTGGCTTCCTCGGCCTGGTTCTTGATCCAGGCGTTGGCGCCCGTGGCGATGAGCGCGACGCCGGACCCCGCGATCTCCGCGCGGCCACTGCCTTCTTTCATCGGAAACCCCAGGATGATTGAAACCTCCTCGCGCACATTCTCGCCTGGCCGGTTGGAGATAAAGACATATGCGGGATCGCGTTTCAAACCGGCGGGAGCCCGCTCCTTCGGTGTCGCCAGCGCGTAGCACGTCTTGGACTTTTCGCCTTCGGCGACAAACACTCCCCAGTCGCCATAATTCGCCAGTTTCGAGGGCTTCCCAAACTTTGTTGTGTCCGCGCTCGCGGCGCCGGATTGTTCGGCTTTCGCGGCGTGCTTTGCCGCCTTGTGCTTGGTCTTGGCGGAGGCGGGGCCGGTGCAGGCCATCGCGGCCGCGAAGGCGAGGGTTAGAACGACGGAGAAACCGCGAAAAATTTGGCGAGACATGGCGTGACGTACTCCTGGGTCCCCGCCGCGAAAATATGCGGCTTAGCCTCCTCTATATGCCGTGAGCGGGGCAGGCGAAAGGCATCGAAGCGGCCGATCGCGGGAATTTGGGGCTCCTTAGGTGAAAAATTTGGGCACTTGGGTGAAGAGCTGCGCGCCGGCGACGGCCGCTTTTCGCGTCTGCGTGGGTCACAGTCCTTTGGTTTTCGCGGCGGCGAGAATGGCGCCTGGACCCGCCGGCGTGTCCTTCTGCATCAGCACGACAATGCCTTCGCAGTCGCCGGGGGCGCCCGGCACTTCGAAGGTCGCGGACCGGCCAATCCAATCGCCGAGCTTATCGATCGCGCGGACGACATTCGTATAGGTGACGCCGCGCCCGGCGTTTTCCCCGCGCTGGATAAGAACCGTGCTGGCGCGGGCAACCCGGAGTGCAAAAACACCCGCCGGGCCGCCGCCCTCGGTGACCTCGGCGACTAAATGGCCGCCAGTCTCGGATAGACGCATCGGCACGGTCAGCGCGCCATCGGCTTCCGTGGCCGTCAATCGCCTGCGCGATTTCGGCCCGGACGCCGCCGGCCGCGCCCGCCAGCCCATTCACAATAACTTGCGGGGTATAGACATTCGCCTCGCCAAGCGCCGCCGCATAGGCCTTCTGGCGCCGTGAAGGCCGGGGACGCGAGCGTATCTCGCCAGCCAATATAGTCCCAGTAATCCACGTGCAAGGAAACCGCCACAACACCGGGTTTACGCGCGATGGAAGTGAGCCACTGGTCGGCAGGCGGGCACGAGGAACACCCTTCGCTCGTGAAAAGCTCGATGACATAATCGATCTTGCTGGAGGCGAACGGCCCGGCTCCAAGATTGCAGCAGGCGCCACAACCGTCGCCGCGCGCGCGCCGGCGAAGAGGTTCGAGCGATTGAAGAAAGCCATGAGCGGACCTCTGAGTTTGCTACAATTTCCGATGTCCGCCGAACTTAGAGGAACGGATGTTTGGCGCTAGTCAATTCCTGTTTACCGGCCGCCGCCCGAGACCGCGTCCCGCGGACCTTGCAGGCCCGCCGTTTCGGCCCGCGCTGCGCCGTCCGCGATATGTCCTGCGCCAGGGCTCGCTCGCGTGGGATACATCGCCGCCCCAATTTCGCGGGCCGTGTTGCAAATCGGGTTCGCGCGCGCCATTGTATGGGCGACAGCTGTTCTCATTTATTCTCATTGGCGCCGCTTGCCGCGCCACGCGGAGCGGACGGATTGGCCCGCGTGAAATTTCTTCTTGCCCATTTGTCCGACCCGCATGTCGGTCCCCTGCCGCGTCCCCGCCGGCGCGAGCTGATCGGCAAACGTGTCACCGGCTATTTGAACTGGACTCGCTCCCGCTCGCGCATCCATGACATGGCGGTGCTCGAGCAAATCGTCACGGACATGAAGGCGCATCATCCGAGCCACGTCGCGATGACCGGGGACATCGCGAACCTCGGTCTCCCGGCTGAGTTCCAGCTCGCCCGGCACTGGCTCGAAACCCTGGGCGCGCCTGAGGACGTAAGTTTCGTGCCCGGCAATCACGACGCCTATGTGCGCGGCTCGTTACCTTACCTCGCAGGCACCTTTGCGCCCTGGACCACAGGGGAGGCCTGCGCCGGCGAGGGCTTCCCTTATCTGCGGATCCGCGACGAGGTTGCCTTGATCGGCTTGTCGTCAGGGGTTCCGACGCCGTTGTTCATTGCGGCGGGCTATTTGGGCCGCCGCCAATTACAAACCGCCGAGAGGCTTCTTGTCGAAACGGGCAGGCGCGGGCTCGTCCGCGTCGTGATGCTGCACCATCCGCCACGAACCGCCGCCTCGCAGCTCGGGCGCGGCCTCGTGGACGCAGGCGGCCTCGCGGCTTTGATTCGTCGCGCGGGCGCCGAGCTTATCGTTCATGGCCACAACCACAGACTTTGCTTGGCGCGGATGGAAGGGCCAAAAGGCCTCGTGCCGGTTGTCGGCGTGCCGTCGGCCTCTGTCATTCGCGGGACGCCGCATCATCGCGCTGGATACCATCTCTTCGAGATCAGCGGCAGCGGAACCGATTGGAAAATCGCGGCCCGGGCACGCGGGCTGTTGCCCGGGACGGCGGCCGTCGGCGATCTCGGTCCGCTCGTGCTGTGACGCCGGTGCCCCCGGGCCACGGCGACGGTTTCCCGGCCGCGAGAACCGGCGCGCCAATGCTTCGTCAGACGCAGCGCAAGCTATTGTTTTGCTGGACGTTCCGGACGCAGAGCACTTGTCCGGACCTCATCCGCAAGAGTTGCGACGGAAACTCGCGCGATGCCGACCCGGCGAAACCCGAGAATATCGGCGGCCCCAATCGAGACATCGATGATTCTGCCCTTGATGAACGGGCCCCGGTCATTGACGACCAGCACGGCCGAGCGGTTGTTGGAGAGATTGGTGACCCGGACATGTGTTCCGAACGGCAGCGAACGGTGGGCGCAGGTCATGCCGCCGCGTCCGCGGTAGAAAGAAGCCTTGCCTGTCCAGCTCTGGGCCTGCGCGGCACCGCAAAAGGCGATGAACGCAATAGTAAAAATGATAATTTTCAATATTAATACTCCATTTGATGGCATCGTTAAGCTCTGTACTCCGAGCTCCGACGATTTTGCATGGAATATGTGATGAAAAAACGGCCATCTATTCGCCAACCCTGGCCGCGTAATATTCAAACGTTTTGAGAGCATCGGAGTCGATATCTATTAGGAGGCGCAATTGTAATCTTCTATTCATCCGAATCTAACTCGAATTGCGGCATTGTACCAACTTCTTGAAATGGCTCCCGCGTCGGATTCCCGAATCGGCTGGGTCTGATTCAACTCGGCGAACAGCTTTTGAAAAGTTGGCAATGTCCGCTCCGATTCCGCTTGGTTCCGGCTTCGATGTGGCTTTGCCGCGCAAGCTGGCGAGGCAAACGTGCGTTCCAACAAGCTGCATTGCGATCGCGGCGAGAGCCGCGGAAGATTTTCGCCGTGGTGAACAGCCAAGCGGGCTAGGGCGGCTTCGTCACGTTGGACCTCGCCCATTGCGGGGCAGGTCGCGCGCGCTTGACAAAGGAGCTTTCGGTGTGTATTAAACCGATCGGTTATTTAACTATTCGGTTATATACGATATGGCGTCGGATCGCCTCAGCACCACCCTCGCGGCTCTCGCCGATCCGACGCGGCGGGCGATCCTCGCGCGGCTCGCCTTGGGCGAAACATCGGTGACCGAGCTGGCAAAACCCTTTGAGATGAGCCTGCCCGCTGTCTCGAAGCACCTCAAGGTGCTGGAGCGCGCCGGTCTCATCGCGCGCGGCCGCGAGGCGCAACGGCGGCCCTGCCGGATCGAGCCGGCCGCCCTCAAGCACGTCGAGGACTGGCTAGAAGCGTATCGCCGCCTGTGGACCGAGAGCTTCGATCGTTTGGACGATTACCTTCGCGAGTTGCAAACGAAAGAGAAAAAGCGTGATCGCAAGATACGAAATTAGCGCTAAGCCCGAACCAGCGGAGCGGGTGCTTATCCTCACGCGCGTCTTCGACGCGCCGCGCGCGCTCGTCTTTAAGCTCTGGACCGACCCGAGCCACGCGAAGAAGTGGTGGGGCCCTAGGGACTACCCCGCCACTATCCTCGAAATGGACGTTCGCCCTGGTGGCGCCTGGCGGGGCTGCTTGCGGTCGACTGAAACTGGCAAGGAACTCTGGCAGGGAGGCGTGTTTCGCGAGGTCGCCCCGCCCTATCACCTGGAGTTCACCTTTGCTTGGGATGAAGAGGGCGAGCGCAGGCTTGAAACCCTGGTGAAGGTTTCATTCGCCGAGCAGTATGGGAAGACGCTAATGACTTTCCGCCATGCTCCGTTCCAATCGATCGGGGAACGCGACGGGCATCAAGGAGGCTGGACGAGCACCTTCGACCGGTTGGCCGAGTACGTAGCGGCGATGAGACGAGCAAAATAGAGAGAAAAACCATGCAGCGTCTACGCCTGCGGCCAGCGTGCATGGCGATCGCGGCCTTGATCACCGCGGGCGGAACCTTGAGGGGCGGATCGGTCATTCGTCGTGAAGTGCTTTCGCGCCGACGCGGATGCGAGATAGATCAAGCCTAAAGCCCAGATAGGAAGAGAACAGAATGGATCACAAAATTGTATCGCAAGATGAGTGGCTTGCCGCGCACTCATCGCATCTCGTCAAGGAGAAGGAACTTACCCGGCTGCGCGACGAGTTGAGCGCCGCGCGGCGGGCGCTGCCCTGGGTCAAGGTCGAGAAACCCTACGTGTTCGACACACCCGGCGGCCGCAAGACGTTTTCGGGTCTCTTCGCCGGGCGCAGCCAGTTGATTGTCAAGCACTTTATGTTCGGACCGGATTGGAAGGAGGGCTGCGCCGGTTGCTCTTTCGAATGCGACCACATCGACGGGGCGCTCGTGCACCTCGAACACCATGGCGTGACCTACGTCGCAGTCGCGAGAGCGCCGCTCCCGGATATCGAAGCGTTCAAGACCCGCATGGGGTGGCGTTTCAATTGGGTATCGTCGTTCGGCAGCGACTTCAACTACGACTTTTGCGTCTCATTCACGAAGGAGCAAATCTCCAAGGGCGAGGTCAATTACAACTTCGGCCTGCGCGATTTTCAGAGTGAGGAGATGTCCGGAATCAGCGTGTTCTACAAGGACACGAACGGCGACATTTTCCACACATTCTCGGCTTACGGACGCGGGGCCGAGGAACTGCTAGGCACGTACATGGCTCTCGACCTAACGCCCAAAGGTCGCAACGAGACCGGTCCGAATTTCGATCTTTCGGACTGGGTTCGACACCACGACCGGTATGGCGAGGCGAACGAACGGAAAAACAACATGACGAGCAAAATCTTTGTGAACTTAGCGGTCAAGGACCTCGACCAATCGCAGGACTTCTTCGCGACGCTGGGTTATAAATTCAATCCGCAATTTACCGACAAAACTGCTGCATGCATGGTCATATCCGACGAAATTTATGCGATGCTTTGTACCGAACCGAAATTCAAGGAATTCACAAAGAAGGAGATCGCGGACGCCCGCAAAACTACGGAGGTGCTCACCTGCCTGTCGGTGGACAGCAAGGCAAAAGTGGACGAGATCGTCGATATCGCGTTGAAGTCCGGCGCCACCAAGGCCGGGGAGCCGTTGGACCATGGGTTTATGTATGGCAGGAGTTTCAACGATCTCGACGGGCACATCTGGGAATACATATGGATGGACCCCGCCGCAATCAACAAGGAGCCGGTCGAAACCCGGGCGTGAGCGAATCGCGCACCTATCGACGAGGACGCACTGACGCGGGCTTGTCCGCGCGAGTCGCCCCGCGCGCCACCGCAACACAATTGCATTTTTGCGCGGCGTCGTTGCGACACGTTCGTTTCAGGCAGCGAATATCAGTGCAGCTACGAGAAACCAGAAGGAGACATGACGATGAGGTTCATGGTGATAGTCAAGGCTAACAAGTCCTCGGAAGCCGGCGTCATGCCGCGCGAGCAGCTCCTCGCCGCCATGGGCAAGTTTAACGAGGAGCTGGCGAAAGCCGGCATGCTGCTCGCGGCCGAGGGCCTGCATCCAACGTCCAAGGGCGCGCGCGTAAAATTCTCCGGAGACAAGCGCAGCGTGATCGACGGCCCCTTCGCCGAGACGACGGAGTTGGTCGCCGGCTTCTGGCTGTGGCAGGTAAAGTCGAAAGAAGAAGCGATCGAGTGGGTCAAACGCTGCCCCAATCCGCATGAGGGAGAGTGCGAGATCGAAATCCGCCAAGTGTTCGAGGCGGAGGATTTTGGCGCGGCGTTCACGCCTGAGCTCCGGGAGCAGGAGGAGCGTTTACGCGCGCAAGCCGAGCAGCGGACGAAGGCCGCGAAGCGCTGAACCCGTAACCGGCATGTTTTTGGCAAGTTTCACTCCCCCTGAAAAGGAGACACAATGCAAGTCCAACCCTATTTGTTCTTCGAAGGCCGCTGCGAAGAGGCGGTCGAGTTCTACCGCAAGGCGCTGGGCGCCGAGATTACGATGCTCTTGCGCTTCAAGGAGAGTCCTGATCCCTCCACATGCCCGTCCGGCACTTTGGACAAGGTGATGCACATGAGCTTCCGCGTTGGCGATACGACTTTGTTGGCGTCCGACGGGCGGTGCTCGGGGCAGCCGAATTTCCAAGGCCTTTCGCTGTCGCTCACGGCGCCCAGCGATTCCGAGGCGGAGCGGCTGTTCGCTGCCCTGGCCAAGGGCGGGCAGGTGCAGATGGCGTTGACCAAGACCTTCTTTTCCTCGCGCTTCGGGATGGTCGCCGACCGCTTCGGCGTGCCTTGGATGATCTCCGTGGCGCCTTAAGCGGATTCGCCTACCCCGCGAAAGGATGCGTACTTCGACCGCAACAATCGGCGGCAAGCCGTCCGAAGACCTTGTCATCGTCATCACGCGCGCCTTCCCCCTGCCGCGCGATCTCGCATGGAATGCTTTACGGGAGGAAGATCGCTTTGGCGGCGAAGCGAAATTGTCGAGGCGGGCATTCGGGTGTGCATCGAAGCGGCCTTTCGCAAGGTAACCCGGGAACGGCGGGTCCGATGCCGTGCGGAGCTTAGGCGGGAAGTTCTTCGTCTTCGTCCGCTTCCGCCAACGGCGCTTTATAGAGCGTCGCCAAAACGATCCTGATCGTCAGTGCTAGCGGCACCGCCAAAATTACCCCCGGGATGCCGAACAAGACTCCGCCAGCGAGAAAGCAGAAGATGATCAGCACCGGAGGCAAGGCAGAGGCGCGGCCGAGCACGATTGGCGCGACAAGCTGATCGATCGAAAGGCGCAATGC
>JBOHJV010000023.1:0-27469 GCA_050728695.1 Methylocella sp. | reverse complement strand
TGGAGTCTTGCAAGCTCGGCTGGCGCGATGTCAAGGATGGCCGCGTTATCAGTGCCGCCATCGCAAGAAATCTGAACGGAATAGCTCTTGGGGACAAAATCCGAGGCCGACGGCAGGGCTTGCGCGGCGAGCCGTTGAACCGCATTTGGTTCATGGCTAACTTTCGAGCCAGTCTTGCGTGGCCTTTCCCAATGGGGCGGAGGCCACGCCTTGCCGCCGAAGCCGCATGCGCCGGTTTTCATCACCGCGCCAAGATCCCGGCACGTGCCTCGATCCCGGCGGCGTGGCCCATACTAATCGAACCGCGCCGTCCACTTCGCCAGCGCTTCGATCTTGCTCGCTAGTGCCTGAATCGCGGCGGAAGGAATCGCGGTCAGTTGAGGGCGTTGCATTCCTCACAAAGGACGCGCACCCCGAGCCTACCGGCTCCATTCAACAATGACCGCGTCATTCCCGGGGCGCGCTCCTCAATTTGGAACCTTCGCGGGTTCGCTCGCGGGGGCCGCGGTGAGCTTGTTCATCGCCTTGTTGACGCCGCGAAGAATGTCTTCGGCGGCGATCAACTGCTTGTCGTTTTTGGCATCGGGCGGGACAAAGGCTTGCGAGCCTCCCTTTTCGTCCTCGCCATTCTTCAAATGGCCGCGCAGGGAAGCTTCGCCCTTTGTGTCGTCCTTGCCCTTGAGGTCGTCGGGCACATCCTGCAACACGGTCGCGTCGGGGTCGATCCCCTTGGCCTGGATCGAGCGTCCGGAGGGCGTGTAATAACGGGCCGTGGTCAGCCGCACGGCGCCGTTATTCTGGCCGAGCGGGATGATTGTCTGCACGGAGCCCTTGCCGAACGAGCGGGTGCCGAGAATGGTCGCGCGCTTATGATCCTGCAAGGCCCCGGCGACGATTTCCGAAGCCGACGCCGAGCCGCCATTAATCAGGACGACCAACGGCTTGCCCTTGGACAAGTCGCCAGGACGCGCATTGTAGCGCATCGTTTCATCGGCGTTCCGGCCCCGGGTCGAAACGATTTCGCCGCGGTCGAGGAAGCAATTGACGACGGCGATCGACTGGTCGAGCAAACCACCCGGATTGTTGCGCAGGTCGAGAATATAACCTTTGAACTTGGCGGCGGGGATATCGTTTTGGAACTTTTGGATCGCCGCGCGAACACCCTCGAACGTCTGTTCGTTGAATTGGGTGATTCGAATGTAGCCGATATCGTCGCCCTCCTGACGTTCGCGAACAGATTTGATCTGGATCACGGCGCGGGTAAGCTTGATGTCCTGCGGGTCCTTGTTGGATCCGCGTAAAATCTTGAGTGTCACCGAGGTGTCCGGCGCGCCGCGCATCTTGTCGACCGCCTGGTTGAGGCTCAAGCCCTGAACATTCTCGCCGTCGATGGCGCTGATGATGTCGCCGGACAAGATTCCCGCGCGCGAGGCCGGAGTGTCGTCGATTGGCGTGACGACCTTGATTAAGCCGTCCTCCTGCGTCACCTCGATGCCAAGACCACCAAATTCGCCGCGCGTCTGAACCTGCATGTCGCGGAAGCTTTTCGCGTCCATGTAGCTTGAATGGGGGTCGAGCGAACCGAGCATGCCGTTGATCGCGGCCTCGACGAGCTTTTGCTCGTCCGGCTTCTCGACATAATCGGAGCGAATCTTCTCGAAAACGTCCCCGAAGAGGTTGAGATTGCGGTAGGTGTCCGAGGCGGCCGCGCGCGCCGTTCCCGCCGGCGATACCGGGGTCTTGGTTGCAAGCGTGGCGAGCCCCGCGCCCAGAAAGGCGCCTAGCAGTACAGATAAGACTTTGCGCATCATCCGCGAACCCTTTGCAGTTCCGGCTTCGCCCACCATGGGCCCGGATCGATCGCCACCCCGTCCTTACGAAATTCGATATAGAGGATGGGCTGGACCGCGCCGATGGCGATGGCTGCGGCCGTCTTGAAGGACCCATCGCCCATGACGGCGACGGGCTCCCCAACCAGAATGAACTGCCCTACGTTTACGTTGATCTTATCCATTCCCGCAAGAATAATATAATAGCCCTGGCCAGCGTTAATAATTAAAACTTGTCCGTAGCTGCGGTACGGACCGGCATATGACACCCAACCATCGCAGGGCGAGGCGACAATGGCCTCGGTGTGGGTCGCGATCAGCATTCCCTTCCCGGTGCCGCCAAATCCATCCTGGCTGCCAAAGCCGCGCTGAAGCGTGCCGTTCACGGGGACCGGCAAAAGACCTTTCGTCTCGATAAAGGCAGTGGCTGGCGCAAGCCTTGCCGGATCTTTGAAAGGCGCCAAGGCTGTTTTCATGGCAGCGCTTGGCGCGGCTGCATGCTCTGCGCGCTGGCGGATCTCATCGGCCTTCCTCGCCGCCTCGGCACCCCGCGCGGCCGCGCTAACTTCGGTTTCCATCCTGGCGATCAGATCTTTGAGGCTCGCCGCTTGCTTCGCGAGCTCGAGCGCGCGTTCGCGCTCCTTTCCAAGCGCCTGTTCGGCGGCGGACAGCGCCGATTGGCGCGCCTCGACTAGCGCGGCGAGGCGCTGACGCTCGGCGCGAATCTTCGCCACGCCATTTGCAAGCGTCTCGCGCTCGGCCGAAATCGAATGCCGCAACTGCACGAGGTCCGAAAGGTCCGAGGCAAGCGCCTCGGTTTCGCCGCGCATCTCTGGCAGGACCGAACCAAGCAACATGGAGGTTCTGATCGCGGCAAGCATGTCTTCCGGCGCGGCGAGAAGCGCCGGCGGCTGTTTGCGCCCCATCCGCTGCAAGGAGGCGAGGACCTCGGCAATGATCGCTCGGCGGCTCGCAAGCGAAAGCTTGATCGCGTCCTCCGACCCAGTCAGCGTGTCGAGCCTTGCCTCCGTTTCGCCGATCTTGCGTTCGCTCGCGTTGACGCTTTGCGTCGCGTCGAGAAGCGCCGCGGTAAGCTTCGCCCGGTCGGCGCGGATCGATGCGATCTCGGCTGCGATCCGCCGGCGCAGCTCTTGCGATGCCTCGAGCGTAACTTCCATGCCCCGCAGTTCGAGCCTGCGTCCGCTCAGCTCCGTGCCGTTCTCGCCCGCGTCCGGCGCCGCCGGCTGACCCGATTGCGCCGCAAGGCAAGCGGGCGCAATGGATGCAGCTAATACAAGTGCGCTGCGGCGGCTTGCCGCTCCCGCTGAAGCAATCGTGCCGTGCCGCGCTCGTACCGCCACCGGTCTGCCTACGTCTGGCGGCCGGTTGGATTGGCCGCGGGCATTAATGGCGCCATCCTACGGAGAAAAATGGCGCCGCCGCGGCAAGACCGGCAGCTTCACGAATTAATCGCGCGGGCGGCGGCGGGTCGCCCGACATCGCGAGTGGCCAATTCCCGTTCCGGTCAGGCTTCTGGCCGCCCAATGCAAATTAGCAATTAGCAAAAGGCGCATCACGTTGATAACTGGCTGCCTTAGCCTAAGTGTCGCTCGCCCGGCCGGTCTATGCTCCACATTTTTTCGAGATTGTAGAACCGCCGCACCTCGGGCCGGAAGATGTGGACGATGATGTCGGCGCCATCCACTAGAACCCAGTCGCCGTTGCGCAAGCCTTCGACGCGCGGCGGCGTGCGGCGCTCGCCCTTTAATGCGCCGATAACGCGCTCGGCGATCGCTCCGACGTGAATGTTGGAGCGGCCGGTCGCGATGATCATGATGTCGGCGAGAATGGTTTTGCCGTGCAGGTCGATGGCGACGATGTCTTCGGCTTTGGAATCATCGAGACAGGTCAAGACAGTCCGCACGAGTGTGTCGGCTTCGGGTCCATCTGAACCGGGAACCGGGTGGAGCGGCGGGCGCGCCGCTTCCGCAAGAATCGCTTGTATCAGTGTGTCGATCCTCCTGAAGCCGAGCCGTCCGGCCAGGCGCACCATAGAAGATGGCGCAGAACCGCGAAGATTTCAATCGTAGCATTTAGGGAGTTTGGCGAGCTTGTATCTGGCTTCGGATGGCTTTTGTGCCAGAGGTCTTCTCCGGCGCGCCGCATCGACGTGACGCTTGAGCCTCCACGTAAAGGAGGCGAAAGAGCCAAACGATTTGGACGTCGTGACTGTCTTCCGTCGGCCATCATCCGTCGCTAACCTCGCCGGTTTTTCGACGTTGATGAAATCAATTCCACAACAAAAACCCGTCGAAATCCGCGCAAGTCCATATTACATGAGACCGAATCTATAGACAGGGAGTGCGAATCTCCACGCGCGCCAATCTACGATGTTGCACGACATCGCCGCTCCGGATCTGCTCCGAGCGCTTGCTCGCCGCTTCGCGAATTCGACGGCCAGGAATCAAGTGCTTTGGATACGACCCTTGATCATCGGCATGGAATTGTGATTCTTCGATACTTCGCTATCACAGCGCCGAGCACTGTCGGACGTAATTCTTCCTGGTAGAGGGCGGTAAGGGCTACTCCGTCGGCTCTGATCGTTCCGCGATACATGCCCGGGCAGTTGAAGGGTAGCGCCACTGCACCGGCGCGATCGACCGCGATGATGCCACCTCGTCCGCCGACGCAGCCGAGATCGACCACCACCTCATTCGCCGCCCTTTCCAGGGTGTCGCCCCGATGGCGAATGCGGGCAGCGATCTCATGCGCCACGGCCCAGCGAATGAAAAACTCGCCAATGCCCGTGGCGGAGACGGCGCAAGTCTCGTTGTCGGCCCAGGTGCCGGCACCGAAGACGGGGCTGTCGCCGACCCGCCCCGGCAGCTTGGCCGTAATGCCCCCCGTGGATGTCGCAGCGGCGAGATTGCCCTGACGGTCGCGTGCCACCGCACCTACGGTGCCGTGTCGCGCAGCATCGTAGCGCGTGTCCGGAGCCCCGGTGCGACGGCGCTCCAGCTCTTCCAGCATGTCCCGCCAGCGAGCCTCTGTGTGAAAATAGCGGGTGCTGGCAAACGATACGCCGTGCTCCCGGCAGAACTGCACTGCACCCTCACCGATGAGCAGCACATGCTTGGACTTTTCCATCACCGCGCGCGCCGCTATCACCGGGTTGCGTGGGCCCATCACGCCGGCCACGGCGCCGGCCATGCGATTCCGCCCGTCCATCACGGCGGCATCCATCTCATGTTGGCCGTTGGTTGTGAACACCGCGCCGCGTCCGGCGTTGAAAAGAGGATCATCCTCCAGCGCAACAACGGCGTTGGTGACGGCATCCAGCGCGGTGCCGCCTGCCTGCAGAACGCGCCGCCCGGCCCTCAGGCTGGCCCGCAGCCCGCAACGCAAAGCGTTCTCGGTTTTTCGCGTCATCGCCTCGCGCGGGATCACGCCGGCTCCGCCATGGATCGCGAGCACGAAGTCGCTGGGGTGCGTCATTGTAGTCCTTACGTGTTTTGCGGCGGCCGGGCCTCAATATCCGGTGGCCAAGGTGCCCCGCTGCCGCATGTCGGCAGCGCCCATTAACACGCCGTTTTCGCGAAAAATGCTCTGCGCCGAGCCCCAAGCGCCGTAAACCGAGACCTTGTGCCCCAGTGCCTCAAGCAGCCGGATCGTATCGGTATTAAGACCGCGCTCGACCTGCAATTCGTCCGGCAGCCATTGGTGATGGATTCGCACCGCCTCGGTCGCCTCCGCGATGTTCATGCCGAAATCGACGATGTCGAGAATGATTTCCGAGACGATCGTAATGATCCGCGAGCCGCCTGGCGAGCCGGTGACAAGTTCGAGCTCGCCGTCGCGAAAAACGAATGTGGGCGCCATTGACGACAGCGGCCGCTTGCGTGGCCCCGGCGCATTGGCGGCGCCGCCAACGAGTCCATAGGCATTCGGAGCCCCTGGCTTTGCCGCGAAATCGTCCAGTTCGTTGTTAAGAAGGATGCCGGTCCCTTCGGCGACGAGGCCGAGGCCGTAGGAAAAATTCAAGGTGTAAGTGTTGGAAACCGCGTTGCCGTCGCTGTCCACGATCGAGAAATGCGTCGTTTGGCCGCTCTCGTACGGCACCGGATCGATTGCTTTGATCTCGGCGGCAGGCCGCGCGCGCGTCGCCGAAATCTCCGCCCGCAATCGTTCCGCGAAGGCTTTCGAAATGAGACCCTTCACAGGGACCGGCACGTGATCCGGGTCGCCTAGATATTCAGCCCGGCCGGCGTAGGCCAATTTCATCGCTTCCGCCATGATATGAATGTTCGCGGCCGAATTGGCGCCTTGCGCCGATAGCGGAAAACCTTCAAGCATGTTGAGGAGTTCGATAATGAGGACGCCGCCCGACGAGGGCGGCGGCACCGCGGCGATCTCATAGCCGCGATAGGAGCCGCGTAGAGGCGCCCGCTCAACCGCGCGGTAGGATTTGAGATCGTCCAAACTCATCCGGCCCCCGGCCGCGCGGACGCTGGCGACAATTTTTTCCGCTATGGGACCCTCGTAGAAGGCGAACTCGCCGTCGCGCCCGAGCGCTTCGAGCACCGAAGCGAGATCGAACTGAACGAGTCTGTCTCCGCGCGCCAGCGCGGTGCCATCCGGATGCAGAAAAATCGCCGCCGACGAGGGCCAGCGCTTGAGCCGGCCCAGCACATGGGGAAGTGAATCGGCGAGATCGTCCGTAACCTCAATGCCAGAGCGGGCGAGCGCAACAGCGGGCGCGGCAAGCTCGGCCAGAGAGAATTTGCCGGATCCATACGCTCGCAGGGCGAGACCAAAGCCCGCGACCGTACCAGGCACGCCGACCCCAAGGCCGCTATCCTGCGATTTCGCGCGGACCGCCTCGCCCGCCTCATTGAGAAAGACATCGCGCGGCGTATCGGCCGGCGCGGCTTCGCGGTAGTCGATGACCGTGGTTTTTTTCTCCTTTGCAAGGTAGACGAGCATGAAGCCGCCGCCGCCGAGATTTCCCGCGCGCGGCAAAGTCACGGCAAGCGCCAAGCCGGTCGCGACCGCCGCATCGACCGCGTTGCCGCCGCGGCGGAGAATATCGACGCCGATTTTCGCCGCCGTCCCTTCTTGCGCAACGACCATCCCATGGCTCGCCAACACCGGCAAAACGCGCGCGCCTTGCGAAATGATTGGCGGCGCCAGGGGCGGTTCGGCCTGCGCGGCAATTGAAGCAATGAGACCAAGGAGAGCAAGCACGCTGGCGTGCAGCGTCTTGCGTGGCGCTCCCCGCGGCTTTGCTTGACGCGCGTTGATGGTCATGAACCGTCGCCATGATTTGTGATAACGGCGAGAAAGACCGCGCCAAAACGCGCTGCCTTTGTTGGCCCGACACCGGGAATAAGCAGCAAATCCTCGAAGGTCTTGGGACGCACCCGCGCCATCTCGATCAAGACGCTGTCATGGAATATGATGAAGGCGGCCAGCTTTTGCTTTCTGGCGATTTCGAGGCGTTTGGCCTTGAGCGCGGATAACAGGCTGTTTTGCCGGGCGGTCAGCGGCGGCGCCAAAATCCCAGGTTTGACCGGCTCGAAAGCCTCGCGCGGCAGCACCGGATCGCTCGCCTGCGCAACCTCGATCTCGTCCAAGCTTCGCCGCACGTCCGCCTTGCGCCCGCTCGACAAAATCATGTCGCCACGCAACGTCAAAGGCGCCTCGCCCGTCAGCACGTCACGTCCCGTCGCGCTGATAATCCAGCGATCGCGATCGTCTGGGTCTTGAGCAATCAGGTCCGCCGCGTGAAGCTGGTAGAAAATGCTGCGCCATTCGGCCTGACTGAACTCTTTGCCGACGCCAAATGTCGGCAGGAGATCGTGGCCATGCCGCAAAATTGCGTCCCTTGCCTGGCCGACGAGAAGATTGGCGAGGTGGCCTGGAAAAAATCGCTCGGAGGTGCGCCGGATCGCGGACATGATCTTTTGCGCCGGGATCGCGCCGTTGAAGAGCGGCCATTTCCCGTCGCAAATATCGCAATTGCCGCATGGCTTCGAGACCTCCCCGAAAGTGGCGAGTAATGTCTGGCGGCGGCACCGCGGGGATTCGCACAAGGCAATCAGGGCGTTGAGCTTTCGCTTTTCGATCCGCTTGCGATCGTGCGGCGCCACGCTGTCGGCTATTTGCCGCTCGCGCAGCCTAATGTCGCCGTCGCTGAACAACGTCAGCGTGTCGGCGGGCAGGCCATCGCGGCCGGCGCGGCCGATTTCCTGATAATAGGCTTCAATGCTTTGCGGCAGGTCGGCATGGCAGACAAAGCGGACATTGGGTTTGTCGATCCCCATGCCGAAGGCGATCGTGGCGACAATGATAGTTCCATCGTTGCGCAGGAATTCGTCCTGGCGCGCCGATCTTAATCCCGCGTCGAGGCCGGCATGGTAGGCGAGCGCCAAAATGCCCTTAGAACTCAGGTTTTCCGCGAGCTTCTCGACGCCCTTGCGCGAGCCGCAATAGACGATGCCGCTTTGACGCTTATGGCGCGCGATCATCGCCTCAATTTGCCGCGTGGCATCGGCCTTGCGCCGCATGGCGAGATGGAGGTTCGGCCGGTCGAAGGAAAGGACGAAAACGCGCGGCTCGGCGGAAAACAACTTCGCCACGATATCCGCGCGGGTTGGCGCGTCGGCGGTCGCCGTGACCGCGATGAGTTGAAGATTGCCGATTGCTTGCGCCGCATGCGCGAGGCCGAGATATTCGGGCCGGAAATCGTGCCCCCATTGCGAGACGCAATGAGCCTCGTCGATGGCGAAGACATTGGCGCCCGCCTCGCGAAGAACGGCCGGCGTGTCCGGACGCACGAGCCGTTCCGGCGCGACATAGAGGAGGCGATAGCGGCGGCGCCGGAGGCCCGCCTCGATTTCGGCATTGTCTTCGCCGCTGTTTGATGAGTTCAAGGCGGCGGCGGCGATTCCGCGGGCCTGCAATTGCTGCACCTGATCGCGCATCAAGGCGATCAGCGGCGAGACGACGATGGTGAGCCCCTTGCGCACGATCGCGGGCAATTGATAACACAGCGACTTGCCCGATCCCGTCGGCATGACCGCGAGAATATTTTCCGCCGCGAACACGGCTTTTAGAATTTCCTCTTGTCCTGGCCGGAAGCCGCAAAAGCCGAAAACGCGTTCCAGCGCCTCTCTCGCCTCGCTCATTTCCGTGTGCACGGCGTCCCCGTTGCAAAATCCCGTCGCGTTCAGGTTTGGTTACCGGGCAAATTGGAGCGTGTCCCGAACAATTCGCGCGAGTTGCACATCCGGCTGAATTTGCCCGAAACCAAGAATTGAAACCCGCGCCCGGAAGGGCGCGCGACGGGAGGCCGCGCCTGCCTTGCGCCCTACTCACACGGCGACGTCTATTTCATCGCGGCTCCGTGCGGACGTGCAGGACCCGTTTTGAACGCTGTGTTGAAATCAAGGTTGAAACGAGAGTCGAGGGTAAGGCGATTGTGCGAGACTTTTATGACATGGACCTTATGATCCCCCTCAAGATGGATCTTGCCGAAGTCGTCCTCGTTCAAAAAGTAATCGGTGACGATTAGGCGCTTCTCGTCGTCAGTTAGGTGAACAAAGTGCGGCCCGGCATTCACGCCAAGTTCGACGACACTGACTTGTTTTAGTGCCGCCCGCTTGGTGGTGTCCAGCATTACGACCTGGCCAGCTTGAAACAGCCCGGCGATTAGGCGATCGCCACTCCTGGGCAGGGCGAGGAGCTGCACCAAGCCGCCGTGTACGGGGGTCGCGATGTGCGGGACGATGGTCCCAAAGTCGAACGCTTGCTTATGCGTGCCGTGCCCCGGATCGATGAGATAGGCGAGGCCCTCGAGGCTGCCGGCCGTGTAGCCCAGACCTCGCGGGTCCCCAGGGATCAGCTTGACGTCCATCGTGCCCATAGCGCCGGGAATGCTGATGGTCCTCAGGATCGTCCGGTTCGCGAGGTCCCAGACACGGACCGAGCCACGCAACACAGGGTCACCTGGGACGCTGTTAAGCGTGCTCGACGGGAGGACAAAGTCGGAGGTGACCAGCAGGTTCAGCTCGGGCCGCGCGTCAATGCCGTGCGGGTTGAAGCCGTCCTGCGGCGGAGTGTCCGGCCACTCGTGCACCAGGTGCAGATCGCGGTCAAATTCGGCGACGCGGCCGGGCGCGCCACCCGAGGCCGATCCCATCTGCGTGACGAGGAAGCCTCCGGTGCGTAGCGGCAGGAAGTCATCGGTGATGCTCGATTGCGGCGCGCTGGTGGCACCCAGGAACTTCGGAGAGCGCGCTCTGGAGACGTCCCAGAAGAAAATGCCGGGCTGCCCGCGCAGGAGGCTCAAGAGGCCGCCGCAGCCGAGGATTTTCTTGTCGGCCGAGAGGTGGCAGTGATGCGGCTCGTTGCCGACGTTGCCGGGTGGTGGAAGCGGGACCGTCTTAACGACCTTGCCGTAATCCTCAGAATCCTCGTCGAAGTCAATCACCGCGAGGAAGTCGGGATTCACGCGGGCCTGATCACCGGCCCAGACGTAGAGCGTCTTTTCCGGCTTGGCGCAGCCGCGTCCATCGCAACGCTTGTCGGGATACGCTCCGCCCGGAACGAGCCACAACAGCGCGCCGAGAAGCAGTCCGGCGGTACTGATAAACTGCCAACGTCTCATATTCTCCTCCTCCTGCATTTAGTGCGCTGGCGTCCAAATGGGCCGTCGGCAGCGAGCGTGCGAATTTTTACTGTAGCCTATGCCTTTAAAGGCAACTTGCAAACAAAAATCAAAACGGCGACTCAAAATGGGAAACCCTTACGAAGGTGATTCAACCAAAGCCACATACCGGGAATAAAGAGCGATATCAGCGCCGCCGCCCTTCGTGCGGGGCGAGAGACAGAACAGTATTCTTAAGAATGGTCTGCGTTTGCCATAAGCGACCGGATCTCTTCTTTCATTTTGACCGCGCGCGCCTCCGTCAGCGCACCGCGCGGCGCCTCCATGGTCTGGTCGGCGAGGAGGCGTCCTGGCGCCGCCGACAGAACGATAATCCGGTCGGCGAGCGAGATTGCCTCATCGACGTTATGAGTGACGATGAGAGTCGTCGCCTTGCGCTTCAAGACGAGCGCGAGCAGTTCCTCGCGCAGCTGTGCGGCGAGGGCGGCATCGAGCGAGACGAATGGCTCGTCGAGGAGGAGAAGATTGGGCTTGACCGCGAACGCCCGTGCGATAGCGACACGCCTCGCGAGACCGAGCGACAATTCGCCCGGAAAATGATCGAGATGTTTTGATAGATGAAGCGAGGCGGCGATCTCGGCGAGATCGTTCTCGCTCGAGGCTCCGACAAGGCGCAGGTTTTCCGCGACGCTGCGCCACGGCAATAGCCGGGGCTCCTGGAAAACCAGGCCGATTTTATGTGGGGAAGGCAAGACGACCTCGCCTTCGAAATCGGAGTCGAGCCCCGATATGATTCGCAACAAAGTTGTCTTGCCGCAGCCGGACGGCCCGAGCAGGGCGCAGATTTCTCCCTGCGGCAAGCTGAAGGCCACATCATGCAGGACCACGCGCGTTTGCCCCGAAGCGGTCCGGAGCGCCTTCCGCGCAATGGAGATTTTAAGCTCCATGCGAAGGCCGCCAGCGCGAGACATGCCGCTCGACGGGCTGCACAAGGAGCGTTTCAATCGCCAGCATGAGGCCGACAAACGGAAGCGCATAGGCCAAAAGACGCGTCACGTCGAAGAGTTGAAACGCTATGCCGATCTCAAAGCCGACGCCGTTCGAGCGGCCGAGCAATTCGACGACGAGGACGATCTTCCAAACGAGCGAGAGACCGGAGCGCATCGCCGCCGCGAAATAGGGCGCGAGCTGCGGCAAGACAACATGTCTCACCTTCGTGCCGAATGACAGACTAAAGGCGCGCGCCATCTCATCAAGGTTCTTGTCAAGCGCGCGGCTGCCTTCGCGCAGCGTCACCGCCGTATTCGGCAATTTATTTAGAACCACGGCCCCAATCGCCGCGGCCTCGTTCAGCCCAACCCAAATGTAGGCGAGCACGATAACGACCAGCGCCGGTAGGTTCAAGAGCACGATAAGCAAGGGATCGCACAGACGGTCGATCGTCTTGTTGCGGCCCATGGCCACGCCGAGCGCCGTTCCCAAAATCATAGCCAGCACGAAAGACGCTGCGACTCTGGCGAGCGTGATCGCAAGGTTGACGAAAAGCGCGCCGGACCACGCCTCGGCGCCGATAACTGACATGACCGCAAGCGGCGCGGGCAGAGTGCCGGCCGCGGCAATACGCGAACCCAACTGCCACATGAGAATGAGCAAGAACAGCGGCGCCAATCTGAATAGCAGGCCATTAGTGTTCTTGGGGCGCCATTTCAATATTTTTGTAGAAAGTTCCTTCATCGAGTTCGGTTGAATTGCCGGCAATGTCCGGGCCTCCGACTTTTGCTAGGATGCGATAAAGCGCGCGCGCGTCGGCCGCTTCCTCGGCGATCGGGCGGCGCGGGATGCCATCTATATAAGTTTGCCGGTAGAGAGCGAGCTCCGCCTCCCCCTTGATCCCGATCCGCGGCGCGATCTTCTCCCAATCCTCAGTTGAATGGGCGAGAATGTCCTTGGCTTCGGCCGCGATCTTGAAAAACCGCGAGAGGGCTGCCGCATGGGTCCGCGCGAGCTCTTCGCTGAAGACGTAGCCGACCATGGCGACCGGTTCCTTGGCGCCAAGGCGCCGTTCTACCTCGTCCATACCGATGAGCCGCCGGAACCCGCGCGCTTCGAGCGCCACGCAGAAATTCCAATAATTTAAGGTGGCATCGGCCTCGCCATTCGCGGCTTTCTGATAGAGCAAAGTCGGCGCGCCATAAATAATGTTCGCCTGCGACACGACGTCCAGATCCGACTTTCGCGCGAGCGCCTGGAGCAAAAGCCAGCTCTTGTCCAGGGGACCGCCCGCGACCGCGAACTTTTTGCCTTTCAAGCCAGCGAGATCCTCGATGGCCGAGGCCGCCGGAACCATGACCGCTCCGAGCGCCGTCGAATAGGGCGCGAAGACAAGCAGGCGGCTGAGACTTCTCTGCCGCGCGACCCACAACCAGTCGGCGAGGATCATGTCGGCCGCACCCCCCATCAAGGCGATCTTCGCGGCTTCGGGCGAGGCGAGCTCGGTAACCTCGATGTCGAGACCGGCTTTCCTGTCCAGGCCACGCTCACTGATGATCGCGAGTTCCCAGGCGAATGTTCCGGTTTTTTGCACCCCGATGCGGAGCTTGTCGGCGGCTCCAGCGTCACAACTGAAAAGGACTGCCAGCGCAAGGTAAAGTGCCGCGCGGCCACCATAGCGCGCGGGGCAGCCGTAGTCAGCGCGCCCGCTTCCGGCCCTCCGAAATCCCCAGCCGCGGCGCGGCGCGAGGCTTCCTGCCAAGTCCTTGTTGTCATCCGCCATCGTTTCAGGATACATGTTTTACGAGGCGGGCCAAAATGGGGATCGTGCGCTGGCCATGGGAGCGAGCCATGGGCGAGACCGCGATCGAATGCCCCTCGCACTCAAAGGGAAGGAAACCGGGTATGAAGCGTAAATATATCTGCCTTGTCGCCGCGGCCGCTTGGGCCGGTTCCGCCGCAGGAGCTTTGGCGGGCGATGCCGCCGCGGGCGAAAAAATCTTCAATCAAAAGTGCAAGGTCTGCCATCAGATCGGCGAAGGCGCCAAGAACTTCGTCGGGCCTGAGTTGAACGGCCTGATCGGGCGCAAGAACGGCTCCCTGCCGAATTATAATTATTCCGATGCGGACAAAAACTCCGGGATCACCTGGGACGAGGCCACGTTCAAGGAGTACATCACCAATCCGAAAGCGAAGATTCCCGGCACGAAAATGATTTTCGCGGGGCTGCCAAAAGAAGACGACCGGGATAATCTTGCCGCCTATCTCGCGCAGTTCGGCGCGGACGGTAAGAAGAAATAAGTTTCGCCAATCTATGCTCCCTCGCGCCGTGGAAGCAGCCCGCGCGAGGGATCATAGGCGGCGATTGCTGCGCCGAGAAAGATGATTGTCGCGCCTAGCACCACCGCCAACGCGAGGAAATTTATTTTTTCATATAAAGCGAAGCGGATCAGCTCGACCGCATGGGTGAACGGATTGAGTTCGCAGAAGAAGGCGAGCCACGGGCTGCCTTCTTTGACCCGCCACAAAGGATAGAGAGCGGAAGAGGCGAAAAACATCGGGAAAATGACGAAATTCATGACCCCTGCAAAATTTTCCAACTGCTTGATCAGCGACGACAAGAGCATGCCGAGCGCGCCCAGCATGAAACCCGAAAGAACGAGGGCCGGAAGCACGCTCAGATAGCCCCAAGGCGACGGCGGCTCAATCTCCCAGAAATAGGCGACGAGAAGAAACGCATAGACTTGGACAAGCGACACGGCGGTGCCGGCGGCGAGCTTGGAGGTCAAAAGAAACCAGCGCGGAAAAGGACTCACGAGCAGGGTGCGCATGTTTCCCATTTCGCGGTCGTAGACCATCGAGAGCGAGGATTGCATGCCGCTGAAAAGCTCGATCATCGCGATGAGCCCCGGCGTGATATAGACCTCGTAGAGCACGTAGGTGTCGTAGGGCGGAATGATCGATACGCCGAGCACGGAACGGAAACCTGCCGCGAAGATGAACAGCCACACGAGCGGGCGCACCAGCGCCGAGACAAAGCGTTCGCGCTGGTGCCAAAACCGGAGAGCTTCGCGCCAGACGATGCCTTTCAGGCAAATCGCATAGTTCGCGAAGCCGAGGCTCTGGGTGCCGGTAGTGGAAGCGGCGGACGATCCGCTCATTTCGGCTTCCTCTCGAAACCGGCGGCGCTGGCCAGTGTGTTGAACGCCGGGCCGATGCTAGGTGCGCCCGCGCGGGTGGCGATTTCGCAAGCCTTGCCGTGATCGAGAATCTTGCCCTCGTGCAGGAGGACGACATCGTCGCCGGGCTCGATCTCGTCGATAAGATGCGTTGCCCAAAGCACGCCAACTCTCTGCCGCGCGACCAGGCCCCGCACATGCTGCACGATGTCCGCGCGGGCCTTGATATCGAGGCCGGTGGTGGGCTCGTCAAGCAACAGCATGCGCGGGCGGTGCAGCAGCGCCCGGGCGATTTCCACCCGGCGCATTTGGCCGCCGGAAAGGTCACGCGCTTTGTCATGCGCGCGCCCAGCCATCGCGACCGTTTCCAACGCAAAACCCGCGCGCGACTTTGCCTCTCGCCCGGAAATCCCGTGCAGCGCCGCATGGTACGAAAGATTTTGCATAATCGTCAGATCGAGATCGAGCGTCCGCGCTTGAAATACGACGCCGAGCCTGCGCAGCGCTTCTCCTGGGGCGCGGTTCACATCGAAGCCAAAAATTCGAATGGCGCCTCTTTGTGCCGCGAACAGGCGGGTTGCCAAGCAAAATAGCGTGCTTTTGCCAGCGCCATTGAGGCCGAGAAGGACGCAAAAGCTGGCAGCCCTTACGCCAAAGGTAACATCATCCAGCGCATTGCGCTTGCCGTAGCTGTGGCTCACCCCGGCGATGTCCAACGCGGCGGAGATTGCCTCCCCTCGGATGTATTCGGCTGCAGCCTCAGGCGCGGGAAAACTCATTGGCGCGCGATCGCCACGCCCCAGGGAAACGCACCGACCGCAATTGACTTAAGCACCTTGAGGCTGGCCACGTCGATGACCGAGACGTCGTTCGACACTCCGTTGGTCGTGTAGAGATATTTGCCGTCAGGGGTCAACGCCAGTTGCCAGACGCGCTGGCCGACGAGCAGATATTTCTCAACCTTTTTCGTCGCGGCGTCGATGACGGCGACGCGATTCGCCGGACCAAGCGCCACGAAAGCCGTCTTGCCATCCTGGGTAAACCTCATCCCGACCGGCTGGATTGCTTCCTTCGAGAGTCCTGGGACCTCGAAGGCGATCTTCTGTTTGACCCTTGGATTTGCGGCGTCAATCACGCTGACGGTGCCGCCGACTTCGGAAGAGACCCACAATTCCGAACCGTCCGGCGTATATTGGGCGGCTCGCGGCCTGGCGTCGACGAGGACATTGGCGAAAATCTTGCGCGTTTGCGTGTCGATCAGATGCGCCATGTTCGTCGTTTCCGAGGTATTGACGAGCACTTTGCCGTCGGGGCTAAGCTCCATTCCTTCCGGTTCGACGCCGACCGGAATTTCCGCGACGGTCTTGCGTGTCGCGACGTCGATCGCGGTCACCAGATTGTCGTTCTCGTTTGAGATATAAAGGAGCTTGCCGTCGGGGCTCAAGATCAGAAGCTCGGGGTCGGCGCCCGACGGCAAAGCGCCGGTGATCGAGAGTTTCTTGGTGTCTAGAATTTGGATCAAATCGTCGTCGCCGGCGCAGATGAAGAGTTCGCTGCCGTCCTTATTCAGGGCGATCCCGCGGGGACGATGGCCGACCTGCACCGACTTTGTGACCTCCATTTTGCCGGTGTCGATAATGGTGATGGAATTGCCCTTTTCATTCGAGACATAGGCGGTGAACGCCGCGGCCGGAGAGACCATGCCGAAAACAAGCGCACTGAGTGCGAGGACAGAGCCGGCAAGTGGGCTCGCCTTCGATCTCTCGCGACGGTTTATTGCAATTTGCATTTCGTTTCCGGTTCGTCGAAGCCTAGCGTATCGAGCTCCGATGTTTGATGCAGAAAACCTTCCTGCGGCGATACCGAAATGATCATCCGCCCATCGCCGAGCAGAATAGGCTGGCGCAATTGCTGGTTCCAGTGGCGCAGGGTCTGTTTTTGGCCCTTGAAGGCGGCGATCGCGAAATCCGGCCCGGTCAGGTAATCGCGGATGACCTTTGGCTCGCCCGATCCCGTGCGCGACACAGCCTCGCCAATCATGCGCATCGCCACCCAGGCGTTGTTGTCGCGCGCGTTCATGCGCCGCGAGGCAAGTTTCATGAAACGGTTTTGCAATTGGATCGCGCCCCATTGCTCATGGCTTCCGTCCCAGCTCATTGGCCTGAGCCCAGCCGAGCCCGCGACCGGACGCGGATCCCATGTGCGGAAGGGAAGATAGTTTGCAAAGACCTCGCTTTCGTCGGCGGCGACGAGGACATCATAGACCGGCGCGTTTTGGGTCGCCACCGGAATAAGCCTTTGCGTCTGCACGCTTCCTGAATCCGACCGGCGTCCGCCGCCGGTATCCTCATAGGTCCGCTCCTCGACGATTTTCGCGCCGAATTTTTTCGCTGCTCGGGCCAACGCCACGGCGTACAGTTCGTCTCGCGGGTGAGTTCCTTTGATCAGAAACCAGCGCTTCCATTGCTTCCAGACGAGATATTGGGCCAGGCCGTCGGCGAGCATCGAATAGGAGGGAGCCACGTGAAAGACATTGGCGCGGCAATTTTCCTCCCGCAGCGAATCCTCCGGTGCGCCGGTGTTGAAAATGAGCACGCCTTTGTCTTTCGCCGCTTTGCTCAGCGCAAGGAGCGCGGCCTCCGGGAGATCGGCGAGAACAAGAAAGATGCCGCGCTGAACAAGGCCGTTTAGAGCGGCGGCCGGACCATCGCCCGGCCGCAGAAGGACGTCATCGATCGCGAATGTCTGACCGAGAAACCCGCCCGTTGTGTTATTATCCTCGGCGGCGAGCGTGGCGCCAGCAAGGCCATCGTCGGCGGCTGGAATGTCGAGAATCGAGAGCGTCTCTCGCATGTGCGGCGCGCGAATGAAGCCTGTCTTGACGTTGATGATATCCGCGCCGGCCGCTGAAACAGTGAACGCTTGAAGTAGCAGGGCGAGAAAGGCGGCAAAAATGCCTTGCTTGAAGATCATGCGGGAATGATGGTCCGAAGCGATCGTCTAATCAAGCCCTCCCGCATCAAGATCTTGTCCCATGTGTTGCCCGAGCGGCGCAATTGGCAACGCAGCCAAGGCATTGACGATGGCAAACATCGCCTGTTCGTCCGGAGTTTTGGCGATCAGCACTTCGCGGATGCCCGCGGCCAGAAGCGGCGCCGCGGCATCGTGCGAGATGCAGACATGGTTTATTTTGGACAAGTCGAGACCTGCGTTGCAGGCGAGGCCCTGAAAGATGTCCGCGCTGCGCCGCGAATAGTGCAAAACCACGCCAATTTCGCCTGCGCGGGCAAGCGCCAAGGCCACCTCGGTTAAGGATTCGGCGGGCTGCGCCGCATAGACTTCGATCGGCTCGACGCCATGACCCATCGCGGCGAAGCTGTCCTCGAGGTTCGATTTGCGGTCGCGTCCGGCAAGATACACCAAGCGGCAGGGGATAGCGAAGCGCGAGGCGATTTCTCTCGCGAGAGCCTTGGCGTCTGGGCCAATTATTGGCGGGCCGTCAAAACTCCGCTCGCGCGCGGCTTCCCGCGTCCGTTCGCCGACCAGGAGCAAAGGCAAGAGGCGGCGCGCCTCCGGCAGAGGCCAGTCCGGCTCGGCGGATAATAATTCGAAGGCGCGCGCGCTCGTCGCGATGACGCCATCGATGACGCCCGCGGGCCATTTTGCTCCGGTCGGCACCATGTCGAGAACGGGAGATAGCACGGCCTCATGCCCAGCGCACGCGAGTCGTGCCGCCGTTCTATTCGATTCGTCGAGAGCGCGTGTGAGCAAGACCAGCATGTGTCTAGCAATCCGTGACAAACATTTGCATCTGGCTTTGGTGCGTTTGCGGCCAACTCATGGTGGTGAATCACATCGCGCGCATGTAGGCGCGAAGGTATTTGGGTTGAAGGCCCATAAGCAGCTGCTGCGTCCCGAGCGCGACGAAGACAAAGAGACGATCAAACACACGGATCAAAGACGCGGCTTTGATAGGCCGTGGGCTTAGAACGAAGACACGTTCGGCCGGAATATTGCAAAGCCAACCTTTGTGCAATAGAGGTGACGCGTAAAGCCTTAGAGGCACGATTTCTGGTGCGCGGCTTTTGATTTTGATTTATGAATTGATGACAATGAACTGTCACCGAGCAAGGATCGGGCACATGAAATTCGGATACACAATCAGCTATGTCGCGGACGTGGCTGCGCCGCTAGAATTTTCGGAAGAGACTTTGGGCTAATGACGCGCTTTTTGCACGAATTTGGTCATGGTGAGCTAGAGGCGGGGAAACGGTGCTCGCCTTTGCGGCGCAGAGCCTGGGCGCGGATAATCTTCCCGCCGGTAATGTCGCCGCCGACTCCTCGCCTCAACCCCTTGGCGTAGTGGTAGCCATAGTCACTGAGCAACAGAAATGCCTGCACCCAAAAAGTAGAGCCGCACAAAATCGTCTTAATTTCGATGTTTCAGATTGCGCGCCTTGCCGCTGGGAAGATTCATATCACGCAGCAGAATAGCACGGTGGCAAAGCCCGCGGCGCAGCAAACATTGCCATGGCGATCGCCCTGCTGCCGCACCCTATGGCAAGCCGCTCGCTTCCGCGTTGTGGTCCTTTAACTGACCTTCGATCTTCTTGAAATATTCGGCATCGTCGCCGAGCTTCAAGGTTGGCAGACATTGCGGCGCGCAGGAATAGGATTGCCGTTCGAGCCCGCGCTGGACGACCAAGGCATTTTTGCCGCCGACAACGTGGACCTGCCATTCCGCCACCGTGGCTCCCGCGCTGTCAAGGGCGACGAAATTGGTTTCGCCAAAGCCTTTGCCGGTGACAATTATCGCGCCGCCTTGCTTGAGCAAGGTTACTTCGGCGATCGCGGCGCTGCCGACGATGAGCGCCTCTGTCCCAGCGGGAACCTTGACGACGCGGGCCTGATCGATCGTCACCACCAGGGTCTCCTCCTTCGCCCGCAACGGAGGAGAATACCAATAGATTATCATGGCGGCGATCAAGCCGGCCCTCTTGATTGCTCGAGCGCCGCGCGAATCGGCGGTCGAACCGGTGACGCATGAAGCTTTGAAACGCATTGTCTTGCCACTCCGCACGAAGGACACGTGGTCCAGTTGATACTCTAAGTGTAAAAGAAAACTGAAGCCGGATACGCAAGCAATTGTCCAATAAATGAATTATCAGTGCATCCCATTAAGAATTGGGGACATGCCCGGAAGACGCTGACGCCATCATTGACGTGGCGTTTCGCGGCCGGCCCGCGGGAAAAACATGCGAATGGGCGCGCAACAATTGCAACTGTTGCCTTTGCTTTCGCTTAAGCACGCGCGGGAAAACTTTGCGCGTCGGCGCGGGGCGGACGGGACGGCCGCCCAGATGCCGCAATGTCCCGCCACAAAACTTGCGACGGGCGCAGGATGAAGCTTGACCCAAGGCCGCGTTTTGCACCAAAGCTCCGGCGTCTCAAAAACGATCGAGGTTGGCGCGAACCCTTGCCAGATCTGCTTGACCGGAGAGCAGTAGTTGCAAGGCGATCCGCGCCTTGCGGGCATCTAGCGCGTTGCCGGGGATGAGCCCGCGTGCGATGAGATCGATCTCGCCGCCTTTGTAGTCATATGATCCGCGCAGCGTTCCAACCGCGCCCGTGCGGCTGGCGAAAACTTCCGGAATGCGTCCGGCTAGTCGCGCGAGAGCAGGCACCGCGCCGTCGGCGGCGTGGCCGGTCCCGGGAAGGCTGATCACGAGCCCATCGATCGCTCTCGCCGCCAAAGCTTCAATCGTTTGGATTTCAAGACCGGCCCTGCTTCAAGGATCGGCACGACGGGCGCTCCGCCTCCATAGGTCAACCGAGGCGGACAGCGCGCGGGCGCGAGCGCGAAGCAGACCCATTCTTCCGCGACATACCCGATGGGGCCGAAGGGGGAGGAAAACGAGTACGGCCGGAAACTATGTACCTTGCGTATTGAGAGGACCGGCATGAATTTCATCGTCGGCCACCACAAGGATGCCTTTGCCACGCGAGGCAGGTGAGATCGCCACAAGGGACGCGGCTAAAAGATTGGCCGGTCCGTCGGCGCTGGGTTGATCGGGCCGGCGCATCGCCGCGGTGAAGACAATGGGCGTTTCGACTTGGACAAGCAAGGAAAGCGCGAAAGCGCTCTCTTCGAGTGTGTCCGTGCCATGCGTGATCACGATGCCAGCATCCGTCTTGGCCGCGGCTTTTGCCGCGTCCGCGATCGCGACAATGTCGGCGAGCGTGAAATCCGCGCTGGGCTTTGCCAGCAAATCGCGCCCTTCGACGTTGGCAAGTTGCGCGAGACGCGGAACGGCGCCGGCAAGATTTGCGGCGCAAAGTCTCATTGCCACGCTCCGCCGCGAAGTCTGCGTGGTCATGGCGATGGTGCCGCCCGTCGAAAGCATGATCAGGCGGGCGCGTTGCGAAGAAGCATCGGCATCGCGATGTGGCATGAACGAATCCCTGCCGGTCATTGCGGTACATGAATAGCCGGCCGCCACGCCAGTCGCGCGAACGCCGGACGGCAAAATTGCGCGAGACAGGAGAAGCGCGGCGGACTCAGGGACAAATTGGGGCGATTGTCCCTGATCTGACTTTTGGGGGCGATCACGCCATCCTTCCCTGGTCGCACTGGCCCGTCGAGCCCTCAGGCCCAGGCTGGGCGTTCCACGAACATTGCTTTTGTGTTGTCGTTGGGGTGCTATATACAGCATTGCCATGTCCGCTCCCGCCAGCGCGCGAGTTTGAGGTTTTTGTCTCGCATGGTTTCAAGAAAGGTTGCCTTGATCACCGGCATCACCGGGCAGGATGGCGCTCTTCTCGCCGAACTTCTTCTTTCGAAAGACTATATCGTCCATGGCGTGAAGCGGCGGTCATCGTTGATCAACACCGACCGAGTCGATCATTTATATCATGACCCGCATGAGGCTGGCGTTAACTTTCTCTTGCATTATGGCGATCTCACCGATTCGACGAACCTCATTCGCATCGTTCAGGAGGTTCAGCCCGACGAAATTTATAATCTCGCCGCGCAAAGCCACGTCCAGGTGAGTTTCGAGACCCCCGAATATACCGCGAATGCCGACGCGCTTGGCACGCTTCGCCTTCTCGAAGCGATCCGCATCCTGCGCCTTTGTCAAAAAACCCGGTTCTATCAGGCTTCGACATCGGAGCTTTATGGGAAGGCGCCGGCATTTCCGCAAAACGAGGCGACGCCATTTTATCCGCGCTCGCCCTACGCCGCCGCAAAGCTCTACGCGTACTGGATCACGATCAATTACCGCGAAGCCTATGGGATGCATGCCTCGAACGGAATCCTGTTCAACCATGAAGGTCCTACCAGGGCCGAGACCTTTGTGACACGGAAAATCACTCGCGCGGTAGCTGCAATCCATTTGGGTCTTCAGAACAAGCTCTTTTTGGGCAACCTCGATGCCAAGCGCGATTGGGGACACGCGCGGGATTATGTCGACGGCATGTGGCGCATTCTGCAACAGCCCGAGCCGGACGATTATGTTTTGGCGACGGGCGATGCCCATAGCGTGCGCGAATTCGTCGAACGCGCTTTCGCCGAAATTGGGATTACGATCGGCTGGAGGGGATCAGGAGCAAACGAACAAGGGTTCGATAAGGATAGCGGCCGGATTTTTGTCGAGATCGACACGCGTTACGTGCGTCCAACCGAGGTCGATTTCCTTCTCGGCGATCCGGGGAAGGCGTTCAAAAAGCTTGGTTGGAAGCACACGGTTTCGTTTTCGCGGCTGGTGTCCGAAATGGTCGCGAGCGACTTGACCGCGATGAAGAAACGCGGCCGGATCTGAGGAATATTTCATGGCTCACTTCTCCGCCAATGGCGGGACTAGGCGGCGAATCTGGGTCGCTGGCCATCGTGGCATGGTTGGCTCGGCTCTCCTGCGCCGCCTCGCCACGGAAGACGTGGAAATCCTGACCGCGGATCGCCTAAATGTCGATCTGCGCGAACAGCAAACCGTCCGGCAATGGGTGGCCCATTCCAAGCCAGATGTTATTATCCTTGCCGCCGCCAAGGTTGGCGGAATTGTTGCAAATGATTCTTATCCAGCCGATTTTTTGTTCGATAATCTCGCGATTGAGACAAATGTTATCCAGGCCGCGCATCTCGCCAATGTCGAGCGGCTGATCTTTCTTGGATCGTCTTGCATTTATCCGAAATTCGCGCCGCAGCCGATCAAGGAAGAAGCGCTGTTGACAGGTCCGCTCGAGCCGACCAACGAATGGTATGCGATTGCGAAAATCGCCGGAATCAAGATGTGTCAGGCGTATCGGCGCCAGCATGGCCGGCGCTATATCTCGGTCATGCCAAGCAACCTCTATGGCCAAAACGACAATTTCGACCTCGAGACGAGCCATGTCTTGCCGGCCCTTATCCGCAAATTTCATGCGGCGAAGGCCGCCGCCGCACCAGAGGTTGTCGTCTGGGGCAGCGGGACGCCGTTGCGGGAGTTTCTCTATGTCGACGATCTCGCCGATGCCGTCGTGTTTCTGATGGATCGCTACGACGCCGGCGAGCCGATCAATTGCGGCACGGGTATTGACGTAAGCATCGGTGAATTGGCGGAGATGATTGGCCGCGTCGCCGGGTTCGAAGGAAAGCTCGTCTTCGATACCGGCAAGCCCGACGGCACGCCGCGAAAACTGATGGATTCAAGCCGTTTGGCCGCTCTCGGCTGGCGGCCAAAAACAAGCCTCGAAGAGGGCGTTAGCGAGGTCTATCGCTGGTTTGCGCGGATCCAAGCAAAAAAACCCGCACCCGCATGAGGCATCGCGCAATTCAAGGCTTGCGAACCTAGCCGGAGCGCCCGCCAAAGGCGCCGATGCCTTTCCGGCATCGACGCGGAACTAGGCGAGTTTCAATTTTCTCCAGACAAAAAGCAAATCAGATGTCCGTCGCGCTTGCCATTCTCCTTGGTCTTCTCAGCCTTTGTCCGGCGATCGTTACCGTGGATGGACCTGTTATTCCTTGTCTCATTCCATTGCTGCTCGCGGCCGGCCTTATCCTCGTTTCGGTCAAATTGCCGCCGGGCGAGGCCCAGCACTTGGCCGCGGTGGTTTCAAGGCCCTTTCTCATCGCCGCCGCTTTCCCGGCGGGTTTAATGATCATGCAAATGTTGCCGCTGCCGTTTCTGGCAAACCCGGTCTGGACGAGCGTAAGCGCCGGTTTCCCTCAGGGTGTTGCCGGAAGCATCAGTGTTGACATCGGCGCCACGGCGATCGCTTTGGCGCGCTATCTTTCGGCAGTCGGATCGATATTGCTGTCCGCCGCGGTCGCGATCAACCGCGAGCGGGCCGAGTCGGTTTTGCTTGGCACGGCCGCGGCGACCGTCTTGATTTCTTTTGCTGCCCTCATGCATGATCTTTTCGATTTCAACTTCCTCGCCATGCGTGAAGAAGCGCTCGATTGCGCCTGCCTTGGCGTAACCCTTTCGGCCGCCTGCGCTATCCTCGTCCTTGAGCGTCGCGACAAACGGCGGTACAATTCCGGCCAACCGCAAGAAAAGCTTCTGCTTGCCTCGCTTGCCTGCGTGGCGGCGTTCCTGATTTGCGCGGGCGCGATCGCCGCGGCAAGGTCCGGCTCCCTGACCTTCGCGGCGGCTTCCGGATTGCTGACGTTCTGCGCCGCCTTCGCGGTTCGCCGCTGGGCTCTCGGCCGTTTGGGCGCCGCCGCGATTGGTGTCACGGCGGCCGTCATCGCCGCTGCCTTGGCGACGGTGGCGGCGAGCGACCCTGACCTGCGATTCGCTTTCGTTAAAAAAGACACGGCCGCCATCGAACTTACTCAGCGCCTCCTGAGCGAAGCACCTTTTTTCGGCGACGGGGCCGGCAGCTTCGACGCGCTATTGCCAATCTATCAGGCGGGTAACTCCGGTTCCAGGACCACCGAAGCGGTGACAGCCGCGGCAAAGCTTTCGATCGAGATGGGCAAGGCGACGCTTTGGGTTTCCGTCGCGGCGGCGGCGTTCGCGGTGTTCGTGCTGTTGCGCGGCGCTTCGCGCCGTCGCCGCGACTGGTGCTATGCGGCGGCGGCGGCAGCCTGCCTTGTCACACTCATGAACCTTGCTTTCGTCAATGTTGGCCTCTCTGGCGCGGCGATAGCCTTGCTGTCGGCCACCATATTCGGGGTCGGGCTCGGCCAATCGCGGGGCAGGGTTGCGTATTAAGGCGCCGCCGAAACTCCGGTCGAATTTTTGGTCTAGAACTTTCTCATCCGACGGTTTGCGTCACGTGGCCGAAACCAAAAATCGGCTTTAAATCGATAAATGGGCTATTGCGGGATTGGGTTGGCAGCCCAATGTAACCGTGCCTGACTCATACGATATTTTAGAAAGTGAAATTCATGGCGCGCTTTTTTCTGAAATCTTCCGCGAACTGCCTCAAAGCAGCACTGTTCGCATCCGCGATTTTGCTCACCTCCGCGCAGGTCCAAGCGGAGCCTGGTTCAGGGGGACCATTCCTCGGCTTGTCTGGGCACTGGTCGGGAGGCGGTACCGTCACCATGGCGAATGGCGCCATCGAACGGCTTCGCTGCAAGGCCGCCTATGCGGTCAATGCCACCGGCAAGGTGCTGCAGCAAACCCTGCGCTGCGCGAGCGACAGCTACAGGCTGGAAATCAGCAGCAACGTCATTGCCGAAGGCGGTTCGCTTTCTGGCTCCTGGGCCGAGGTGACCCGCGGCGTGTCGGGGAATATTTCCGGCCGCGCCAGTAGTGCGGAGATCGTGGCCCATGTGGCTGCCGCCGGCTTCGCGGCCCGTCTCGACGTGCGGATCCAAGGTGACAAGCAGGCGGTCACGATAAGGCCACAAGGCGACACCGAAGTGTCTGCTGTGTCGATCGCCCTGCGTAAAGGATAAGATCCGCTATCTCTCGGCCATGGGTTGCTTGTCGCGCCATGATCTGGCGCGGCCAAGTCTAAACAAGATCGTGGCCGTTGGCCGCAAAATAAAGAGGTCGGCGGTGAGGGCCGCGATCATGGCGAATGCGCTCAGCCAACCGAAGAGGCGCAACGACGGCAGGTCGGAAAAGACCATCATCACCAATCCGCAAGCAAGCACGACCGAAGTTAAAATTAGTGCGGGGCCGACGAGTATGGTTGCCCGTTCGACAGCAATGCCGGTGTCCTGGCCTGGGTCGTCCTCAAGACGCAAACGGTTGAGAAAATGAATTGTCGCGCTCAACCCGAGACCGAACGAAACGGTCAGCGCCACGACGCTTGCGAATTGCAGGCCCTGTCCCATCGCGGCGAGCAATGCGCCAGAGGCAACAACCGGGAAAATCCCCGGAAGGAAGCTCGCCAGCATGACAGCGAATGAACGGAAGGCGGCGCCGACGAATGCGGCGACGAACGCGAACTCGATCGTCAAGCCGCGGCTCAGTTTTTCGATCATATTTGCGCTGTTTCGCGCGGCTATTACCGAAAGACCCGTCACCGAAATGCGGTAGCCAGGGTGACGAGCGCGGATCTTGGCGAGAGAATTGTCCAGTGCATCGATAATAGGAAGAAGTTGGCTCGCATCGGCATCCGGTACGCGGCCAGACACGACCGCGGCGTTCTCTCCTTCCGAAATGAAGCGCCGCGTCAAATGTTTCGGCAATATGTCGACATACTGCTTCAGGATGGCGGTGCCTGGTTTGCCAGCCTTGATGAGCCACCGGCGTAATGTCTCCAAGGACCAGACGTTGCCGACGCCTTTTTGTTTCTCGAGAATCGCATGCACATTGGCGATAACGTCGAGAGTTTCCAGCGCGTAGAGCGATGCGCCGGGCGGAAATTCGATCAGGATATCGATCGGATTGGCACCGGTTAGCTTGGCGTCGAGACGGTTGCTTGCGGCTACCGCTTGTCGCTTGTCCGGCACCTGATCGGCGAGCCGGTACCTCGGCTCGAGGCTAGCAAAGCCGAGACCAAGCCCGGCGACGACTAGGAAGCTAGCGAGACTATATAGGCCGGGACGCCGCACCATGCGGGCGGCGACAAAGCCGCAAAATCGCCGCAACGCCTCGACTCCGAAGTCCGCGCGCGCAACTTGGGCCGCAAACGCACTGTCGTCGCGCAACATGAGGGCACCGAGAAGCGGCATGAGAACGAGGACAGCGGCCAGCGCAATGATCGTCGCGATGAAGCCCGCTTCGCCAAAGCTTCGTATCAGGTCCGATCTGGAAAACTGCAAGGCCACGAAGGACAGAGCCGCCGTCGCGTGGGTGAGAACGCAAGCCGGCCCGACGACCAAGATCGCGTGGTTCAATGCCTCGAATTTGCTTTCGCCGGCGAGCAACCGGTCGCGCGTGGCGAAGGTAAGTTGCATACTGTCGGAGAAGCTGATCACCATGATGAGAGGGGTCATCACGTTGAGGAACATATTGAGGCGGAAATCGAGCCAGCCGAGCGCGCCGAGCGCGAATAATATCGCGATCAGCGGTGGACCCGCCGCGATGATCATGAAGGAAACACGGCGAAAAAAAAGGATAGCGATGAGACAGCCGGCAACGAACCCGATCGTATTGTAGACTAACCTGTCGCGCTCGACCGCGTTGCGGATCTCGAGCTGCATCACCGGAACCCCGGAAAGCTCCGCCTTCAGTCCCGCGCCGGCGAGATCTTCCGCCATCGTCTTGCGGATATCGCCAACGACATCGCGCAGCCGATTGCTCTCGACGACGGATGGATCGAGCGCGAGAACGGCCAAGGTAAGCTCGCGATCGTTCGACAACAACTTGCCGCGGATGATCTCATTGCCCATCACGCGACGAACCAACGCATCGTAGGCC
>JBOHJV010000022.1:0-27914 GCA_050728695.1 Methylocella sp. | reverse complement strand
GTTTTTGTAAAGCGGAATTGCGATCGCCCTCGCATGGAGCTGCAAGCCCATCGTCCCGCCATGGCCATAGATGGCATCCCCCAGGATCGGCCAGCCCTGCGCCGCGCAATGAACGCGAAGCTGGTGCGTGCGCCCGGTTAGCGGCGCAAGCTGCAAAAACGCCCGCGCGCCCGAGCGCCCCAACACAAGCCAGGATGTTTGCGAAGGGAGGCCTGCGGGATCGGGTTTCATCCACCAGCCGCGACCGGGATCGAGACGCTTCAGCGGCAGGTCGATCAAGCCTTCGTCTTGCGCCGGATTTCCTTCGACGATCGCCCAATAGGTCTTTGCGGTCTTGCCTTGCTTGAACAGGAGGCCGAGCTTTTCCAGCGCCTTGTGGTGGCGCCCGAGCACCAGGCAGCCCGACGTGTCGCGATCGAGCCTATGCGCCAGGGCAGGGTTGCGCGGCAGGCCAAAGCGCAGGGCATGGAAATAATCTTCGAGATTTTCGCCGCCTTTCGGGCCGCGATGGACCGCGATCCCGGCCGGCTTGTCGATGACCAGCATCAAAGCGTCGCGATAAAGCAGACGGGCGGCTAACTCTTCTTCTGTCACGCGATTGGCTGCGAGTTCTTGCAATGCAGTCCAGACAAGTTGTCGCCTGACTCCCTCGCGGCCGCGGCCCTAGGTGCCCCCCGCCTCGTCTTATACCGCTTCGGCGACCGGTCTCCCGCTGTCAACGGTTACGGTAGTGGGCGAAGCGCTGGCGTTGCACGAGAAAGCCGCCATGAGGCACATGGCAATCATTGCCTGACGCGCACGGAAACTCACGACACTTGACATCGGTCATGGCTTCCCAGCCGGCGAGGGCCGTGGGAGCCAAATGATGTTTTTAGGCGGGGACACCTGAGTAATGTTAAAAAGATACACTTTGGTATCGGGTTCATTCAATAGCTCCCATGACAACGCGCCGCCAATCCATTGCTCTAAAATAGACCGCGCCGTCTTCCCCGATCCGCCTATGGCAGTCTTCGAACGGAATAGCATATTATATGAGACAGTGCCAAACTCTACACGGGTGTTCGTAGCGATGGAAACTTTTTTGAAGACCTCTTTGAGCAGCTCCCAGGAGGTTCGCTCCTTTGGCTCGATCGTGATCACCGTATCCAATATCGGCTTCACCGGCTCAAGGTTGCCGGACAACCCCCTCGCTTGCCGTGGCACGATGTGAAGCATGCCTTCTCCTTGCACGACAGCAAATTCAAAGCCTTGATGGCTTTCGTTATAGCTCTTGAGGAGAGCCTCGACCGCTGCCATTTCATCCGGATCGGCCGACGGCAGGGTAAACGTTAGGCTCCCTCCCTTTGGTACTAATGTTCTATTGTTTCTCATAGACTCCAATTGGGACTGGCTCGGGACTGGCGCCCGGGGCCGACCGAAATCCGTCACATCGACAATATCGCTATAATGAACATAGGGAGGATCCTCGTAGGTAATTTGCCAATCATATCTCCTTTCGAGCTCTTCTACCGCTTCGGCGACCGGCCTCCCGCTTTGAACGGTTATGGTCTTGGGCGAAGCGCTGGCGTTGCAAGAGAAAGCCGCCATGAGGCACATGGCAACCATTACCTGCCGCGCACGGAAAATCACGACACTTGACATCGTTTTATCCTCATAATCAAAACGGGCAGAATCCTACTCCCCCGGCGGGAAATGTCATGGGCATACCGGCTCGAATAGAGGTCACCGTTTCTTGTGTCATCGAAGCACCCAGCGCATTTAAATCTCCCGTGTTCGTGCTCCCGTAATGAGCCCATGTAGTAGGTGGATTGAAAGGGGGTCCATCCGAGGGCGCGTGTATTCCCATTAGTTGCCCAAATCTGGTTCCACAAGTATGAAATCGTTTAAAAGTAGGGCTATTCTTACGATAGCAGGATACTTGCATGGGGGAATAGCCAACCGTGTCAGGGTATGTGTTGCCGGGACTTTCTACGGTCGCAAACTGATTGGGCTTATCGGGCTGATTGGTGACCGCTACGAGAGGTTTAAATCCTGAATCAAGATACCAACACATGTCCGGGCCGGCTTGACCCGCGGCGAATTCCTGCACGATTTCCCCTGAAAAATCAAAGTCTTTATCAGTTTTAGGCGGCCCGAAGAGGGTCTGTTTCCATTGGCCAATTGGACCAGCGCCAGATGATGGATCAAACCAGCTTTGAAAAGCGGTCGTTTCGTGATCGGGGCGGACCACCGGAACATTGATGTCAAACGTAAATTGTTCCGTAGTGCCGTCAGGCGCGGTCCACATCGCATCAAAAGTATCGGCTGCGCTATTCGGCGGAGCGGGAAGGTAGCTTTGATTGTTATGAGCGGTCCACTCATAATAGATTGTAGCGAAAGTATATGTCGATCCGGCGCAAACCCCGCTTGGTATCGTAACAGTTTCCGTTCCCGTTGTTATTGTCCCGCATTTTTTGTCGCCACAAATTTGGGTCACGGGGTCTGTCCATGCGCCCGCCGATACCTCTTTACAAGTGACGGGATTTATCTCAGCCAACCCTTCCAGGAGTGTAGGGGGATTCATGTACCTTTTTATACTATAAGTGATTGTACTGGGAAGACTCGAGGAAGGACCAACGATCGTGTTCCTATCCAGGATTGACTTGACGACGGGCTTGACATCGGACGCCCGAACCGCCCCGCCAAGGGGAGTGAAAGAGAACGTCATGGCCGCACCCAGGACGGCGGCGGAAGCGCTCAAATAACGCATAAATTTACCTCCCATATAGGATATTGCCCAGCGCGCGCGGCCGCTAAAGTTTGCCGGAGTATGTAAGGGTGGTAATTGCGCCGGTTGCCGGCACGGCAATCACTTCCAGCTGAAAGCCGGTACTCCGGCCATTGCCGGTGGTGTCCATCGCCGTTGCGCTGCCGGATATTGTGACATTATCGAAAGTCGGGACAAACAAAGTCCAGTTATAGGGTATCACGACTTGACAAGTAGCGTAGCTATGTTGCCAGCAACCGTGGCCGTGGCCTGATCCGACTCGGCAACGAAATCGGACACGCCATTCGTATCGGTGCCAAATAAAGACGCCTGGAGTCCGCAGAGGATCGGGGCCGTGGGCGGCACGTTGGAATTCTTCGAAATCGTAAAGGTGAAATTCGCCGTCAACCTGCCGGCGAAGATGGTCGCCGCGGCTTTCAGGGCAGGCCTCTCGGTCAGCACCGGGCGGAACGTGCCGGTTGAACTCAGAAACCCTAACACGCCATTCGTGCCCGACCCCGCATGAGCATCACATAGGGGAGCGCCGAGCAGACTGGCGGCAATCGCAACCACGGTGATTTTATTCATGAGCATTCTTCAGCGCCTCAAATGAGGAGTACCAATTACTAATAGTTAACAATAATAAATATGCGAGGCCCTGTCAAGCGTCAAATGTGAGGTAATGCCTCGCGTATTGATGAAGCGCTTATGCGGGATAGAAAACTTCGCTGGCGGCGGCCATGGCGCGCAGCTCGCTCCGGCGGCAGATGGACCGCTACCACCAGCCGCGCCATTTGAACCATATGATCGGGATGAGCGCGCTGAGCGCGATGAGCAAAAGTCCATATTGATAGCCGTATGCCCAATTATATTCGGGAATGTTCTTAAAATTCATGCCATACATGCTCGCGACAAAGGTCGGCGGAATGCCAATCACGGAGACGACGGTCAGAATTCTGAAAATATTGTTCTGATCGATGTTCGTCAGCCCCAAGGTGGCATCGAGCAAAAATTGAATCTTATCCGTCAGATGCGTCTCGTAATCGTTAAGGGAAGCGATGTCGCGTTGCAGGCTTTTGAGCTTTGCGCGTATATCGGCCGCAAGATAAGGCGCCGCATTGGCCGCGACATAGGGCACCACGCGCGCGATGCCCAAAAGCAGGTCTTCGATCTTCGAGGTCAGATCGCCGTTGCGTCCGACCTTGCGCAGCACGAGGCGCAATTGCTCGCCATCCTGGCGCGGCTTGTGGCGCCGGACATTCGCGGCATTCGTGCCAAAAATTTCCTCGGACAGGCAATCGAGATCGCCGCCGACGCCTTCCAGCACATCTGCGGCATGATCGACGACCGCTTCCAAAATGGCGAGCAGGGCGCCGGGGCCGCCCGCTTGCAGCGGGTGCTTGGAAAGATTGTCCTTACAATTGTCAAAAACTTTCAAGGGCTTGAAACGAATGGTCAGGAGCAAATCTTTTGCCATGACAAAACCGAGCGGTGTCAGCGCGGGCATGAAGCCGTCTTTCCGGTAGATCATGGGAATGCTGAGATAGAGCCAGTCTTTCTCGCTGCGCAACCTGCTCGACGATTCGATTTCGGAGAGCGCTTCGAGTGTCGGCACTTCGATTCCGAGGGTGCGTTCGAGAAAAGCGATCTCCTGCGGGTCCGGCCGCACGGCGTCGATCCAGTTCACCCCGGACGGAATCGCCTTGGCGTTCGGCGCGAGCCGTATCTCCGCATTGGCGGAGGAGGAATGAAAGCTCAACATATGACCTCGCGAATCGGTGAAGTGCTCATAAGGGATAAAACACTTCCCCGGCGGCGGCCATGGCGCGCAGCCGCTCGCTCGGGCGGTAGATTGGGCCAAGGCTCGCCAAACTATCGGAGCGATCGACGACGTTTTTGACGCCGAGGTAATCGGCGTATTTGAGCGCGCCGCCGAGATAGCGCGGAAGCCCAAGGCCGAGGATCAGGCACATGTCCACGTCCCCCGGCGACGCGGCGATGCGATCCTCGACGCAACGCGCGGCCTCGAGGATCAACGGCAACATCATACGCAGGGCAATCTCCTCCTCGGCGATGCGGGTCTTTCCATTGGGTTGCCCGTGCGCGAGAAGATGTTGCGTGTCGGGGTCGATTACCTTGCGCGGGCGGCCTTGGGAATCGCTCTCGTACTTATAAAAGCCGCGGCGGTTCTTTTGGCCGAGACGCCCATCGCGCAACAGAATTTCGAGCGCCGTCTCGAAAGGCGCGTCCATGCGCGGCGCGAACCCCGCCGAGACGATCTCGACGACATGGTGCGAAATATCCATGCCAATGACATCGATGAGATAGGCCGGTCCCATCGGCCAGCCAAAAGCTTCCATCGCCGTGTCGACCTCCACAAAATCGGCGCCGTCGCGAACGAGGCGCAGAAACGCGATGAGATAAGGCGTCAGCGTGCGTTTGACGGCAAACCCCGGGCAATCCCCGACCACGATCGGCGTCTTACCCATCGCGGCAGCAAAGCCAGTGGCCATCGCTATCGCTTGCGGCGACGTTTTGGGGCCGCGCACTACTTCGACCAGCGGCATTTTATGGACAGGGTTGAAAAAATGCATCCCTAAGAAATTTTCCGGGCGCCGCAGACCCTCCGCGAGCGCGCCGATCCGCAAGGACGACGTATTCGAGGCAAGGATAGCGTGGGGGCTCGCAACCTCCTCGATCTCGCGCAACACCGCTATTTTCACCGCAAAATTTCCGACGACGGCTTCGATCACCACATCGGCTTTTTCGAAACCTTCATAAGTGAGGCTTGGCGTGATCGAGCCTATGACCGTATCGGCCTTGTCTTGCGTGAGCCGTCCGGTTTCCACCGCATTGGCGAGCAATTTGCGCGCTTCCGCCATGCCAAGGTCGAGGGCCGTCGTCGAAATATCCTTCATGACGATTGGCACGCCGCGCAAGGCGCTTTGATAGGCGATGCCGCCGCCCGTGATTCCGGCCCCCGCGACGGCTGCTTTGCGCACCGGAGCCACGTCCTTGGCAGTACGGCGGACGGTCTTCTTCACGGCTTGCTCGTTGATGAAAATCGCCACAAGCGAAGAGGCCGCTTGCGTCTTCGCCACCTTGGCAAAAGTTGTCGCTTCGAGCGCCAAGGCCGCGTCGCGGCCGAGACCGGCAGCTTTTTCCAGCAACTCCACCGCGAAATGCGCCGCCGGCAGATGCGGGAGTGATTTGGCCGCCTTCCCCCTGGCATTGGCAAGAAGAGTTGCGGCCTCTTCTTTGGCAAGCGCGAGGCTTTCTTGCATGCGCCGGCGCCGGCCTTGCCAATTGGCCTCGCCCGCGATTGCCATTTTGAGCATTGCGAGGGCGGCGAGCCGAACTTCCTCCGGCACGGCGACGGAATCGACCGCGCCCGCGCGCAGCGATTGCTCGGCGCTTTGCTGCGCGCCAGAAATGATCCATTCGGCGCTTGGCCCCAAGCCGGTCAGGCGTGGCAGGCGGACGGTGCCGCCATAGCCCGGAAAAATCCCCAAATGTATCTCCGGAAAGCCGATTTTCGCGGCGCTCGACATCACCCGGTAATCGGCGCCAAGCGCGACTTCAAGCCCGCCGCCGAGCGCGAGACCATTGATCGCGGCGACGGTTGGTACTGGGAGATCGGACAGCGCGGTGATGATCTCGCTGTTCCCGCCGACAAAAGCTGCAACGTCTTTTTCCGGCCGCTGGAAGACGCCGGTGAATTCGAAAATATCGGCGCCCACGATGAAATTATCCTTGGCGCTGGTGATCAAAACGCCGTGGATCGCGGGCGTCGCCGCGATGGTATCGAGCGCGCGGCGCAGTTCGCCGAATGCCATAGCGTCGAGCTTGTTGACGGCCTCGCCGCCGCGCTCGAATGTGAGTTCGGCGACTCCTCCGTTGTGGTTTTCAACCTTGATCGTTTGACCTTGGAAGAGCATGGGACTGACCTCGCCGTTCTGTTTGATCGCGGCCCTTTGGCCGGGTGCACATTTACCGGCACACGATATCGGTTTTACGACGAAATTCCCCGGAGGCCGCGCGGCGGCTATCATGCCTCGCCAGTTTGAAACGCCGCCGCGATGAGCGCCCTTGTATAGGGCTCGCGGGGACGCTCGACAATCTCTCGCGCCGCACCCTGTTCAATGATGCGCCCCCCTTTCATCACCGCGATCTCGTCGGCGACCGCGCGGATCACGGCGAGGTCGTGACTGATAAAGACATAAGTCAAGCCGTGCGCCTCCTGCAATTGTTCGAGCAAAGCGAGAATTTCGATTTGAACCGCGCGATCGAGCGCCGAGGTCGGCTCGTCGAGCACGACGAGACGCGGCTTTAGGATCATCGCCCGCGCGATCGCCAACCGCTGCCGCTGCCCGCCGGACAATTCATGCGGAAAGCGATTCCGCAAACCGGGGTCGAGGAGGACTTCCTCAAGGGCCAAGACCGCGCATGCGTCCCGCGCACCGCGGCTCATTGCCGGTTCATGCACGCGCAATCCTTCGGTAACGATATCGCCGATGCGCATCAAGGGCGAGAGCGAGCCAAAGGGATCTTGAAACACCAATTGCATGGAGCGCCGCAGCGGCCGCATCGCGGCACGTTCGAGCCGCGTCAGGTCGCGCCCGTCGAACCTGATCGTGCCACTCGCTGGCACGAGTTTTAGTAGCGCGCGGGCAAGTGTTGATTTTCCTGAGCCGGACTCTCCGACAATGCCAAGCGTGCGGCCCTGGCCGAGGCAGAGGCACACCCCGTCCACCGCCTTCAGCTCCCGCGCCGCGCTCAACAAGCCACCACGCAACGAAAACCGAACGCCGATATTTTCCGCGCGCAAAAGCACCGGCGTCTCCGTCCGGGTGCGCGCGCGGGCGCGGGGCATGGCCGCGAGAAGCATCCGCGTATATTCGTGGCGCGGGTTCGCGGCGACCTGGGCGGCGGACCCAACTTCGATGATTTCGCCTTCGCGCATCACATGGATGCTATCGGCGATCCGGCGCACAAGCCCAAGGTCATGGCTGATTAAAATCATCGCCATGCCAAAACTCTGTCTGAGCTTTGCGAGAAGTTCGAGGATTCGTGCGGCAACCGTCACGTCGAGAGCCGTCGTTGGCTCGTCCGCGATCAGGAGATCGGGATTGCAGGCGATCGCCATCGCAATCGCGACGCGCTGGCGCTGCCCGCCGGACAATTCATGCGGATAGGATAGGACGCGGCGCCCAGGCTCGGCGATCCCAACGAGGTCCAGAAGCTCCTTCGCCCGCGCCGCCGCCGCGCGGCGTGAAAGGCCTGCCTTGAGATGCAGGATCGCGGCGATCTGCGCGCCGACCGTAAACATAGGATCGAGGGAAGACATCGGTTCTTGGAAAACCATAGCAATACGCCGGCCAAGAAGCGCATCGAGCTGCCTTCGCGAAAGCGCGAGAAGCTCTGCATCCTCGAATATCGCCGAACCCGTGGTGACCGCTTGGCGGGACAGCAGTGAAAGCACGGCGAGCACGGTCTGGCTCTTGCCGGAACCGGATTCGCCGACAATCGCCGCCGTTTCGCCGCGTAGGACGCTGAAGCTCACCCATTTGACGACAGACGTTGGACCGTAGCTCACGCGAAGATCTCGCACGCGGAGGAGCGGCTGGGCGGGTGCGTCCATCAATGACCCCCAGCGCCGCGCGGACCCTGCCATGCGTTGCCAAGACTCTGCAACGCGCCTAGCGTGGCGCCCAAAAATAATGCGGGGAAAATAAGGAGATGGATTGAGCCTTGAATGTTGCGGGCGCCATCGGCGACAAGCACGCCCAAGCTCGTCAGTGGCTCCTGCACGCCAAGGCCCAAAAAGGACACAAAACTTTCAAGCAAGATCACGCGCGGCACGAGCACGGCGAGAAAGGCGGCGACAGGCCCCGCGGCATTGGGAATGACGTGGCGCCACAGAATCGCCGGCGCGCTCGCGCCAAGCGCCTCGGCGGCGGCGACGAAATCCCGTTGCTTGATCGAAAGCGTTTGGCCGCGCACGATCCGCGCCATGTCAAGCCACTCGACGGCGCCGATGGCCACGAAAATAAGCACGAAATGCCGCCCGAATACCATGACGAGGACGATCACGAAAAAAATGAAAGGGAGCGCATAGACGATCTCGACCATGCGCATCATCAGCGCATCGATGCGTCCGCCGGCATAGCCCGCGACGGCGCCATAGGCGACACCGATGGTCAGTGCCACGCAAGAGGCAAGCAGTCCCACGGCGAGCGAAATGCGCCCGGCGACGAGCGTCCTGGTAAAGAGATCGCGTCCGTTGGCGTCGGTCCCGAACAGAAACACCGTCCGCTTCAAGGGCGCGTCGATGGAAAGGCGGCGGCCTTCGTCACGCGTTTCGACAATCCGCGCGGGCCCGAAAACGTCGGAGCGTTCAAAAGCCCGCAAAGCGCGCGGATCAATTCGCCTATCGGCGCCAAACGTCAGACGCAGAACTTCGCCAACCTGGCGCGAGGCTTCGACACGCACACGCATCCGCCGCGCGATCCCGTCTAGCGCCTCGCGCGTTTCTCGCGCGTCCGGATGCGCGAATAGCGAGGGGGAAACGAGGACGTAATCGCGATAAACCTGATCGTACAAATGGCCGGAAACAAGCGGACCGATGAGGCAAAGAAGCGCGATCAGACCAAGGATGGCGAGGCTCGCTCGAATTGGCAAATCGCGTGACGCGCCCGCGGCGAGACGCAAATGCAAAGCCTCGTTCATCGCGGCCTCGCATCATAGCGCACTCTTGGATCGAGCCAAGCGAGGATGAGGTCGACGATGAGATTGAAAAAAAGCACAGCCGCCGCGACGACAATGACCGTGCCCATCACCAGCGTGTAATCGCGGCCGAGCGCGCCATCGACGAAATACCGGCCCATGCCCGGAATCCCGAAAATGGTCTCGACCACAACCGATCCGGTGAGCACATTGGCGGCCGCAAGGCCAAGATAAGACACAACCGGCACAAATGCGGGGCGAAGAGCGTGAAGGTAAATGTGATGGCCTGGCATTCCAAAAGCCCGCAGCGTCCGGATGTGCGGCATCGCAAGAGCGTCGCGGAGTGACGCTTGCATCAGCCGCGCGATGATGGCGATCTGCGGAAGAGCGAGCGTTATCACCGGCAAGACCTGGTTTTGCCACGCGCCGTCGTTCCAGCCGCCGACCGGCAAGGCATGGAGAGTCAAACCAAATCCAAGCTGCAGGAGCGGAGCGACGACGAAAATTGGCAAAACGATTCCGAATATCGCCGCGCCATCGGCAGCGTGCGGGCCAATTCGACCCTTGCTCGTCGCTCCAACTAGGCCAAGCGCCGTGCCCGCAAAAATCGCGACGAGCATGGCCTTCGCGCCGAGCGCCGCCGAAATGGGCAGCGCCATGGCAAAGAGTTCGTTGACGGTGAAATCGCGCCAATGCAGGCTCGGACCAAGATCGCCGCGGGCGAGGTTTTGCAGATAGAGCCAAAATTGCTGCATGAGCGGCAGATCGAGCCGATAGATACGGCGTAGATTTTTTGCGATTTCCGGATCGAGCGTCCGCTCGGTATCGAAAGGTCCGCCGGGCGCGAGGCGCATGAGGAAAAAGGAAAGGGCGATGATGATAAAAAGCGCCGGAACCGCCGTCGCGACACGAGCAAGAAAAAAACGAAGCATGGGTTAATGCCTGTTTTATAAGCCGCGTCCTTATCGCCGGGGACCGAGCGAAGCTCGCGTCTCGAAGGAGGGGAGACCACGTCCTTCGAGACGGCGCCATTGGCGCCTCCTCAGGATGAGGGTGGGCGTGTCGAAGGGTGCGCCCTCGTGCTTCGAGACGGCGCCTTCGGCGCCTCCTCAGGATGAGGGCTTCGATTCTGATCATGCATTTGAAACAGGCTCTTAGCTCTTTCTTTTCCCACGGAACTGGATGCTATTGCTAGCGCGGCCTCCACCGGCCACGTCCATCTGCCGCTGGTATTTACAATACAGCGGGGGGTGCTAGAACTCCATGTGCGGTAACCTGGCAGCCGTAGGCAGTCTATATCGTCCTTCGTTCTTGCCAGCTCCAAATTTTTTGCCTTGGAGGAAGCGATGTTACACTTTTCTCGTATTGCCTTGGTCATAGGCGCGCCCTTGGCCATCGCCGCATTGTTGAGCTGCGTCACGCCGGCGGGAGCCAAGATCTCGTCGAACGGCATGTCCTTGAACGGCACGTCCTTGAACAAGATCAGCTCCAACGGGACCAACCTGCAGGGGATCTCCGCGACCGCGGTCGCGCAAAACCCCGCCAGTGCCCGCAGTACGACGGGCTCTGCGCTCGGCGATTTAAATGGCGTTGAAGTGGAGGGCGTCATCATTCCGGACGCCGCCATTCGTTGAGCTTGGGCGGGCCTCCGGATGCAATGTCGGCTGGCCCGTCTTCTTGCCCTCGCTGGGCTGTGCGCGCTTGGCTCGCCGGCAATGGCGGCCGGAAGTGTGGCCGCGCGCAGTGTCGAGGCGGAGGGGACAGCCTTTCGCGTCACGCTAAGCGATGGGCGGGTCCTCCCGCAAGACCAGCTGCCGGGCACAATTCTGGTCCTTGGCGACGGGAGCGGGCAGCAGCGGCGCATCCGCATCGACGGGGTCGAGCGAGATCGCCAGGACGCGGTGGGCGAAATCGTTCTCTACGCCCTCTCGGAACACGATCCGGCCACCGGGGAATGGCGCAATCTTTGTCTTCCCGATGCCGACGGCCGCCGCCTCGGCTTCCCGCTTGCCGGGGCTTTTACGCCGGACGGGCGATACGAAGCCACGCGCGGCGGCATTTTGCTGACATGCACCGGAGGCGCCGAGGGCAAATGTGTCCGCTTCGGCTATAAACCCTGGGGTATTGGACCGAACCATGTTTCCCTCGCTCCCTACTATCAGGCCTGTGTCCGGCGGGTCCGCGCGGATTATTGCGGCGACGGAATTGGCCATACGCGCGATAGCACGCCGATCGACACTTTCGATACGATCGGCATCCAGCGCGACGAGCCGGCGCCGGGGATGACCTTCGAGGCCGCCTGGCGGGCGGACGGCGCGGTCTGCGTCCGCCATACAAGGGTGCCTGATATTTTGGACAGCACCGCTCTTGCCGCAAACTGCCCGCGACTAAAACTTTCCATCGGCGAAACATGCGACGAGACGGCGCCAGCCTTACTGTTCAACCGCTCTTTGGGCCATTGACCTAAGCGGCGATCCACTCATGGCGAAATCGAAATAAAGCGGCCGGGATGATTGTCGCGCACATTGGGCTCCCAGCCTTTGAGTTTCGGCGATACAAGGTTGCGGGACTTGTAAGTGAGAAGCACGAGAAAAGGCTGCTCATCAAGAAGCAGCGCCTCGGCCTCGTGCAGGATGGCGCGGCGCCTCCGCGGCAAACCTTCCACTTGCGCTTCATGCATCAACCTGTCGTAAGTCTTGTTCGTGAAGCTCGCGACATTCAGCGCTTGGTTGTCACTTTGTCCAAGAAACAAAAAATTCTGCGCGTCCGGGTAGTCGGCAAACCAGCCGGACCGCGCGATGCCGAACGCTGGCTTTTCCCGCAAGAAGGCGTAATGGGTCGTGGCGTCGGTGGCAAGGAGCCTGGTCTCGACGCCAAGTGCTTTCCACATGTCGGCGATCGCGACCGCTGTCTCGCGGTGATTTTCCGAATTGTTGAAGCGGATTTCCACCTCGAGTTTTTGCGCGCTTCGGCCGAAGCCCGCCTCGGCGAGCAGCCTTTTCGCTTCGTCCTCCCGCTCAAAGGGGTCGATATCCTTCCACGCGACGGTCGCGGGGGCGCCATAACTTTCAATTCCGGGCGGCACAAAACTGTAGCCGGGCTCCATTGTGCCGCCCCAAATGCGCTCGGCGAGAAACTCGCGGTCGATCACCATGGCGAGCGCTTGGCGCACTCTCCGGTCGTCGAACGGCTTGTGGCGGGTATCGAAGGCATAGAAGTAACTGCCGAGGTTCGGCGTCACCTTGAACGCCTCGGCCAAATTTGCGCGCACAAAAGCGATTTGTTCGACCGGAACGTCGTCGTAGGATAAAATTTCGCCGGCCATGAAACGGCGCAGCGCCGCCGAGCGATCCTCCAGCGAATAAAAAATCTCTTCGTCGAGCGCGACATGCGCCGAATCGTAGTAATAGGGGTTCTTGACCAGTAGAAGCCGATCGTTCGGGGTGAATTCCTTTAGCATGAAAGGGCCATTCGTCACCATATGGGCGGGCCGCACGAAGTCCGATCCAAAGGCCTCGATCGATTTCCGGTGGAGCGGCTTGGCGGTCATGTGGGCGAGCTGCGAGATAAAATAGGGTGCTGGCTGCTCAAGCGCGATTTCGAGCGTCGTTTCGTCCAAGGCGCGCGCGCCCAAAGCCTCCATGGGGAGCTCGCCCTTGTTGACCTTTTCCGCGTTCTTCAGCGTGTAGAGGATGTTGGCGTAAGGGGCGCCCGTCCTGGGCGCCATCAGCCGCCGGAAGGCGTAGACAAAATCTTCCGGCGCGACCTTGTCGCCATTCGACCATTTCGCGTCTGGGCGAAGCCTAAAATCATAAACTGTGCCGCCAGGGTCAACCGTCCAGCTCGAAGCGACGCCCGGAATGATTTCGCCCCGCGCATCGAGCGTGACAAGGCCCTCGAAAAGCTCGTCTAAAATATTGCTCTCGATCAAGGTCGTCGCCTTGTGCGGATCGAGCGATCCAGGATCGCCAAGCTCGCCGCGATGCCAAACCATTTTGGCCGGCGCGCTGCCGGCAAGGCCCGCGTTCGCGAAGAAGCCCGGTCCGAAGGCGGGAATAAAGACGGCCGCGACGCAGCAAAAAAGGCGGAGCAAGCCGAGGCGCTGTCCAGGCCTCCCGCTCAATCGAACCGCACCTTATGTTCCGCCAATGGGATTTGCGCGCGAATTTTTTTTACGAGATCGCGATCGATCCGCGTCGAGACGATGCCGACACCGTCGGTGGCCATGGCGATGACATGGCCCCAAGGGTCGACGGCGAGGGAATGACCGTAGGTCTGGCGCATTTCCTTGCCCGCGACATGGGCGCCGGTCTGCGCCGAGGCGCAAACATAAGCCTCGGTCTCGATCGCCCGCGCGCGGCAGAGTGTTTCCCAATGATCCCTCCCGGTTTGCAGGGTGAAAGCCGCCGGCAAGGCGATCATTTGCGCGCCCTTCGCGACCAGTGCCTGAAAGAGATCTGGAAACCTTATGTCGTAGCAGATCGCGCAGCCGACGATCATATCTTTGCAGCGGTACGTCACGGTGGCATCGCCCGGCGCAAAAACCGCGCTTTCGTTATATTTAGTGCCGTCTGGCGCGGTGATGTCGAACATATGGATCTTGCGGTAGCGCGCGATTTCTTCGCCCGCGCGGTCGAAAACCACGGTTGTGTTGTAGATGCGCTCCCCGGTGTCGGGCTTTTCGAGAATAGAACCGGCATGGATGTAAACTTGATGTTCCTTGGCGAGCTTCTGCATAGCGGCATATGCCGGGCCGCCCGGAAGCGTTTCGGCCGCCGCCAACTTGGCCATGCGGTCGCCGCCGAGAAAATCGAAACATTCCGGCAAGGAGATCCAATCCGGCCGCGCCTCCGCGACGGCTTGTTCGACGAGCTTCGCCGCGGCGGCGATATTGGCGGGTTTGTCGCTGATCGAATTCATCTGGATCAGGGAAATCTTCATGCAAAACTCCGGCGTCGCGCGCTGTCGCGATCAGGGTAGAACCTAAGAATTGCTCGCTTTGTCCGCCATCGCATCGATAATCACTGATGACAGAGCGAAATTTGCGTCATACCTTACGGCTGCAGGAGGCCACGTTTTAGTGCAATGCGATTACGGAAGTCTATTTTCCCGTGAGACATGAGGAGGTACCAATGCACCCAGCGCGTTTCGATGCAAATTTGAAGGGCTGCCCCTGCTGTTTTATCGTCCCGCCCCACATGTTGCAGCGTCTGGCCACGAGCGGCGACCCCGCTCTCGCCGAAACAGCCGGCCGCACCCTGCGGCTGACGCAAAGTCTCGTTGCCTTCCGCGCCCAGCTTAGTACGGGGGCGCCCTCCCCCGCGGCGCTTAAGCGCCAAGGCCTGCGCCGCCAGGTCTTCAATTGCCAGGCCACGAACGATCTTCCGGGCGAGCCCGTCCGCTCGGAAACCGATACCACGCCCAATCGGGATAAGGCGGTGAACGAAGCCTTCGACAACGCCGGCACTACCTGGGACTTCTACAATAAGATATTTGGACGCGAATCCGTGGACAATCACGGGAAAACGCTGGTCTCGTCGGTGCATTACGGCGAGAACTACGACAATGCGTTCTGGAACGGTCAGCAGATGGTTTATGGCGACGGCGACGGTGTGATTTTTCAGCGTTTCACTACCGCGCTGGACGTCATCGCGCATGAACTGACTCATGGCGTCACCCAATTTACGGCCCAGCTTGCTTATCAGGATCAACCCGGCGCGCTGAACGAGTCGATGTCGGATGTTTTCGGCTCGATGGTCAAGCAATGGGCACTTGGCCAGACCGCGGCGCAAGCAGACTGGCTGATTGGGGCGGCTATTATGGCGCCTGGTTTCAAAGGGAGGGCGCTGCGCGACATGGCCAATCCCGGCACCGCCTACGACGATCCGAGGCTCGGCAAGGATCCACAGCCGGGGCATATGAGAGATTATGTCCAGACCGACGCGGACAACGGTGGCGTTCACACCAATTCCGGAATCCCCAGCCGCGCCTTCGTCCTTGCGGCAAAGGCGATCGGCGGCAACGCCTGGGAAAGAGTTGGAAAGATCTGGTATGTCACCCTGACGGCACGGCTGACCGGCAACGCCGATTTCGCGAAATGCGCGGCCGAAACAGTGTCGGTCGCACGCGATCTCTTTCCGGAAGATTCGTCGATCGCCGCGAAGGTCGCCAAGGCCTGGGCCGATGTCGGGGTGTTGGAGGAAGCTCCCTCTACGGCACTTTTGGCTAATATCGCCGGCGCCTATGTAATCGCGCCCCGGATGCGGGAGGTTGCGATTGCGCCGTCGCTGCCTAAGACAAAAAAGAAAAAGCCGCTCCCTCCGTCACGGGCCGCCGGCAAGGCCGCGCGTGGCGCGCTCAAGAAGAAAGCTAAGAGCAGCCGGTCCAAGACGCGATGAAGGTGATTGTCGAGCGCTCGGGCGGTTTTGCCGGAATAATCCGGCGCGGCGAAAAGCATTTCTCCGCGTTATCGCCCGAGCAGCAAACCGCCTTGCAAAACCTCTTGGACAAGGGCGCGCCGCCGGTTTCGACGGAAATGGGGGCGGACAAGTTCACCTATAAAATCGAGGTGCAAGGCGAGCATGGAACCCGGAGCCTGACCCTCCCCGAATCCCTGATGCCGGCAAACCTCGCCGGCATCGCGACCGAGCCATGATCGTGCAGGCACCGTTAAGTACAACAATTTCTGCAAGGCATCTTATAAATATCTCACCCCCTACGTTATACTATTCCAATGTATTCACGACGCGCCTTCGACACGCGGATACTTAATAATAAAGTTATGCCCGTGCCAATTGAATGCGCGATGAGCAAGTTAAAATTTACCATTAGTACGATTACGTCTATGGCTCTAATTATAAGAGTAGGGTCCATGATCATCGTGCCAGGTGGCAATGATATTGTTTTCGCTATTAACAATGATATACTAACAACAACACCGGTAATGGAAATAAATACTCCTAAAAGACCGGTGAGCATGCCCGCACCGAGCAACCAAAACGCGGCTCTCTTTTCTTGGTTAAGATAAGAATCCGGTCTCGAAATGACTTTTCGGCCTCCTCGGGTGTAACAGAAGGCCAACACGACCGCAAAACACGAAAGCAAAAATCCGCAGCCAGCCCAATAAAGGGCGTCGCCAAACCATGCCGTGCCAGGGTTGAATGCACGGCCTGTCGCGGCAAATGCCAATAACAGTGCGGAAATGAAAGCAAGCACGAACTGCAGCCAAAATCCGATCCAGCCGAAAAGACGTAGATTTTTTCCTAAGCTTTGCGCTATCCTAGAAGCGATCAGGGATTGCGTTCCCCCTGGGGTGAGTCCACGGGCCTCTTGCGCCCCAACTGGCAGCATTCGCGCGGCAATTCCAGGATGTTGGAATATATTCAGCCCAACGATACCCACATGCACAAAAATCAACCCAGCCAATGCAAATGCCACGATTTTATGTATTGTCCCAAAAAATCCGGCTAACGTTACGTCAACTGTACCCCAGGCGGGCAGAGGGGTGCCCCAGAACCGTACGGGGGTCCCGCTGAAAACATCCTGGAAGTATCCGCTGATAAGCAACAAAATGAAGAAAAAATATATAAGCAGATATATTGTGTAGGCTAATATGGTTTGCCACCGTGGAAAATCGTTAGGGAATGGTGCCGGCTTGAAGACAATCCGCATCAGGATCTGAACGGAAATCAGTATTGCGGCCGTAAGCCCAAGTGACCTGTGGAGATCTAATAGAAAGCTAAGCGCCGGGGGCGCCGGCGGTATATAATTAATATACCAACCTAATCCAAGCAAAACGAAGCTGACCAGAGCCAATACCCAGTGGATTAGGATGAAGGGCAGACTATAGCGCGCGGCGTTCGAGGGCATGGCAATTTTTCCTACTGGGCGCGAACCGGTCAGGGGCGCGTCACCCGGCGAAGCGTGAGATTGATCCGTCCGCCCCCCGGCAACAGCGAGGAGGAGCCGGCAAAAATCTTGTCCACGCCGTGGAACATCAACCGCGCGGCACCGCCCGTGACAAGAATATCGCCGGAACGCAGTTCGAGCTTCTTTGCTGGATCGCCGCGCCGCGAACCGCCGTACCGGAAGCAGCAACTATCGCCAAGCGAAATCGAGACCACCGGCGCGGCGAGATCCGCCTCGTCTCGGTCCTGGTGCAGGCCCATCCGCGCGGAAAAATCGTAGAAATTGACCAGGCAGGCCTCGGGCAAATGCGGATAGGAGGCCAACGCGCGCCAAATGTTCAGCACCGTCAAAGGAATCGCGGGCCAGGCAATGCCGGTGACCGGATGCGTCGCCTGATAGCGATAGCCTCGCTCGCGGTCCGACACCCAGCCAAGGCAACCGCAATTGGTCATCTTGACCGAGAACGCTTTGCCCGAGCGCGGCATGCGCGGCAAAAACCACGGCGCTTGCAAGACGGCTTCGGCGATCTCCTTGGCGAGTGCTTGTTGCGCCGCGTCATCGAGATAGCGCGGGAAAAACGTGAGCCCCGGCGCCAAACTTTTGGCGGCCGTCGCCTCGAGTGGTCGGGTCAAATCCTGCATGAGCACGCTTTGGACCGCGTCGCGACGAATCAGGCCGTAATGCATTTTGGAGTTAGCATCTCTTTGCTTGCGACAGTCGAGTCTGGTTTTAGCCGGTAGACCAGCGGAACCCCGGTGGCGAGCTCCAATTCAGGAATTGTGTCCGGCGTCAGCCCGTCGAGAACCATGATGAGGGCGCGGAGCGAATTGCCATGCCCCGCGACGATCGCACGTTGGCCGCCGAGCACCGCGGGGAGAATTTTCTGGCAATAAAAGGGGAGAACCCGGGCCACCGTGTCCTTCAAGCTTTCCCCGCCCGGAGGACGAACATCGTAGGACCGGCGCCAGAGATCCACCTGTTCGTCGCCCCATTTCCGTATGGCATCGTCTTTATTGAGGCCGCAAAGCACGCCGTAATCGCGCTCGTTGAGGGCTCGATCGCGCGCGGTCTCGAGTTTTGGCGTGCCAAGTTCGGCGAGGATCAATTGCAAGGTATAGTACGCGCGGACGAGATTGGAGGTGAAGGCGCGATCGAAGGAAAGACCGTGCGCCTTGAGGCTTTTCCCGGCCGCGCGCGCCTCCTCCTCGCCTTGGCGGGTGAGATTTGGATCGTGCCATCCCGTGAAAAGGTTCTTTAGGTTCCAGTCGCTTTGGCCGTGGCGGACGAGCACGAGAATGCGATCCATGGTTCAACCTTGTTGAATTTTGCATATGCAACGCTAGTACCCGCTTTCGGTGAAGGATGAGTTGTGATGAGAGGCCGCATGAACAACTTAGCCGAAACGACCCCGCGGGCGAAAGCCTCTACTTGGTTGTGGAAGCAGCGCGCTTAAGCATGAGCCCCAGCATAGCAAAAGCGCCGGCGCGATGCACCGTCTTATCCGCGCAAACCCTCTCACCGGGGCTCGCTCCCGGCGGTTTCGATCGCACATGGCACACCCGCACGGAGCAAGCGGGCATCGTCCCTTGCGGCGAAGCGCCTTTTTTCGCCAGAGGGACGAGGCCGTGGCGGTCCTCCCGCGGATTGACATAGGTTTCGCGACCTTCTTTTTTTTCAACAACCGGCCTTGCGGAGAACAGCCATGGACCAGCATGTCGGATTGGACGTGGCACGGAAAACGACATCGATCCCCGGTAGCGCTCAGCCGCGACCGGTTTTGGCGCTTGCCAAGGGATTGGGCAGCCAAGGGTCATTGGTGCGCTCCGGCAGCACGCGGCGGCTGTAGGGCTCGCGGTCTTCAAGAGCGGGCCGTGCACGCGTTTCTTTGCTTGCTCGCCGCCGATGGCCCGCCCGCCGCGACGAGAGAACCAAAACGTGTCGCGCCACACGGTTTGGTGCGACTGAGACTTTGCGCAAACATGGATTTGCGGCGCGCGGCGAAATACGCGGCGAAATACGGAGACGGAATTTGGTACAAGCAAAAAGGCGCGATAGGGTTTATGTTGGGTCCCTTCGCCTCATTCCGAGGCAGACGCCGGAGGCGCCGTCTCGAAGGATGAGAGCATGCGTCCCGAAAAGACATTAACCCCTTGCCGAATCTTGGGCCAGCGCGCATGCTGAGCGCGCCGAAGGTTTAGGAGGCGCCGCTGGCCACTTTCAAGAACAACGACGAATTGAGGGCGTGGCTGCGAACTCGGCCGCGCGACGTTTCGGTGGCGCTTGCGGCTCGAGCGGCCTTGCGCGTCTTGCCGATCTTACTGACGGCGGAGCGCCAGCGCTATATGCGCGACGTCGTTTTGCCGGTTTTCCGTGCCGCGGCCGTTGCATGGGTCGCGGGCAAATATCCGGCCCATGAAATGGAGCTCGCCGCCGCCGCCGACGCTTGCGCCGCCCATGCCGCCGCCGCCGCCCCCGCCGCCGCGGATGCCTATGGCGCCGCCTGTGCCGCCGACGCCGCCTATGCCGCTTTTGCCGCCGACGCTGCCTATGCCGCTGACGCCGCCGCCTATGCCGCCGCCGCCCACGCCGACGCCGCCAATGGCGCCCATGCCGACGCCGCCTATGCCGCGGCCACTGCCGCTCTCGCCGTACGGGGCGACGCCGCCCACGCCGTCGACGCCACCGCCTTCGGCTTCGGCCATTTTTTCTCCGCCGCCAGTGCCGCCCGCGCCGTCAGCGCCGCCGCCGCCGCCCGCGCCGCGGGCTCCTTTTTTTGGTCCGCGCTTTCCGCCGACGCGACGCGCTTGGAAGAAGGCGCGGCGGCTTCCGATATTGCCGGAGCGCCTCTGTGGCCTAACGGCCAACCGGTCCGGCTCCGGTCTTTATGGAAGGTATTGGAAGCGGGGCTCGCCGCCGAGAAGCAGGACTGGCAGGTGTGGACCAGCTGGTACGACGAGCGCCTCGGTGGCCGCGTCCGGGAAGAAAAACGCGAACTCGCCTATGTGCGGATCGGCAACCATCTATGGGACCAAGGCCCCGCGATCGTGAATGCCGAAATCAAACGGCGGGTCTAAACGGATGCGCCACCGCCGGCTGGTCGTTGACGTCAAAACCCCGTCACGGCATCGATCGGCCGTTGCGCTCAACGCAAGCTATGCCCGTGGCGCTGGCCTTGCGTTCACGCCGGTTAAATCCGCACTGGCGGCGCTACGCCCTTTCGCGATATGGGAAAGCGCGACTTCGCATACCAAACAAGGGGCCGGGCCGTGAACTTCTTTTCTCGCTTTGGATATTTGGTCGCCGTTTTTTTTGTCGTTGGTATATTCATCGCGGACGGCGTGGGCGCCGCTTTTCATCTGAGCAGCGAGACAGCAGGCGCTTTAACGATGTTGTTCTGGGGACTACCCTGCGTCTTTTGCGGCAGAATCCTCGACCATCCTGGAAAGCGGAGCAACTTCTTCGGGCTTCGGCTGGACTATTGGGGGTACGGGCTTATCGCCATTGGACTCCTCGACGCCTATCTCAATTGGGGCAAGATCGCGCGCGATTGGATAGCCACTGTCTAAGAGCGAGGCGGTGGAGCGCAACATGCCTTGCTTGCAAGCATCCACTTTCAGCCTGGACGCAAGGCGACGCCGTGTTCTGTTTCGTTCCTGGCATCGCGGAATGCGTGAAATGGATCTTGTTCTTGGCCGGTTCGCCGACGCGGAAATCGCCGGTCTTGGCGGCCGCGAGCTCGACGAATATGAACGGTTGCTGGAAGCCGAGGACCGCGACGTTTTCGGCTGGCTCACCGGCGAGGCGGAACCGCCTAGCTCTTACGATACGTCGCTGTTACGAAGAATCCGCGCCTTTCATAGCCATGCCGGTCCAGTCCATACGTAAATCCCGCTGCTGGTCTGGCGTTTCGCGAAAACTTCGCATTGACTTTTTCCATCGGTTAGAGAAGTCCGCCGAAGGGGCGAGACAACATGAGTTACGGCTATCTATTCGTTTATGGGACTCTCCGCCGGGACAGCAACAGTGAAATGTACCGACTATTGGAGCGTTACGGTAAATTTGTGGACGATGCCACCTTTCAAGGCAAGTTATTCATGGTGGATTACTATCCTGGTCTCGTCCCGTCGGAAAAGGCGGAAGACATTGTTCATGGGGAAGTTTATAAACTGAGTTGCGCGGATAGCGTGTTATCGCGTCTTGATGACTATGAAAAATGTGGTCCAACGTTCCCTGAACCGACGGAATATGTACGGTGCAAGCAGGATGTGAAACTCAAGAGTGGAGAAGTCATTAGCGCATGGGTCTATATTTTCGAGCGTCCTACCATTGGGTTGCAACCTATAAAATCTGGAGATTTTCTTAGAATGAATTGAGTGTTCTCTCCGCGACAGACCGCGCAGCGAGCCTATACGACATGTGAGGAGCGGCTTGAGCGGACAAAATTGAGCGTCAACGGCCTTCGACGATTCCCCGCCGAGAGCGCGGTTTCGTGCAAATAATCTTGTGCGACGTTAAAGAAATGGCTTCGTTGAGCCATCCCACGAAGGTACGCTTAGCAGTCGGAAGATTACTCAAGGACGTACGAGGCCACGCACGCTCGACAAGCCCGAGAAAACCTACCAGCTCCTCGCAGCGTTGAAAGCAGCCGTGCCTTTCGAAGTTGAATTGACGCCGCCGCTGATCGCGCATCTTCAAGCGCAACAGGTCACCGTCGCTGTCAAGTCACGCGAAATCGTCTCGCAAATCTCATATGCGGGCGACGAAGGCGGCATCGTCTGCCATATCGTTCCCAAGGAAGGTCGCAACGCGCTTGTTGTTTCGCTGACCCATGTGCGAGCACATCGCTCCTCGCCGTTTGCGGCGGCGGTGTTCGACTACCAAAAGCACAGAGTTAAGAAGCTGAAGAAACGGACCGGGACGTAACCCGTTCGGTTAGCCGCAATGCTGATCGTTGGCGCCACCGCGAGAGCGGTTTGGTGCAAGAACTATATTTGCGAGATCGATCCCAAACGATGCGCAATTGAATGTGTGAATCTACGCATTGCCACAATCCATGCGTGCGATAAATTTCAACCGCGCGGCGAGCGAGCTTGCGAAAGGCGGCTCGCTCACCCTCTCCTCCGTGGCCGATGGCTTCGACGCCTTTTGTGCCGGGGATCTCACGCGCGCCGTCGCCAAGCACGCGGAAAGCCGGGCTGTCGCGCTTGTCCATGTCGCGCGCGATGGGCAGCGCGCGCGCGCCTTCGGCGAGGCGCTTGGCTTCGCCGCGCCGGATATCGAGCTACTCGATTTTCCCGCCTGGGATTGCCAGCCCTATGACAGGGTTTCTCCCGACGCCGCGATTTCGGCACGGCGGATCGTGGTTCTCTCGCGGCTTGCCCGTTCGCGCGGCGCATTGGAGCGTCCGCGCATCCTGTCCACCACGGTGAACGCCCTGGTCCAACGGGTGGCGCCACTGAGCAAAATAACGGGCGACACGTTTTCCGCCGCGCCGGGCAACGTGGTCGATCGCGACGCGCTTGTAGAATGGCTCGAAACCAACGGCTTCGCGCGGGCATCGAGCGTGCGCGACACCGGCGAATATGCGGTGCGCGGCGGCATCCTCGATCTCTTTCCGCCCGGAATGCCGCAACCGTCGCGCCTCGATTTCTTCGGCGATGCGCTCGAATCGATCCGCGCCTTCGATCCCGAGACTCAACGCACGACCGCCCAATTGCGCGGCGTCGATCTCGTGCCAATGAGCGAAGTGCAGCTCACGAGCGAAACGATGCGAAGGTTCCGCCAGGCCTATGTCGCGCATTTCGACGCGCAGACCCGCGGCGACGCACTCTACGAAGCCGTCAGCGAGGGCCGCCGCCATCAAGGTCTCGAACATTGGCTGCCGCTTTTTTACGAAAAACTCGACACTTTGTTTGACTATTGCGCTGGCGCTCCATTGATGTTCGATCCTCTCGCCGAAGCGGCCGCAAGCGAGCGTTTCGCGCAGATCGAGGATTATTTTGACGCGCGCAAGGCCGCGCATGACGCCGATCCCAATCATTCGACCTACAAGCCGCTGCCCCCGGACGCGCTTTATCTCGCGCGGCCGGAGTGGTGCGCGCGCATCGCCTCGGCGAGCGTCGCCTCCGTGGTGCCTTTCACGCAGCCGGAAGCTGGGCTAGGTCTTGTCGTCGATTGCCGCTCAAAACCCGGCCGCGCCTTTGGCCCCGAGCGCGCCGATCCAAACGCCAATGTCTTTGCCGTCGCCATCGGCCATGTGCGTGCGCTGCAAGCAGAAGGCAAGCGGGTCATCCTCGCCGCCTGGTCGGACGGCTCGCGCGAGCGGCTCGCCCATGTCCTCGCCGACCACGGCTTCGCCGGCACGGCGCCGGTGTCCTCGCTTGCGCAAGCCCGCGCCCTTCCAGCTTCCGCACTGGCCCTGGCCATTATCGGCATCGAGCAAGGTTTTGAGGCGCAAGGTCTCGCGCTTATCGGCGAACAGGATATCTTGGGAGACCGGCTGCCAGGCGGGCGCCGCAAGTCGCGCCGCGCCCAGGATTTCTTGACCGAAGCCTGTGCGCTCGCGGCGGGCGACATTGTCGTCCATGTCGATCATGGAATCGCGCGTTTTGCCGGCCTGAAGGCGATCGAAGCCGCCGGCGCGCCGCATGATTGCCTCGAACTGCATTATGCCGAGGGCGCCAAGCTTTATCTGCCGGTCGAAAATCTCGAGCTTTTGTCGCGCTATGGCGCCGAGGAGACAGAAGTTGAGCTCGACAAACTGGGTGGCGCTGGATGGCAAAAGCGCAAGACGCGCATCCGCAAGCGCGTTCTCGATATGGCGGCGAGTCTCATCAAGATCGCCGCCGCGCGGCAGACCAAAGCGGCTCCAAAGCTCGTCCCACCGGAAAATCTTTATGCCGAATTTTGCGCGGGTTTTCCCTATGAGGAAACCGACGACCAGCAGGCCGCGATCGACGCGGTTTTGGACGACATGGCTTCCGGACAGCCGATGGACCGCCTCGTCTGCGGCGACGTCGGTTTCGGCAAGACCGAGGTCGCCTTGCGCGCGGCGTTTGCCGCCGCGATCGAAGGCAAGCAGGTGGCGCTCGTCGCGCCAACGACTCTTCTCGCCCGCCAGCACTACCAAAATTTCGCCGCGCGCTTCGCGCATTTGCCGGTCAAGATTGCGCAAATGTCGCGGATGGTTGGCGCCGCCGGTCTCAAATCCGCCAAGCTCGGCGCCGCTTCCGGAGAAATCGATATCGTCGTCGGCACCCACGCGCTGCTAGGTCCGAGGGTGAGTTTTAGGGATCTCGGTCTCGTCATTATCGACGAGGAGCAGCATTTCGGCGTCAAGCACAAGGAACGGCTCAAGGAGCTGCGCGCCGAGGTTCATGTCCTGACCTTGTCGGCGACGCCGATTCCGCGCACTCTTCAGCTCGCCATGACCGGCGTGCGCGACCTATCGATCATCGCGACGCCTCCAATCGACCGGCTGGCGGTCCGGACCTTTATATCGCCGTTTGACGAATTGCTCGTGCGGGAAGCGCTGCTGCGCGAGCGATTTCGCGGCGGTCAGAGCTTTTATGTTTGCCCGCGCATCGACGATATCGAGGAAGCAAGCGCCTTCCTGCGTCAAAACGTTGCGGAAGTAAAATTCGTGGTCGCGCACGGCCAATTGGCGGCAACCGAGCTCGAAGCCAGGATGGCGGCCTTCTACGACGGACAATACGATGTGCTGCTTTCGACAGCGATCGTTGAATCCGGCCTCGATATTCCCGCCGCGAACACGCTTATCGTGCATCGCGCCGACATGTTTGGTCTCGCCCAGCTTTATCAATTGCGTGGCCGCGTCGGGCGCGCGAAAATCCGCGCCTATGCCCTATTCACGGTGCCGAAGCGCGGCATGACGGCGCAAGCCGAACGGCGTCTCAAGTTGCTGCATTCGCTCGATACGCTCGGCGCCGGATTTGAACTTGCGAGCCACGATCTTGATATTCGCGGCGCCGGAAATCTGCTCGGCGACGAACAGTCGGGCCACATCAGGGAAGTCGGCTACGAGCTTTATCAAGAGATGCTGCGCGAGGCGGTCGAAGCCTTGCGGGCGGGTATCGAGGCACCCGCCGAGGAGACCTGGTCGCCTTCGATCACGCTTGGCACGCCGGTGACGATCCCTGAGGATTATGTCGGCGATCTCGATCTGCGTCTTAGCCTCTACCGGCGTCTCGCCGCGCTAACATCCGATGCGGAAATCGAGAGTTTTGCCGCGGAAATGATCGACCGCTTTGGGCCGCTGCCTCTCGAAGCCGAGGAATTGATGCAATTGGTCGCGATCAAGGTTTTGTGCCGAAAGGCGCATGTCGAAAAGGTCGAGGCGGGCCCAAGAGGAGTCATCATTGCGTTTCGCGGCAATTCCTTCGCCAACCCTCAAGGCCTCGTGCGCTACGTCGCGGAGCAAGGCCCGCAAGCCAAGGTGCGCCCCGACATGAAAATCGTGTTTGTCCGCGCTTTCGAGACGAAAGCCGCAAGGCTCGAAGGCACAAGACAAATCCTGCGCACGCTCGCCGCGATCGCGGCGAAAGTGGCGGCGTGAGCGGTGGCTGGCGCGCCGCGCATGATCCGCAAAAGCGAGCGGACTAGCGTGACGCTCTGGCGACGTGTTGGACTTTCGGTGTCGCGGAGCGTGTGACCGATCTAGAGGGACGATCATAAAGCCATAGCGCGCAACCAAGACCAGAAATCTTTGACGAGAACCCATGCCGACCCCGTCATTGCGAGCGAAGCGAAGCAATCCAGTCCCCTTCCGTCATCACTTCTGGATTGCTTCGTCGCTTCGCTCCTCGCAATGACGCCCCTCCCCATGAGTCGTCATCCACGAGACTTGGTATAAGCCTCAAATTCGGATTTCCCGAAAAATTGAACACCACTATAGTTGGCGGCGATGTGGTTATCTTAAATTGACCCATACTATTCGTTTTGTCCGCCCCGATAAAACGTTGCCCTGGCTGGAACGGCAGCTCCAAACGTTCAATTTTCGCGCCGGATCCATCGAATGAGTTCGGACGTCTATTGGAATCAGTCTAAGCGCCTTGGAGGACGCTCCGGCTAGCGCCTGCAGGTCCTGACGCGCGCTTGTGAGCCGTTGGCCGGCGCGATCCGCCTCGTGTTAAACGAATTCGTCGGCCGCGAGCGCTTTGCGCGAATCGAGTTCCAGCGTGCGGTGGTTGCGAACGCGGGCGCTCGTGCCGGGTTCGAAAAAGCAGAAGGTGCACCGGCCGTCCCCCTTGGCCTGATAGAGCGCCATGTCGGCGTTCCTCAGAAGTTGCTCGGCGGTCGCGCCATCGGCTGGCGCAAGCGCGATGCCGGCGCTGGCTCCAATCAAGATCTGTCGACCTTCGATATCGTAAGGCTCGCTCAAAAGCCTTACGATGCCATCGGCCAAGATGCTCGCCTCATGCGGTCCGGAGAGGCCCGTTTGCAGGACCGCGAATTCGTCGCCGCCAAAGCGGGCGGCCATGTCGCAGCCGCGCAAGCATGTGCGCAGCCGACCCGCCACCGCCTGCAAAAGCCTATCGCCGGCGGCGTGGCCCAAGGTGTCGTTGACCTTCTTGAATTGATCGAGATCGAGATAAAGAACGGCGAGCTTGTCCTGCTCCCGGCGCACCCGCCAGAGCGCTTCCTCCAGACGCTCGTGAAACAACACCCGGTTTGGCAAATCGGTCAGCGCGTCATGATGCGCCATGTGAGCGATGCGTGCTTCGGCCTTGCGCTGTTCCGTCACGTCGATCACCGCCACAAGCTGCGCGGGTCGGTCGCCAAACATGGTGCCGCGCCAATAAGTGCGGACGTCGATTTCTGTCCCATCCGCCTTGATATGGTGCCAAATGTGGCTGAAGCCGCCCTCGCGAAACTGAGGTGTCCTTCGAATCGCGCCCTTGACATTGTCCCTATCCGTCCGCGGCAGTATGTCGAGCAAGGTCAGCTTCAAGAACGACTCTCGATCATAGCCGTAATGGCCGACCGCCGCATTGTTCACCGCCAAAAAATTTAGGGTTTCGGGATCAAAGAGCCACATCGGAACCGGATTGTCCTCGAAGACCAATTTGAGCGATTCTTCCGCCTCGACAGCCTCAGTCACGTCCCGGTATGTTCCGATCCAGCGGACCGCCTCGCCATGTTGATCCAAAACCAATTCAGCTTCGTGACGAACCCATCTCGCCGCGCCCGAGGGCTGGACAATCCGAAATCGGATGGAAGCGCACGGCCTGTGATAAAGCCAGCACGCGGCGGCGGTTTCGCGAGCGACCTTGTGCGTTTCACACGCGGCGCGATCGTCGGGATGAAAGAGAGCGAGGAAAGCTGCCCCCACCGGCGCGGGCAGCTTCGGATCGAGACCGAAGATCCGGTAGATTTCGCCGAACCATTCGATGGCGCCAGTTCGCAAATCCTGTTCGATGCTGCCGGTATGGGCGATCTTCTGAGCGCGCGCCAAATGATCCTCGCTGCGCCGGATCCGCTCCGCCTCGCGCGCGGCCCGCAACGCCAGATAATC
>JBOHJV010000021.1:0-27975 GCA_050728695.1 Methylocella sp. | reverse complement strand
GATCAAAAAGTGAGCCCCAGGGAAATGGCGGCTCTCGCCAATCACGTCATCCTGACCTACCCGGATCTTTACAAATATTTCGGCGAAAAGGATTTTACCTGGAACAAGATCAAGCAGGCGAACCGCAATCCTCTTCTGACCATGGATCTCGGCGCGGACGGGCTGAAAACCGGCAACATCGATGCAAGCGGCTATGGTATTGTCGCCTCCGCCGTCCAAAACGGTCAGCGCCTGATCCTGGCGCTCTACGGCGCGCCGACTGCAAAGGAGCGCGTCGAGGAAGCGCGCAAGATTTTGCTTTGGGGGTTTCGTTCGTTCGATTCGAAAACGATTTTTCAGGCTGGCGAGACAATCGGCAACGCCAAGGTCTATGGCGGCAACGCCTCGGAGGTGCCGCTTGTCGCCGACAAAGAAGTGAGGATTCTCGTGCCCCGGACGGCGACCGGCAAATTCACTGGGCGCGTTGTCTACACGGGCCCGCTAATCGCGCCGGTCGAGGCTGGGCAGGAGGTTGCGCGTCTCAAGATATTTCGTGAAAAAGAGCTTATCCTCGATCTGCCTTTGAAAACGGCGGCGGCGGTCGAGCAAGGCGCGCTGCCGCGCCGGGCCATGGACGCCGGGCTCGAATATGCGACCGGGCTCTTCCGTAAATTCGCCGTCAAGCGATGAGCGAGGCGGGGGCGCAAATCCATGTCGCGAGTTTGCGCGGATCCTTCATCACGCTCGAAGGCGGCGAAGGCGTTGGCAAATCGACTCAAGTTCGCCATCTCCTGCGCAACCTCTGGGAGGCGGGAACAGAAGCGATTGGCACGCGCGAGCCTGGCGGATCGCCGGGCGCGGAAATCTTGCGCAAAGTGCTTCTATCGGGCGGCGTGGCGGGCCTTGGGCCGGCCGCCGAAGCGATCCTCTTCGCCGCGGCGAGGGTCGACCATATCGACAAGAAGATCGAACCCGCCCTAGCAGCGGGAACTTTTGTCGTCTGCGACAGGTTCGCGGACTCAACAAGAGCGTATCAAGGCACGCGCGGACAACTCGATCCGCGGTTTCTGAGCGCGCTCGAACGCGTCACCTTGGGCGATGTCCGGCCTTCTCTCACCTTGATCCTCGACCTTCCGGCGACCTACGGCCTCGCCCGCGCGGCGACAAGGCGCGGCATGGGACACGCCCCCGATCGTTTCGAGCGCGAGGGTTTGGAATTTCACGAGAACCTTCGCGCCGCTTTCCTGGCGATCGCGGCGGCGGAACCCTTGCGCTGCGCCGTCATCGACGCCGCGGGCGCCGAGGCGGACGTCGCGCACGCGATTTTCGAGGTTGTATTTGACAGGCTCATCGCTCCGGCAAAAGCCAAGCAGGCCAGGGGTAGCTAGAACGATGGCGCCCAAAATCTTGGAAACCAGTCCCGAGTCCGATCGTTTCGAGGGTACCCCGCATCCGCGCGAGAACTATAATTGCTTCGGTCATGCCGAAACGGAAAGGCAATTCCTTCTATCCTATTTGTCGGGACACTTGCCGCAGGCTTTTATCTTTGGCGGACCGCCCGGCGTCGGCAAAGCCACGCTCGCCTGGCGCCTCGCGCGTTTTCTTCTGGCGAACCCCGATCCGGCGGCAGCTGCTGGCGCGGCGAGGACGGACCTTTTTGTCGCCCCCGACCATCCGGTCTCTCTTCAGATCGCCGCGAAGGCGCACCCCGATTTCGTTCTCCTGCGCCGCGAGTGGAACGAAAAAGACAAAAGGTTTTTTGCCGAAATCCGGGTCGAGGATGTCCGCCGGGCCATCCATATGTTCCAGCAGGCGGCGGGACGGGGCGGCTACCGGATCTGCATGATCGATCGCGCGGAAGACCTCAATGCGTCGAGCGCAAATGCGCTTTTAAAGCTCATCGAGGAACCGCCGCCGCGCGCTCTGTTTCTGATCGTCGCGCTCCGTCCCGGCCGCATGCTGGCGACGCTGCGCTCACGCTGCCAAAAAATTCTTCTCAAGCCGCTTGCGGCGGCGGACATCGGCGACGCCGTCGCGGCGCTCGGACCGCCATGGTCCGCCGCCGGCGAAGCGAAGCTTGCGGCCGCGGTCGCGCGCGCGCATGGCTCGATCCATAATGTTTTGCGGCTCCTCGACGATCGTGGAATTGAGCTCGACTCAATTCTCGGGGGCATGTTGGACGATCTGCCGCGGATAGATTGGAGCAACGTCCATGCGTTGGCCGACCGGGTCGCGGCGCGCAACAACGGCAAGGATTACGAGACGATGCTCGCCACGGTCGACGATTGGCTCGATACCAGAGTGAGGCGCGCCGCGCGGAGTCCGGGAGCCAATTGCGCGCGGCTTGCGCCCTACGCCCTTGTATGGGAAAAACTCAGCGAAACGGCGCGCGAGACCGAAACCTTCAATCTGGACAAGAGGCCATTTGTCCTCTCCCTGTTTGCCGATTTGGCGGCGGCGGCGCGGGCGTCTTCATCCTGAAACGGAACGCCGCGGGGGCTCCGGCGGCACCGCGCGACGCGTTAAAATTGCAAGTTCATGAGTGCCCGTTCCCCCTTCTATATCACGACCGCGATACCCTACGCCAATGGCGCGCCCCATATCGGACACGCCTATGAGCGGATCGCAGCCGATGCGATTGCCAGATTCAAGCGGCTCGACGGCTTCGATGTCTTGTTCGTCACCGGGATGGACGAACATGGCCAGAAAATGCATCGGACCGCCGAACGCGAAGGCCTGACGCCACAACAGCTTGCCGACCGCACGGCGGCGCAATTCGAGACAATGGGCACCGCTCTTTTTGCCGGCGCCGACGACGTCGTGCGCACCACGCAAACGCGCCACCATGCGGCCGCGCGCGAGCTTTGGACCAGGATGGCGGCGGCGGGCGACATTTATCTTTCCAAATATCCCGGCTGGTATTCCGTGCGCGACGAAGCTTTTTTCGACGAGTCCGAGCTGATCGAAGAACAAGGCGGCACCCGACTTGCCCCGACCGGGGCGCCGGTCGAATGGGTCGAGGAAGAGAGCTATTTTTTCAAGCTTTCGGCCTACCAGGACCAGCTCTTAACGCTTTACCGCGATAGCCCGGATTTCGTGACGCCGGAAAAATACCGCAACGAAATTGTTGCCTTCGTCGAGCGCGGCCTGACCGATCTTTCGATCAGCCGTTCGACCTTCGACTGGGGCATTCCCGTGCCGGGCGATGCGCGCCATGTAATGTATGTGTGGGTCGATGCCCTGGCGAATTATCTCACCGGTACCGGATTCCCGGATCCCGCGGCGCTTCGCCGAAAATTCTGGCCGGCGAGCGCGCATGTGATTGGCAAAGACATTACCAGATTTCATGCCGTCTATTGGCCGGCGTTCCTGATGTCGGCCAAACTTGCCGTGCCGCGCCAAATCGTTGTCCATGGATTTCTCTTCAACCGGAGCGAAAAAATGTCGAAGTCGGTCGGCAATGTGATCGACCCGCTTTTGCTTGCAAGACATTATGGCGCCGACCAGTTGCGGTATTTTCTGCTGCGCGACGTGCCGTTTGGCCAGGACGGAACTTATTCGCATGAAGCGATAGTCAACAGGATCAATGCCGATCTTGCCAACGATCTTGGCAATCTCGCGCAGCGTTCCTTGTCGATGATTGCCGCGAACTGCGAGGGCAAGATGCCGGTGCCGGCCGCGCTTAGCGATGCGGACCTGGCGCTCGTGGCGCAAGCGGCGACGCTTCCGGCAAAATCCCGCGCTGCAATGCAAGACTATGCCTTGCATATGATTTTGACCGAGACCTGGAAGGTTGTGAGCGAAGCGAACCGCTATTTCGCCAGTGAACAACCATGGCTAAAGCGCAAGAACGATCCCGCGCGGATGCAAACGATCCTTTATGTGACCGCCGAGGTTTTGCGTGTAATCGCGATCATGACGCAACCGTACATGCCGGATTCCATGGGCAAGCTGCTTGGCCTTTTGGGCGTTCCGGCCGATAAGCGAACCTTCGCCCATGCCGAGATCTCCCAAGGTGTTGTGGCGGGATCATCATTAATGGCCCCGACCGCGATTTTTCCGCGTCACATCGCAATGGAAGAAGCAGGGCGGTTCGGAGACCACTTGGAGGGAACCATTGTTCCCACGGCTTCCAGGGAGTGCTAGCGTGCTGATCGACTCGCATTGCCATTTGGATTTCGACGATTTCGCCGCCGAGCGCCATGCCGTAGTCGAACGCGCCCGCGCGGCCGGGGTTAAGCGGATGATCACGATCTCGACGCGTGTTCGGGAATTTGCGACGATCCGCGGCCTCGTCGAGGACTATGACGACGTCTATTGCACGGTCGGGACGCACCCGCATAACGCGCATGAGGAAGAAGTCGCGGCCGCCGAGCTTGTCGATCTCGCCCGCCACCAAAAATGCGTCGGCATTGGCGAGGCCGGACTCGATTATCATTACGACAAAGCCCCGCGCGCCATCGCCGCGAGGGTGTTACGCACCCATATCGCGGCCGCCAGGCAAAGCGGGCTGCCGCTTGTCGTTCATGCCCGCGACGCGGACGCCGATATCGTCGCGATCTTACGGGACGAAATGGAGAAGGGCGCTTTTGCAGGGGTTCTGCATTGCTTCACCTCGTCCGCCATGCTCGCCGAAACCGGGCTTTCGCTCGGGCTCTATATTTCGTTTTCCGGCGTCTTGACGTTTAAGAATTCGCGGCCGCTGCGGGAGATAGCCCGCGCGGTGCCAATGGACAGGATGTTGGTTGAGACCGACGCGCCCTATCTGGCGCCGGTTCCCTATCGCGGCAAGCGCAACGAGCCGGCATTTGTCGCGGCCACCGCGGAGGTATTGGCCGAAGTGAAGGGCGTTACGCCGCAAACGATCGCCGCGGCGACGAGCGCCAACGCGCTGCGCTTGTTTTCCAAGATGCCTGCACCCGCGATCGAAGCGGCAGCGGCGTGAGCCTCGCCTTCACCATCCTCGGCTGTGGATCCTCCGGCGGGGTTCCGCGCGTCGGCCAAGGCTGGGGCGCTTGCGACCGCAATAATCCCAAAAACCGGCGCCGGCGCTGTTCGATCTTGGTCGAGCGCACCGGCGCGAACGGCGCCACGACGAACGTCCTCGTTGATATGTCGCCCGATCTTCGCGAACAGTTGCTCGAACTCGGCATAAGCCGGCTCGACGCCATCCTGCTCACCCATTCGCATGCCGACCACATTCATGGAATTGACGAGATCCGGCCTTTGGTCCTCATGGCACGGCGTAAAATCGACCTATACATGGACGCCGCCACTTCGGCCGTTGTACGCGCGAATTTCGGTTACATTTTCGAAACGCCAGCTGGGAGCTATTACCCCGCATTGCTAAATGAACATTGTCTCCTAACAGCCCACGTTATAACTATAAATGGTCCCGGTGGCCCTCTGGACGCGGTTCCGTTCCAGCTTAACCATGGCGAGATTGACGCGCTCGGTTTTCGCTTTGGCAAGGTGGCTTATTCGCCCGATCTCAACGGCGTTCCCACCCAGAGCCTCGGTTTTCTGGAGGGGCTCGACCTGTGGATCGTCGACGCTTTGCGGTATACGCCGCACCCCAGTCATTTTTCGTTGCCGGAAACCCTTGACTGGATCGCCAAATTGCGGCCCAAGCGCGCGATTCTCACCAATCTTCATAGCGATCTCGATTTCGCGCGGCTCAAGAGCGAGCTTCCCGAAAATGTCGAACCCGCTTTCGATGGCATGCGAATTTGCGCCTGAGATACGCCGGTCAATTTTAACCTCATTTTGCAGCGTCGTGACATAATGCGCGGATACCAAACGTTATAATTTAGATCCACACGGAGAATGCGCTCGGCCACGCTCGGATCTGTATTGGGCGTTCCATAATATACATTATGCGCATTGCCGCCTTGGCCAGCGGTCTTTTCCAATTGCGCGGGGGCAAACCGTGCCGATAGGAGTAGCCAAGCAAGCCGACACTTGCTATGTTTTACGGGACACGGGATTTACGGTATTTTGGAACAACGACCTTTGGCACGCTTTTGGGCTGGCACCTTGCGGGGCCGGCCTTTTGGCGTGTGCGTTTTTCGGAAATTGTGGCCGATGCGCCGGTGTCAGCCCGCGGGGGCAACCGCGCCAGGACCATGGTAGTTACGATTTATGGTGGAGACGAGCAGGCACATCATGAGCAAAGGTAGAGATTTTCGGGGACCAAAGAAGCGCGGTTTCGATGACGATGGGCCTTCGCCCTACGATTCGCCACGGCCGAGCCGGACCCCGCGCGCGGGCATCGGAGCCGGAAGCGGCCCCCAGGAAATGGCGCCGCCAAGCGGGCCGAGCATCGATGCGGTCGTCAAATGGTTCAAGGCCGAAAAGGGTTTCGGCTTCGTCGAGTTGAGCAATGGAACCGGCGACGCGTTCCTCCATATCGGCGCGCTTCAGGCCGCGGGATATGAGTCGGTTCCCCCAGGCGCGAAGTTGAAGGTAAATGTTAGCAATAGCATGAAAGGTGCTCAAGTTACACGTGTCCTCGAGGTTGACACCACTGGAGCGGCGGAAAGGGCGCCGCCGTCGCGCGGGTTTGGTGATTCGCCCCGCCCGCAGCGCCGCGCGCCCGATCCTTCGACCGCAGTTTCGATCACGGGGGTAGTCAAATGGTTCGATGACCACAAGGGCTTCGGTTTCGTCCAATCGAACGATGGCGGCAAGGATATTTTTGTCCATATTTCGATCCTCGGTCCGGCCGGCATCCAAAATCTTGCCGAAGGCCAGCCGGTGACGATGCAGGTCGTCGATACGCCAAAGGGCCGCGAGGCTTTGTCTATCTCGCTCGATTGAACGGGAGCGCCGCCGCCCACTCGGCTTATCGCAAAAACGGCGAGGGGTGCGATTGCCTCTCCCTCTCGCTTTCCCTCTCGGGGTTGTCCGGCTTTCTGATCGAAATCGTGGCGGCCCTGCGCCGGCCTTCGACCGGCTGTGGCTGGGATATCGAGCAGACATTCGAGACCATCGTCTTGCTTGGGTAGAATGAACGCGCTCCGCTTTCTGCTTATTGGTCTTTTGATCCTTAGCTTTTGCACCGGCGCCGACTCCCATGGCCGATCAGGCTGCCATCGCGCCGGTGGCATTAACAGTCACGGGCTTGGCAGCCATTACGTGTGCGATTCTTCTAGCGGCGGCGATCCTCAACGCCCGCCGCCCTACCACACGCTTCCCGCCGCGACGCCCCCGGCCGCCGCCCCGGCGCCTTCCCGAGCACTGCCGAAGGCGCTGCCGAACATAGAAATTACCGTACGGGATACCGAGAGTAGGTGGCGATGGCTCGAAAACGAAGCGTCGAGCGCTTGGGGGTCGCTCGAACGTTGGTGGGATTCACCGCAGCCTCCAGCGCCGGCCAGAACTCCGCGTAATCCGCGGGAGCGGAGGGCTTTCCAGTCGGCTTTCGCGTGTCCAGCGAATGGTGCGAGGCGAGGCGCTTGTCCAGGCTTTGTCGTGGATCACATTAAGCCTCTCTGCCTCGGCGGGGCGGATTCTCCATGGAATATGCAATGGCAAGCAAGCGCGCTCGCCCTTGAAAAAGATAGGCTGGAATGGGCAGCTTGCCGCGCTTCGAGGTAGGCCCGCAAAGACTGGCCACTCGGCGCGCTTGAGCCTTGCAACGGCGACCGAGCACACCCTGTCGCTCGCGACTCTAGACGCGATCCCCGTGCCGTGGAGGACGAAACTCGCCCGCGATGCGCACGCCGATCCGGAGGCCCGCCATCCGCCGGGCCAACGCCAAGTTCGAACGGCGTTTCAGCTTTATTGAGAACGCATTGGCGGCCAATAGTAAAGCGCCGAGTGACGCGGCGTTAGAGGAGATGGAAAGGCTTTGGACCGGCGCAAAGAAAACGCGAAAAGCAAATCACCCCCTGTCCGGCATTGGTCCGGCCATGCCCCGCGCCGCGTTCCATGATAGTGCCAGGGCCATGGAGAATCCGCCCCCTGCTTGGCCGGAAACGGCCGCCCCGCTTCACCCACGCCGTGCGGCGGCGGCGGGAAATTTTCGCCGGACCGGCTCCACGCGTTCCGGCATGACCCGAACCCGGACATGAATGGCGCCGTCCGCCGCCGCGCATTTGCCCATGATTTCGGTATTCTCGTGCAGCCAATGAAGCCCCGCGCCATTGGCCGGATCGAGCGCGATGTCGAAGACAATCCGGCCGCTTGCGAGCTGCGTTTCAATCGCCGCGCGAAGTTCGTCGAGGCCCTGCCCCGTCAATGCCGAAACGATCACTGGGTTGCCGTGCGAAGAGCGTTGGACGCCGCGCCACGCGACAAGGGCCGCTTCGCCCAAGAGATCGCATTTGTTCCAAACCTCCATGAGACGGCGATCGCTCTCCGGATCGATCCCGAGATCGGCGAGGATGGCGTCCACATCGGCATGCTGCGCGTCAGTGTCGTCATGCGCGATATCGCGGACATGTAAAATGACGTCCGCTTCAAGGACTTCCTCAAGTGTCGCCCGGAAGGCCTTGATAAGCATGGTTGGCAAGTCGGCAATAAAGCCGACGGTATCGGAGAGAATGATTCGGCCGCCATGCGGCAGCGCGATGCCGCGTGAAGTGGGATCGAGGGTCGCGAAAAGAATGTCGTCGGCGATGACCCCCGCCTCGGTCAGCCTATTGAACAGGCTAGATTTTCCCGCATTCGTATAGCCGACGAGCGCGACGATTGGATAAGGCACGGCGCGGCGGCTTTGGCGATGCAGGCCGCGCGTCCGCTTGACGCCTTCGAGGTCGCGTCCGATGCGGGTCATCCGTTCCTCGATGCGGCGACGGTCGGCCTCAATCTGGGTTTCGCCGGGACCGCCGAGGAAGCCAAAACCGCCGCGTTGACGTTCTAGATGGGTCCAGGACCGCACCAGCCGCGATTTTTGATAGGCGAGATGTGCGTGCTCGACCTGCAGCGCGCCCTCCCGTGTCCGTGCCCTGCGCCCAAAAATTTCGAGAATTAGTCCCGTGCGATCGATGACTTTGGCCGCCAGCGCCGTTTCGAGATTGCGCTGCTGCACCGGCGACAAGGCGCAATCCATGACGACAAGGTCGATCGCTTCGGCGCTTACCAGGGCGGTGAGCGCGGCGGCTTTGCCTTTGCCGAGGTAGCTCGCGGGCCGGATTTGCGCAAGCGGAGCGATTTGCGCCGCGACAATTTCTACGCCGATCGCCTGGGAAAGCCCTACTGCTTCGGCAAGGCGTGCCTCCCGCGAGCGCCCGCGCGCCGCTTTGAGGGACGCCGCCAGCTCCACTTTGCGGCGCCCATCAGTGTCGAGATAAGGACCGACCACCAGAGCGCGCGTAGGCATCTCGTTAGCTGGTCCGGCGCCGCCTTTGGTTTGCGGGCCGGCGTTCAGCGCCGATTTTGTACCGTTCGCAAGGACGCCGATGCAACACTCCCCATTTCCCGATCACAATGCCCGCTGCGATGGCGCTGGCGCGTTGCCAAGATCGGATTGCCGGAATGCTCTACAAATCATTCGCCTAAGAACGGGTTCCAGGCTTGGCGAAATTATCCTATGGCCCGGCGTGTCCCGGCTCGTCGCCAGGCTCAAACATCTGAATTGGCTGGCCGGGCATGATCGTGGATATAGCATGCTTATAAACGAGCTGGGAATGCCCGTCGCGGCGCAGCAATACGCAGAAATTATCAAACCAGGTGACGACACCTTGCAGCTTGACGCCGTTGACCAGGAAGATCGTGAGAGGAACCTTGTTCTTACGGACAAAATTGAGAAAAGTATCCTGGAGATTTTGTGGCCGCTCCCCTCCCATGTCCCAGTATCCTTTTTGTTCTTGGCGCCGTGCCCGGCGCATATTGCTCATTAAAAGCCATTGGCGCCATTAGGCTACGGTTGCCCCATGGACATCTTATGCGATCGCTTCAACGCCTTCGATGCGAAGCCGGTTCCATGCGACACCATATCTTATCTTGGCAGGTTGGAAACCAGCTCGCTGAAAATACCGTCCCTCCAAAGAACGGCGCTTAGATTAAGAAACACGCGATCCGGCCACTCCCGGCGCCAATCATATTAGACCCATAGGCGGCGCCGCAAGCCCTACTTTGATCATTGTCATCAGGATTTAATACTAACCTGAAATGTCATCTAGGAAGTTAGAAGGATCGCGCGGCGGCGGCATGAAAAATCGCCCGCAATTTCGATGCGACCGGTCCTGGAATCCCCGCGCCGATCGCGCGCCCGTCGATGCGCACAACCGGCATAATGAGCGTCGTTGCTCCAGTAATGAAGGCCTCCCGCGCGGCAAACGCTTCGTCGACGCTAAATTTTCTTTCTTCCAATTTCAGACCTTCCGCCGCAACGATCTCAATCAGCGTGGTCCTGGTGATGCCGCGCAGGATGGAATGATCGAGCGGACGCGTGATGACAACGCCGGACTCGCTGATGATCCAAGCGTTCGATGCTGCCCCTTCGGTGACCATGCCCAGCGAATCGACAAGCCAGGCCTCATAAGCGCCGCGCTCACGCGCGAGCTCGCGCGCAAGAACGTTGGGCAGCAGGGAAATCGTCTTGATATCGGCCCTCTTCCAACGCAGGTCGGGAGTGGTGATGACGCTGATGCCCTTGCGCGCGTTGATTTCGCTCCTTTCGGGATCGACCTTGCGCGCCGTGACGACCAGGCTCGGGTGCGCGGGCTTTTGCGGAAAGACGTGGTCACGTGGCGCCACCCCGCGCGTCACCTGCACATAGACGTAGCCATCCTCGACCCTGTTCCGCGCCATGACTTCGCGGACCACTACCTCGAGCGCGCCCTCCCGTAAAGGCGCGGCGATTTGCAATTCCGCGAGCGAATAGGCGAGCCGCTCAAAATGGCGCCTCTCGTCGATCAACGCGCCGCGAAAGACCTCGCACACTTCGTAGACGCCATCGGCGAATTGGTAGCCGCGGTCTTCGATATGAACCATGGCGTCGCGGTGTAAGAGATACCGGCCATTGACATAAGCGACCCTGCTCATGCGCGCTCGCGACTTCAACGAAGAAGAAAGACCCGCGGTTCCGCGGCCAAAGGAACGTGGCGGCCGCCACGTAGCGTTGCGAGAGTCAGACCTCGCGAATTCAAGCGAACGTCATGGCCTTGCGCTAGCGTCATGCCGGTGGCGGCGGCGCGCGTCAAGCCGCTTTCGCCCCAGTGTCGATAGCGGATGACATGTCCGGATTAGGTAGCAGACGATTTGGCCGGTTTTTACGCCGGAGGTTCGGACATCTTCACAAGTCGAATGACCGGCCGCGAGCCGTTGTTGCGAAGCCCGGGGTTATTGAACAAGCGCGGCACGTCGCATGACAAAGGGGCCGGTGAACCCGCCTGGCCATAATATGGACACGCTCCGAGCCAAAACGTTGAGCTTTACGTCCCTGCTCCGGCCGCGCCGGTTGGATCTGGCTGCTTTATATCGTGGGCTTGGCGAGGAGGCGATTGTGGCGGACGCGAACGAGGTTGAACGTGCCCTTACCGGTGCGATCGAGAAGCGGATGCTGGAGGGAAGCGGGAAGCTGAGCGAAGTCGCGACCGTCGATGGCGTTGTGCAGGTCACCTTCACGGGCGTGACCGATGATGCAAATGTGTTCGATACGCTCAGCGGCGCGTTGCTCGATTTGCGCCTGCAGCTGGAAGTCGAGCCTGATCTCGACGTGAGAATCCGGCGGCCTTGACGCTTTTTTATGTGGCCGATACCGGTTGAGCCGCGATTACCAGCTAGGGGTCAAGGCGCTCAAGGCGCGCGTCGGTTCCGCCAAAATCCAGGACTATGCAATAAGGAAAAATATTATATTATAGCTCTCACGCGATATTGCGCGCAGTCGCGGGCACCCCATGGAGGGCTCGATGCGCCAGTTTCTGTCGATCATAGTTTTTGCTTTTGGCCTGTGTTTTCCGGCATTCGCCGGTCAAGACCTCGATACTCAGCGGGTCAAGGCCGGGCAAGGCGATGCGACGGCGCAATACAACCTTGGCGTGTTGTATGAGCGCGGCCACGGCGTGCCGCGCGACTCTGCCGAGGCGGTAAAATGGTACCGGAAGGCCGCCGCGCAGGGGCTTGCTGAGGCGCAATACAACCTCGGCAATATGTATGACCAAGGCCAGGTCGTGCCGCGCGACTATGCCGAGGCGCTTCAATGGTACGAGAAGGCCGCCGCGCAGGGATTGGCGGACGCGCAAAACAACCTCGGCTTGATGTATAAGCACGGCCAAGGCGTGCCGCAGGACTACGCCCAGGCGCTTCAATGGTGCCGGAAGGCCGCCGAGCAGGGGCTTGCGCGGGCGCAAAACAACCTCGGCTTGATGTATGCTAAAGGCAAAGGCGCGCCGCAGGACTACGCCGAGGCGCTTCAATGGTACCGGAAGGCCGCCGCGCAGGGATTGGTGGAAGCGCAAAATAACCTCGGCTTGATGTATAAGCACGGCCAAGGCGTGCCGCGGGACTATGCCGAGGCGCTTCAATGGTACAGGAAGGCCGCCGAGAAGGGGCTTGCGGACGCGCAGTACAACCTCGCCTTGATGTATGACCAAGGCCAAGGCGTGCCGCGGGACTATGCCGAGGCGCTTCAATGGTACCGGAAGGCCGCCGCGCAGGGAGATGCGAATTCGCAAAACAACCTCGGCTTGATGTATAAGCACGGCCAAGGCGTGCCGCGGGACTATGCCGAGGCGCTTCAATGGTACCGGAAGGCCGCCGCGCAAGGAAATGCGGTGGCGCAATACAACGTTGGCGTCATGTATGCCAATGGCCAAGGCGTGCCGGGCGACGACGCCGAGGCGCTCCAATGGTACCGGAAGGCCGCCGTGCAGGGATTGGCGAAGGCACAATCTAACCTCGGCGTGATGTATGCCCAAGGCCAAGGCGTGCCGCGCGACGACGCCGAGGCGCTTCAATGGTACCGGAAGGCCGCCGACCAGGGATTTGCGGAGGCGCAATCCAACCTCGGTTTTATATATGCGCAAGGCCAAGGCGTGCCGCGCGACTATGTGGCTGCCTACATGTGGAATTCCCTTGCCGCCACACAGGGCAATGCTGTCGCCCAAAAAAATCTTGAAATACTCACGAGCGCTTTGACCGCCGCCGAAAGGGCGGAAGCGGAAAAGATGGCGCGCGACTGGCAGCCAAGCCCCGCCGCAAAGGAGTGATGCGCCCCTGCCCTGCTTTGCTTGTTGGCACAAGAGAGAAACTTTTTATGCCGGCATGTCGCATCCCCGCTCTCCGAGTTCATACCGGCCATAAACTCTTCTGCGGAGACATTGGGACCGCAACGACAATGGTTCGGGCTTCTGCTAAAAGCACGCGCCGCGGGTAGACGCGGTCTTTTTTGCGCGCTTTGACGAGACCAAATGCCCAAGCGGACGGATATATCCACCATCCTGATCATCGGGGCGGGGCCGATCATCATCGGCCAGGCTTGCGAATTCGATTATTCCGGCACCCAGGCCTGCAAGGCGCTGCGCGAAGAGGAGTACCGGATCGTCCTCGTCAATTCCAATCCGGCGACGATCATGACCGATCCGGACATGGCCGATCGCACTTACCTTGAGCCGATCACGCCGGAAATCGTCGCCAAGATCATCGCCAAGGAGCGCAATGCGATTCCCGGCGGCTTCGCGCTGTTGCCGACCATGGGCGGCCAGACCGGCCTCAATTGCGCGCTCTCGTTGAAAAAAATGGGCGTGCTAGAAAAATTCGACGTCGAAATGATCGGCGCCAGCGCCGCGGCGATCGACATGGCCGAGGACCGCAAGCTTTTTCGCGAGGCGATGACCCGCATCGGCCTTGCGACGCCGCGCTCGCATCAGATCAAAACCCTGCCGCAAGCGCTTGCCATCCTCGATGACATCGGTCTCCCCGCGATCATCAGGCCATCCTTCACTTTGGGCGGGACCGGCGGAGGCGTTGCCTACAACAAGGCGGAATACATCGAGATCGTCGAGCGGGGAATCGACGCCTCGCCGACGAGCGAGATTCTGGTCGAGGAAAGCGTGCTCGGCTGGAAGGAATTCGAAATGGAGGTTGTCCGCGACAAGGCGGACAATTGCATCATCGTCTGCTCGATCGAAAACATCGACCCGATGGGCGTGCACACCGGCGACTCGATCACCGTCGCCCCGGCGCTGACCTTGACCGATAAGGAATATCAGACCATGCGCGACGCCGCGCTCGCGGTGTTGCGCGAGATTGGCATCGAGACCGGCGGCTCCAACGTGCAATTCGCGGTCAATCCAAAGGATGGCCGCATGATCTTGATCGAAATGAATCCCCGCGTCTCGCGCTCCTCGGCGCTGGCCTCCAAGGCAACCGGATTTCCAATCGCCAAAGTCGCGGCGAAACTTGCCGTTGGATTCACCTTGGACGAGATCGCCAACGATATTACCGGCGGCGCGACGCCTGCTTCCTTCGAGCCTTCGATCGACTATGTCGTGACCAAAATCCCGCGTTTTGCATTCGAAAAATTTCCCGGCGCCGAGCAGATCCTGACGACGGCGATGAAATCGGTCGGCGAGACGATGGCGATCGGCCGGACCTTTGCCGAAAGCCTGCAAAAAGGATTGCGCTCGCTCGACACCGGATTGGATGGTCTCGACGAAATCGAAATCGAGGGGCTGGGACGAGGCGACGACATGAACGTGCTGCGCGCCGCCCTTGGGCGCCCTACCCCGGACCGGTTGCTTGTGGTCGCGGAGGCTCTCCGGCATGGTCTGCCGCCAGGCGAAATTTACGAGGCCTGCGGCATCGATCCCTGGTTTATCGCGCGCGTCGCGGAAATTCTCGATCTCGAAGCCAAGGTGCGCGCGCGCGGTTTACCGAGCGACGCCGGGAACCTTCGGATGCTGAAGGCGGCGGGTTTTTCCGATGCGCGTCTTTCTAGTCTTGCCGGCGTGCCCGAAGCGAAGGTGTCCGCCTTGCGCAAAAGGCTCGGCGTGCGGCCGGTGTTCAAGCGGATCGACACCTGCGCGGCGGAATTTTCCTCGCCCACGGCTTACATGTATTCGACCTACGGGCCGCCGTTTGGCTTGGCGCCTGCTTGCGAATCGCATCCCACGGCGCGCCAGAAAATCGTCGTCCTGGGCGGCGGTCCGAACCGGATCGGGCAAGGCATCGAGTTCGATTATTGCTGCTGTCATGCAAGTTTCGCGCTGCGCGAGGCGGGTTTCGAGACGATCATGATCAACTGCAACCCCGAGACGGTCTCGACCGATTACGACACATCGGACCGGCTCTATTTTGAACCCCTGACCGCCGAGGATGTGCTTGAAATCCTTGCCAGGGAAGGCGAGGCAGGAGAGCTCAAGGGTGCGATCGTCCAATTCGGCGGCCAGACGCCGCTCAAACTCGCCCATGCGCTCGAGCAGGCGGGCATTGCTATTCTCGGGACGTCGGTCGATTCGATCGATCTCGCCGAGGATCGCGACCGTTTCAAGCGGCTCCTCGACAAGATCGGCCTAAAACAGCCGATGAACGGTATCGCCTATTCGGTCGAGCAATCGCGCATTGTCGCCTCCGATCTCGGCCTCCCCCTCGTCGTGCGTCCATCCTATGTGCTGGGCGGGCGGGCGATGGCGATTATTTTCGACGAAGCGGCGTTCGGCGACTATCTGCTCGGCACTCTTCCGGGCCTCGTTCCCGCCGAGGTCAAGGCACGCTATCCAAATGACAAAACCGGGCAAATCAATACCGTGCTCGGCAAGAACCCCCTTTTGTTCGACCGCTATTTGTCTGACGCCATCGAGATCGACGTCGACGCGCTTTCGGACGGCCGGCATGTGTTCGTCTGCGGCATCATGGAACACATCGAGGAGGCCGGAATTCATTCTGGCGATAGCGCCTGTTCGTTGCCGCCTCGCTCGCTTGCGCCCGAAACGATCGCCGAACTCGAAGCGCAGACCAAGAAGCTCGCCGTTGCACTCGGGGCCGGCGGTTTGATGAACGTGCAATATGCGTTGAAGGACGGCGAAATCTACGTGCTTGAAGTCAACCCGCGCGCGGCGCGGACGGTTCCTTTCGTGGCCAAGGTCATCGGCATGCCGATTGCCAAGATCGGGGCGCGGATCATGGCCGGGGAAAGTCTTTCGAGCTTCGGATTACGGCCGGCGCATCTCGATCATATCGGTGTCAAGGAATCGGTATTTCCGTTCGCCCGTTTTCCAGGCGTCGATACCGTGCTCGGGCCGGAAATGCGCTCGACCGGCGAGGTCATCGGCCTCGATCGCTCGTTTCCGGTCGCTTTCGCCAAGAGCCAGCTCGGAGGCGGCACGAATGTTCCAAGGACAGGCACGGTCTTCGTTTCGGTGCGCGACGTCGACAAGCCGCGTGTCCTCGAAACCGTGCGATTATTGGCGGGGCTCGGCTTCAAGATCCACGCGACCGGCGGCACCGCACGCTATCTTAATGGCGAGGGCGTATTAACGCAGCGTGTCAACAAGGTTTCGGAAGGAAGGCCGCATGTCGTCGACTTGATCAAAAACCGCGAGATCCAGCTTGTGCTCAATACGACGGAAGGCGCGCAAGCACTCGCCGATTCGCGGTCGTTGCGCCGTGCCGCTCTCTTGCATAAGGTGCCCTACTATACGACCCTTGCTGGCGCGATCGCTGCTTCGCAGGGAATTCGGGCCTATCTCGCCGGCGATCTGGAGGTTCGCGCGTTGCAGGATTATTTTGACTAAAGCGCGGCTGGACCTGCGCGGAGGACACGATCGCGGATTGGCGAAACACCACTTGCAGCCGGTATCGGGAAGGTGTCTGTTACTGTCTGGCGTGGATGGAAAGCACTTTTGGCAAGCGCCGCCCGAAGCCGGCTTTGCGTCTTAGCGAAAGCATCGCGATAGAATAAACACCGAGACAAGCGGAATTACGCCTGGACCAAAACCGGCGAACCTAGAGCATTATCTTTGCCAGTGGAAAATTGGTTTCCTAGTTAGGATCAGGCCAAATCAAAGCGACCGGACGGAAAGCCCGGTCACGCTCCAGTTGCGGAGTAAACGGCAGACGTGAAAAGAGTGATGAGCATGGACAAGTTCCCCATGACGGCGGGCGGCCACTCCGCCCTCGAAAAGGAGTTGAAGCGGCGCCAGCAAGTCGAGCGCCCGCGCATCATCCAAGCGATCGCCGAAGCGCGAACGCATGGCGACCTGTCCGAGAATGCCGAATATCACGCCGCCAAGGACGCGCAAGCCTTGAATGAAGGACGCATTGCCGAGCTCGAAGACAGATTATCGCGCGCCGAGGTAATCGATGTCTCAAAACTCTCGGGCAACACGATCAAGTTCGGAGCGACGGTGACGCTCGTCGACGAGGACACGGACGAAAGGAAGACATACCAAATTGTCGGCGAGAGCGAAGCCGATGTGAAGGCCGGACGAGTCTCGATCACCTCGCCGACGGCACGCGCCTTGATTGGCAAGAAACCCGGCGATTCCGTAGAGGTGCTTACGCCGGGCGGCGGCAAGAGCTATGAGATCTTGAATGTAGCCTTTCGATGACGGATCGCGCTTCGCGACTTTCGGGCGCCGCTTGGCAGAAATCCAGCCGATGATGGACGCTCTGCAATAGCGCTCCGATGATGCCGAAACTCTTGCCAGCAAGCCTCGTTGTCCTCTGGCGAGATCAGCCAACATATGGCAATACCGCAACTTGGGCGGAGCCCCGCGTTGGCCGTGACCCTGATCACCGTGTCGAGTTGCCTGGACCTTCGGGGTGCAGGGGACTGGCGCCCAGCCCTTGTCGGCCGCGCGTCCCAGAGCGGTTGAAACGGGCGCGGTCCCTGCGGGACGGAGCTAATTGTGGTTTCAACTTCGCATTGGCGCCGTAAATTTGATCGGCGCGGGACGGATAAAGCTCTTGGCCGCCAGCGATGCCCGCGGCGGCAGCCAACATGGCCGCGGCAAGCCCCATTATCCGCGCCCCGTAGGCGCAGGCCGATTTCTTGCTCGGTGTCATGAGCTGATCCTTTAGTCTTTTCGATAATTGAGGTGCTCGAGCACCAATATCGATACGCCCGCACGGCAACTGAGATTATGAATTTGTTGTCATGAAAATTAAGCAAACCACCCCATGTTCCGGGTGGATTGCAAGGCGAAATGCGAGGCCCTCGATACGCGCGTCGCAGGCGATTGCGGCAATAGGAAATTTCATGGAATCCCGATTCCCATGTGCCGGGAATCCTTCTGCGATTGCCGCCGTCCACTTCTAGTCGCCATCCTGCGCGTTCAATCCACGTGCGCGCGCTTGTTCCATCAGGCGCCCTGCCGCGCTTTGATCCTGCGCGCCGGCAATCCGCACCGGTTCGCCCGGCGCGATCGATTCCTGAGGGCTATCGATAAGCCGGTCCGAGAGGGACACTCCGGATGCGACCTCGACAAAATTGCCGAGATTGCGGCCAAGCTGAACTTTGCTCAACACGACCTTGTTTTCCTCGTCAACCTTGGCAACCTGCATTCCATGCTGGCCGAAGATCAACGCCGTGGCGGGAATGCGCAGGACATTTGGATCAGAGGGAATGTGAAAGTGAACCATGGTAAAAGCGCCCGGCCATAGCTTGCCGTCCGGATTGTCGGCCACCAATTGGACAAGCCCGGTTCGAGATTGTTGCGAAACCGCGTTGGAGGTAGTGAGCAAACGGGCCTGGAACGTTTCGTCCATGCCCGGAAGCTGCAAGGTCGCTTTTAGATCTGCTTTCATTTCACCAAGGAACGCCTGCGGGACATCCACATAGATCCGCACTTTGTGGACATCGGATACCACGAACAAGGCTTTTAGCGAGGTCTGACGGCTCGCATTGATGAGATCGCCTATGTCAACGGAGCGCGCGGTCACGATCCCGTCGAACGGCGCCGTCAGGTTCTTGAAGGAAGTCAGCGCTTCAAGCCGGGCCACGTTGGCCTCGGCAGCCTGCACGTCAGCGGTCTTGGCACTCGCGTCCGCGAATTTTTCGTCATTTGATTGCTGCGTAACGATGTTTTGCTTCGCAAGGGTCTTAAAACGCGCATAGGTCACTTGTGCCAGCTTTTCGTTGGCCTGCGCTCTTACGACATCCGCGCGGGCCTGGGCAAGCTGCTGATCGAGATCGGGGGTATCGATGACCGCCAGCACCTGACCCTTATTCACGCGGGCGCCAATGTCCGCGTACCAATCCTTCACATAGCCGCTGACCCGCCCGTAAATGCTGCCGGCATAAAAGGCGCTCACATTGCCGGGAAGGCGGAGTTCTCCTTCGCTCGGGCCTTGTTGCGGTTGCACCAAAGTGACGGTGGGAACGGCCTGCTCATTCGTCCAAATCTGAATCTCTTGCTTGCTTTTTGCGCGATCGACAATGCCGTAGACGGCAAGACCGATCGCGGCGACGGCGGCAATAACGCCGATTAACCGTAGCCGCCGAGGCGCGACGGGAAGAATGGATTTGGGCGTCATGCTCGCTCCATATTTTAGGCCGGGGGAGCACTGGAAAGCGGCGTCGCCGTTGTTTTTTCGGGCCGCTCGCGCCCATGAGCTATGCTGAAAAGCGCCGGCACGAGAATCAACGTCGCGCAGGTGGCAAACATAAGCCCTCCGATGACGGCGCGGCCAAGCGGCGCGTTCTGTCCCGGCTCGATCGCCATCGGCAACATGCCAATGATCATCGCGAGCGCGGTCATCAGCACCGGCCGGAAACGCGTGCCGCCCGCGTCCAAGGCGGCGTTCGCCGCATCCTTTCCCTCAGCTAGCTGTTCACGCGAGAAGCTAATCACCAGGATGCTGTTGGCGGTTGCAACGCCCATGCTCATGATAGCTCCCGTAAGGGCCGGAACCGACAGACTCGTATGAGTCAAAAACAACATCCACACGATTCCGGCCAGTGCGGTTGGCAGCGCCAGCACGATAATGAACGGGTCGAGCCACGATTGAAAGTTTACGACAATCAAAAGATAGATCAGCACGATCGCGAAACCAAGGCCAAAGAAGAGTTGACCATAGGCGCTCTTCATTGTGACGATTTGGCCACGCGTTGTCACGGTCGCTCCTTTTGGCAGTTCCGCTTTCGTTCCCTCGATGAGTTTTTCGATGTCGGCGGCGACGGCGCCGAGATCTCGGCCCTGCGTGGTTGCGTAGATGTCGACCGTGGGGCGAATGTTGTAATGGGAGACAAGCGCGTTAACTCGCTCGGGCACGATCGTCGCGAGACCGCCGAGAAGCTGCGTCGATTGGCTTGCCGATAGCGGCAGGTTCTTCAAGGATCCCAAGGTATCTATGCGATACTGCGGAGTCTGAATTGAAACCGGATACGATACTCCATTTTTCGGGTTCAACCAAAAAGTCGGCGCGGTCTGGGTGCTGCCTGAAAGCGTCGTCTCAACGCTTTGCGCCGCGTCGCGTTCGGTCAACCCGACGAGGCCCGCGAGAGTGCGATTGAAATCTATTCTCAAGGCAGGCGCCCGAAACGCTTGCTGAATGCGTGGGTCGGCCACCCCCGGCACATGCTTGATTTTGGCAAGCAATTTTTCCGCGTAGACCCTGGTGGCGCTCAAATCATTAGCCGTGATCTGAACGTCGAGAGGCGCCGGCGAGCCAAAGTTCAGGATCTGGCTCACGATATCCGCCGGAAGAAATGAAAATTCGGTTCCCGGAAAAGCACGCGGCAATCTCTCGCGCAGGATTTTAACATATGCGGCTGTCGAGGTCGCTCCCTCATTTAGGGAAATAAGGATGTCGGCGTCAAACACGCCGATGGTTCCGGAATTTCCATAAGATAGATTGATGCCGCTGACCGGCATGCCGATGTTATCGACGATGTTCGCGAGCTGGGCGGGCGGAATGATCGTGCGGACCATCTGTTCCACCCGGTCGCAGATAGCCGTTGTTTCCTCGATCCTGGTGCCTGGCTGCGCGCGGACATGAAGCTTGATCGCGCCGGCATCCAATTCGGGGAAAAAGTTTTGACCGAGAAAAGGCGCGAGGCAAAGGGAAAGCGCGGTCACGCCGAGGAAACCGCCAGCAACCCGGATCGGGTGCGCGAGCGCGAGGTTTAATATACCGCGATATGAATTGCGTACCTGCTCGAAACGACGCTCGAAGCCTTGTTGAAAGCGGCTGAACACATTGCCTTTCCCCATGGCCTGGGTGCCTGCCAAATCTCCGCCATCCGTTACATTCCGGCGAGGTCTCAAAAGATATTTCGCCATGACCGGCACCAAGGTGCGGGACAAGACGTAGGACGCCATCATCGCGAAGACCACGGCTTCCGCGAGCGGCCGGAAAAGATAACCGGAAACACCGCCAAGTCCAAACATCGGAACGAAGACGACGCAGATGCAAAGCAGCGAGACAGTAGCGGGGACCACGATTTGCCGGGAGCCATCGAGAATGGCCGGTTCGACCGGTTTGCCCTGCTCGAGGTGAAAGTTGATGTTTTCGATGGTGACGGTCGCGTCGTCCACGAGAATGCCGACCGCGAGCGCTAGGCCGCCGAGCGTCATGATATTGATCGTCTGGCCTAAGGCGGAAAACGCGGCCAGCGAGGCCAGGATCGCCAGCGGGATCGACACCGTGATCATCAGCGTCGAGCGCCAGCTTCCAAGAAAAAAGAGGATCATGAGCCCGGTCAGCGCGGCCGCCATCACGCCTTCCTCGATGACGGTGTTGACGGCGGACTTGACGAAACCGGATTGGTCACCGACGAGTTTTATCTCCAAGTCCTTTGGCAGCGACTCCGCGATGACCGGCAAGAGCCTTTTGACGTCCGCGATGATGTCGAGAGTGGAAACGGCGCCCTGCTTCAACACCGTCATGAGCACGCCCTTCTTGCCTTCGAGCTGAACGACGTTGGTTTGCGGCGGAGCGCTATCGTGGACATAGGCCACGTCGCGCATGTAGACGACGGTGCCATTGACGACCTTGACCGGCAGATCGTTGAATTCTTCGATCCGTTTCGGAGAATCGTTGAGATTGATCGTATATTCAAACTTGCCGATCTTCTCGGTGCCGACGGGCGTGATCTGATTCTGCGCCGCCAGCGCATCGCCCACGTCTCGCGCGGAAAGTCCGTGGGAATGCAGGGCACGCTGATCGAGGTCGACCTGGACTTGCCGGACCACGCCGCCATAGGGCGAAGGCAACGCAGCGCCGGCGACCGTGGCTAGCTGAGGCCGGATAAAATTCAGTCCGAGATCGTTAAGGCTGGCCTGCGATAATTTATCGCTCGAAAGCGCGACCTGGATGATGGGGACGCTCGACGCATTGTAGCTCAAGACGAGCGGGGGCGTAACGCCGGGCGGGAGCAGTTTTAGGACAGTCTGCGATACCGCGGCGACCTGCGCCTGCGCGGCACTAATGTCCACGCCCGGCTGGAAGAAAATCTTGACGATGCCGTAGCCCGCGACCGATTGCGACTCGATGTGTTCAATGTCGTTGACCGTCGTCGTTAGGGAACGCTCATAAAAATAGACGATGCGGCCCGACATGTCGTCGGGCGGCAACCCCGCGAAGCTCCAAATGACGCTAATGACCGGGATGCCGATATTCGGGAAAATATCGACCGGCGTCCGGAGCGCGGTGAGGCTGCCGTAGATCGAGATCAGGATCGCCATGACCACAAACGTATAGGGACGCCGGAGCGCCAATCGCACGATGGCGAGCATGGGGTTGGCCTTAAAGGCGGCTGACTTCCGCGGTGGCGGCGGCTCGTGACATTTCCGCCACTCTCAAACTTCGGATACACCGCTTTCCCGCCAATGTTTATTATAAAATAGTTTATTTTTTTGGCACCGTCGCGACCGCTGCATAACCCGCATACTCCAGCTGGCTGGACTTGGGCCCACGAAGAGCCGCCCGTCCCTTTACACAATAGTAGCGGTTCGGCCTTGCTCGGGAAATCCATTGAAGGCAAAATTGGGCTCTGAGCGGCGCGTCTGGCCGCGCATCCTCGCGCCAAAGGGAACATGCAGTGTCACTCTTCTTGTCGGGACTTCCACTGTGGACCGCGGTGATCCTATTGGTGGTCCTCCCCACGACCGCCGCCATGGGCGGACAGGCCCTGATGCGCCGCCGGATTGGTTTCGAGCGTCTGGCCGGAAATAACGAGATCGCCGGCATCAAGTTCGCCACGGTCGGTGGGATTTACGGGGTGCTTCTCGCCTTCGCCGTAGTTGTCGTGTGGGGAAAGTTTAGCGACGCGGAGACCGCGGTGCTCCAGGAGGCCGGAGCATCCGCGACACTCTATCGGCTCGCGGCTGGACCGGAGCCGGAAGCGGTCGCGACACGGGCGGCCCTAGGCAACAACCTTAGGCTTGCGATTGATTGGGAGTGGCCGCTGATGGCGGCGGAAAGGGAAAGCCGAGGAGTGACGCAGGCGCTAGGCGCCCTCTATGCCGCCGCCCTGCGCCAGATGGAGAACGGATCGAAACATCCAGCAATCTTTGTGGAGATGTTCAAACAGCTCGATGCGATCACCCAGGCCCGCCGCACAAGGCTTCACCTTGCAACCGGCATCGTCCCTGGGATCGTCTGGATGGTCCTTTATTGCGGCGCGGTGCTGACCGTGGGATTCACTTCCTTTTTTGGCACAGAGAACCTACTTGCTCAGGTCATGATGACCGGCGTTCTGTCGGTGCTCGTGTTCATGGGTCTTCTTGTCATCGTGTCGATTGATTATCCGTTCAGCGGTGCCGTTCATGTCGGCAGCGAGCCGCTCAAGACCGTGATTGAGGATTTCGGGCACGGCTTGCGCGGCTAGATGTGGAGCCTCAATACTTTGTCCTCTGAGAGGCCGAGGCGGTCGACGCGATCAAATCATATACTGCCCGCCGTTGACGGTTAACGTCGCGCCGGTGATGAAGCCGGACTCTTCGGCGACGAGAAACACCACGCAGCGGCCGATCTCCTCCGGTTCGCCAAGGCGGCGCGCTGGAATGAGCGGCAGGACCGATTTTTCCAAAACTTCCGCGGGCACCGCCTTGACCATGTCGGTCGCGATATAGCCGGGGCAAACGGCGTTGACCGTGATCCCCTTGCCCGCGTTTTCCTGGGCGAGGGATTTCGTGAAGCCGATGTCGCCTGATTTCGAGGCGGTGTAATTGGTCTGGCCTACTTGGCCCTTTTGGCCATTGATAGAGGAGATGTTGACGATCCGGCCGAAGCCGCGCACGCGCATGCCCTCGATCACCGGGCGGCTCATGTTGAAAAGCGAATTCAAATTGGTGTCGATGACCTCATGCCATTGCTCCGGCGTCATCTTGTGGAACATGACATCGCGGGTGATCCCCGCGTTGTTGACGAGGATGTCGATAGGCCCCAGCTCGTGGCCGATTTTGGCGAGCCCCTCGGCGCAGGCCTTGTAGTTCGACACATCCCATTTATAGGTCGCGATCCCCGACTCCGCGCTAAAATTCGCCGCCGCTTCGTCGTTGCCCGCATAATTCGCGGCGACCGTGTAACCCGCCGTCCGCAAGGCCTTGCCGATAGCGGCGCCAATCCCGCGCGTGCCACCACTGACCACCGCTACCCTGCCCATGAGTTTCGTCCCTTTGGTCTTTTGATCCAGCGTGGTTTTTTGCCGTCGATTTACACGGCGCTAAATAAAGCCGATCACCGCGCGACAGCCAGCGCGATTCCCATGCCGCCGCCGATGCAAAGCGTGGCGAGGCCTTTTTTTGCGCCGCGGCGCTGCATTTCGTGCAGAAGCGTGGAAAGGATCCGGGCACCGGACGCGCCAATCGGATGGCCGATCGCGATCGCCCCGCCGTTGACATTGACGATCGCCGGATCCCAGCCCATGTCCTTGTTGACCGCCAGCGCCTGCGCCGCGAAGGCTTCGTTGGCCTCGACGAGATCGAGGTCCTTGACCTTCCAGCCGGCCCTTTCGAGTGCCCTGCGCGAGGCCGGAATGGGACCGGTGCCCATGATCGCCGGATCGACGCCGGCGGTGGCCCAAGAGACAATGCGGGCAAGCGGCGTCAGCCCGCGCGCTGCGGCGTCCTTGGCGCTCATCAAGACCACGGCCGCCGCGCCGTCATTAATGCCCGACGAGTTGCCCGCGGTCACCGTGCCGTCCTTTGCAAAGGCCGGTTTCAACTTCGCTAGCGCGTCGAGCGTCGTGCCCGGCCTTATATATTCGTCCGTATCGACCACGATGTCGCCCTTCCGGCCGCTGATGGTGAAGGGGACGAGCTCTTCTTTGAACCGGCCCGCTTTTTGCGCCGCCTCGGCCTTGTTTTGCGAAGCCAGCGCGAATTGGTCCTGCTCAAGCCGGCTCAACTGCCATTTCGCCGCGATATTCTCGGCCGTCTGGCCCATGTGGTAGCCGTTGAATACATCGGTCAGGCCATCGCGGATCATGGAATCGACGAATTTGAGATCGCCCATCTTGGTGCCCGTCCGCAAATGGGCGCCATGCTGGGACAGCGACATGCTCTCCTGGCCGCCGGCGACAACGATCTTAGCGTCGCCATTCGCGATCTGCTGCATGCCGAGCGCCACCGCGCGCAGGCCCGAGCCACAGACCTGATTGAGCCCAAAGGCCGTCTTGTCTTGGGGAACGCCCGCCTTGATCGCCGCTTGGCGGGCCGGGTTCTGGCCCTGGTTTGTGGTCAGGACCTGACCAAGGATCACTTCGTCCACGTCGCCCGCATCGACCTCGGCTCGAGCGAGCGCCGTCGTGATCGCGGCGGCGCCTAGCTCATGCGCGGGCGTGGTAGCAAAGGCGCCGTTGAAAGACCCCACGGCGGTGCGCGCCGCGCTCACGATAACGATTTCAGCTGCCATTCTAGCATCCTCTTCGAGACATGCGGCGGCGTGCGCGCCGCGAGCTTTTCTGTTACTCTAGCACCGGCGGGAACCGCGAGCGAGCCGGCATTCCGGCCGTGCTTTCGTATGGGATGCGATTTTTCGCTGGCTAAATTGCAACGGTTTTGGCTGCGGCGCTATGCTTATGCCCTTGTACTGATTCAGACGGCCGCGCGGCCTCGCGCGCGCCAAACGAGGTTTGTCCCGGTCAAAACCCTTGGCGCGATGACGACAAACCTGCTTAGGTTCTACAATGACTTCCATGCAGCGGGGATCGGTCATGGCCAAGGAAAATAAACCCATCACCATCAAAAAATACGCGAACCGGCGGCTCTACAATACCGGAACGAGCGCCTATATCACGCTTGAGGACCTCGCTGCCATGGTCAAGAAAGGCGATGATTTTGTGGTCTTCGACGCCAAGAGCGGGGATGACATTACGCGCCCGGTGTTGACGCAAATCATTTTCGAGCAGGAAGGAAAAGACGGGCAGAGCCTTATGCCGATTAACTTCCTGCGCCAGCTCATCCGGTTTTATGGCGACAGCATGCAAATGCTGGTGCCGAGCTATCTCGAATTCACCATTGGCAAATTGACCAGCGAGCAAGCGAAGTTCCGCGAAACGATCGCCAATAATTTTGGCGGCCCCTTGACCGCGCCGATTTTTGACTCCATCGAGGAACAGACTCGCAAGAACATGGCCCTATTCGAGCAGGCGCTTGCGATGTTCAACCCGTTTGGAAATCCGCTCCAGACACCATCCGGTAAGCCCTCCGCCAAACCCACGGACGAACCTCCCGAAGAGGTTAGCGAGCAAAATTCCACCAGCGACATCGAGGAAATGAAACGCCAGCTCGATCAGCTGCGGAAGCGGATCGAAATGCTTGCCTCGAAGGGGTGAAACCAAGGCGCCTGCTCTGTGGCCCTCGTTATTTTCCGCCGGGGACCTTTCTGGCCGAAGCTGGCTGCCAGCCCAGCGGCGCGAGCTCGAAGCCCGCAAATTCGAAGCCCGGCGCGACGGAGCAGCCAACGAGCGTCCAAGCTCCAAGGCTCATCGCGCTCTGCCAGCAATGCGCGGGAACGACGAATTGCGGGCGCTCGCCTGCGAAGAAATCGGGGCCGAGGCGATGCGCGCTGGTCTCGTGGCCGGTGTGTGAGATTGTTATCTCCAACGGCGCCCCGGCGTAGAAGTGCCAGACCTCGGTGGCATCGACCTTGTGCCAACGCGACAGCTGACCGGCTTCGAGCAGAAAATAAATCAAGGTCGAGACGGCCCGGCCGCGCGAATCTTGCGCCGGATCGCGAAAGGTTTCGCGGAAATGCCCGCCCTCTGGATGAGGCTGCAAATCGAGCAGGCGAATGATCTCGGCGGCGCTCCTGCCAGCGTTAGGGTCAGCCGGCATTTCGTTGTGGCCTCGCGGCTTCTCCGAAGTCGAACGGCGCGATCACATCTTGTTCTTGCGTTCGCGCAATTTTGTGAACACCGCGGCGGGATCGGCGCCTGCCATACCGAGCCCCGCCATTATATCGGGGTCGTCGGCGCGAAGAAACGGATTTGTCGCAAGCTCGATCGCAATCGTGGTCGGAAGGGTGAATTCGCCGGCCTCGCGCTGCCGGGTGACCTCTCCGGCGCGCTCCTTCAAGATCGCGTTGGAAGGATCGACGGTCAGCGCAAAACGGGCATTCGCCAAGGTATATTCGTGGCCGCAATAGACCTGCGTTTCCCCCGGAAGCGCGGCAAGTTTCATTAGAGATTGGTAGAGCACCGCGGGACGTTCCTCGAAGGGCCGGCCGCAACCCATCGCAAACAGCGCGTCGCCGGCAAAAAGGATGTCTTCGTCCTCGAACCAATAGGCGACGTGGCCTGAGGTGTGCCCCGGAACCTCGATGACTTTTGCTTCGAGCGCGCCGGTCAAGACGCCGTCGCTTTCGCCGACCGCGAGGTCGAGGCCGCCGATCTTGGCAGCCTCCTTGGCCGGGCCAACGACGCGCGCGTGGGGAAACGTCGCCTTTAGTCCGGCGATGCCTTGGACGTGATCGAAATGATGATGGGTGATGAAAATATCCGTCAGCTCCCATTCCCTCGCCGCGAGCGCGGCGAGGACTGGGGCCGCCTCGGGTGCATCAATCGCCGCCGTCGCGCGCGCGCGCGGATCGTGGACGAGCACCCCGAAATTATCCTTAAGACACAGGAATTGGTGAACGTGGGCGGCCATGGCAGGTGTC
>JBOHJV010000020.1:0-28500 GCA_050728695.1 Methylocella sp. | reverse complement strand
GGCAGATGTGGCGCGATCAGTGCCCATTGGGTATCGTTCAACCAGAAATTGTCCGCCATGATTCGGGCCCTCCTGGGCAGTTTGAATCACAGCTTGGCAATCAATTCAATTGGGTACAGAACCTAATTGCGATGGCGGGCGAGGTTGTCGCCGATGCGCGCGCGGGATGGAATGGCCGCCACGCCCATGTTGGCATGCTAGACGGTCCGTGTTTGGCCGCCTTGCCGGATACGAGTGAACGATGCCAAACGCCTTCGCCATGGTCCAGCGATGCGCTGGATTGCCGGAAGCAAAGCACGGGCCAGATCGAACCAATCTTCCATCTTTCCGTCTTATTTATGTAAGTTTGCCGATCGCCATGTGCCGCTACAGTTTGTTTTAGGGCAGATACGCGTTACTTTGGGTTTGATTTATCTTTTGGGAGATTTTGATGCGGAATGACCATGGATTACAGGGCGCCGCTGACGGCGCGCCTCGCCACCTTCACCGGCAGATGACTGTAACGGAGCAGGGGCTGCTCCTCGGGGACGGGACCTTGCTTGCCAAAATGGCGGATGACGGCCTTCGCCTCGAGGGCGAGGAAGAGCGGATCCTTACCCTCCTCGCCGTTGCCTATGGACGGAATATCCCTGCCGCGACGCTTGGCTCCTTTCGCCGCGCGTCGAAACATTGGCAAAGCGGCGACAAGTGTCTCGCCGCCATTCATCTCGCCCAGAACGGCTTGGGGAAGCTCGACGCGGCGGGCGCCTATCGCCTGCAATTCGGGACTTACGATTTTCAGCGCGACAAGGCGACAAACACCTACTTTGATAAATATGTCGCTGCCGCCAATTACGCCATTGGCGTTTACATGGCCGGGGCAGGCTTTAACTTAGAGCAAACCTATATACTTGCCCAGGGGTATGCTCTTTTTAATTCGTCCAACTGGTATAAATACTGGAGCAAGGGTAGAGCCTGGGTAGAGCCTGGATAAAGCCCGGCTGGGAGCATGCCCAGAGAGGCGATTGGAAAAGGAGATGAAACGCGGCGAGATTGCCGTGTTGGCCGTCCTATTCATGATCATTGCGCTGGGCGCGTTCGTATGGGCGTTCGGGCCGGTCCTCCTCTTTCTCTTCATGCTTGCAACGGATCCCGCAGGGTCGGGATGTGGCGAAGGATCGGTAACAGACAACAGCGCCACCAATGCGCGGGGGGATGTTGTCGAGGAATATATCAAGGGTTGCACGGGATTTGGAGCGGTTGTCGACTACGCCATCGTCTTGCAGCTTCATGGCGATGAAAAAATCACGACATTGGCGGAGTACGATGAGGCTCAGAACGGCTATCCGAAGTTTCGCTGGCTCGGCGACGACGCGCTCAGCATCGATCTCGGCAAGGTTAGCTGGTTCTCGCCGAAGACCGGCAAGGTCGGCCCCATCCACATCACCTATGTCTATAGCAAGGCGACAGCAAGCTGGTGGTAGGACTTAAGGGCGCGTGTTGCCGAGATTGGCGATAAAAATGTGGAGCTACGTCAAGTGGACCATCATTTCCTTTGCTCTGGTGCTTGTCCTTGGCTTCGCAGGGGTGGTCGGCGTAGTCGTTTCTGTGTTCTCGGGAGGGTGCGATGAAGGCCCGTACTCGGACTGCAGTTCCGCCAATGCGCGGGGCGATGTGGTCGCCTTATATTCCAAGGCTTGCACGGGGATCGGTACGATTGTCGATTATTCAATCGCCCTACAGCTTCATGGCGCTGAAAAGTGGACCACATTGGTGGAGAACGACGGTTTTCGGCCCGGCTGTCCTAAATTCCGCTGGATCGACGACGACACGCTGATGATCGATCTCGGCAAGGTCCGCTGGGTCACGCAGAAGACCGGCAAGGTCGGCCCCATCCACATCACCTATGTCTATAGCAAGGGCGAATAGCGCCAAGAGCCGGATTTCGGCTCGCCGTCGGGAAAGCTGATATGAAAACCCTTCGCGCGCTCGACTGGATTACGCTTACGGCCAGTTCCGTCATCATTCTTTTTGCTGGCGTCGTCGCCCTCGATTTTGCGTCCGACGTTGGGTTTGATAAATGCGTGAATGCGAGCCAGGCGCCGGTGGCGAAGGAGCGCGGTATCTTGGCGGCGGCGATGGCACGGTGGTGCGCCTTCGCCGGCATGCCGAATGAAACGCGGTTGGGCCTGCATCTCTCCGACGAATCGGCCGATACCGTGCTTGTCACCTACGAGCCTCAAAACAATCGGGCGCCCCCGGTTTTGCGCTGGGTTGACGCAAAGAATTTGCGCGTCGATCTCGGCGAGGTGAAATGGCTCACCCCTCCAATCGGTCACCTTGGCCACGTTACGATCAGCTACACCTATAGCGGCGCCGAGCCAAGCCTCGAATAGATCATGTTCGATCGCAGCCGCATTTCACGTGTCTTGCGCGCCTTCGGGCGCCTGCTTCGGCGCCTCACGATCGGGCTTGGCGCGCTGATCTTGTTGGTGTATTTTTTTGGCGGCGGCTCTTACCTAATTGGCCCCATCCCGCCTGTTCGGAATGGCCAAAATCGAGCGTCGCGAATGCCCGGGGCGACGTCGCCGAGATTGCCGTCCATGGCTGCATCCTCGGGATCGTCAACCGGCAATATCTCATCCGCCTGCATCCGGCGAAGGAAGTGGACGCCAAGTTTGTCGTCCGCTTCAAGCCAAGAGAGCGTCCCGCGCTGCATTGGCAAGGCGACGATCGCTTGCAAGCCGATCTCGGCGACGTCAGCTCCATATCGCCGCAGATTGATCACGTCGGACCGGTCCATGTCACTTTCACTTTCAGCGGCGCCGACCCTTCGCTCGATTGAAGCGGTGCCGCCGCTGATTGGCGACGCGGCTTGGCCGGCCTCGGCAGTCGCAATGAATTCCGCATGGCGTGAGTGGCGGGCAAAATCTCAAGTCTCCCGGTAACCCGCCAAGAGCCGCCGCGCCTTGGTAAGATTCGGCAAATCGAGCATCTCGCCATCGAGGCCGATGACGCCCGCTTCCGGCGTGGCCTCGAAAGCGGCGATAATCGCTCGCGCCTTGGCAATCGATTCATGAGAAGGCGTGAAAATCTCGTTGATAATCTCGATCTGCGCCGGGTGGATCGCCATTTTACCGGCAAAACCGTCGCGCTTGGCGGCTTCGCATTCGCGTCGCAATCCCGCCAAATCGCGATACTTCACATATACTGCGTCGATGGCCAGCGCTCCCGCGGACGCCGCCGCGAAGAGGGTCAGGCTGCGCGCCAATAGATACGGAAAACTGTAGCCGCCGGCGGCGCATCTATTCGTTTCGGCGCCGAGACAGGCGGCGAGGTCTTCCGCTCCCCAGGTCAGGCCTAAAAGTCGCTGGCTCGCGCCGGCATAGGTGGCCATGTTGAAAATCGACGCCGCCGTCTCGGTGACGATCGCGATGATTCGCGTCGCGCCGTCCACGAGTTCATTCTCCGCTTCCTTGACGGCGAGCATCGCGCCAAGATGTTGGATCGCCGCGCCATTGGGGCACTTTGGCAGAATGACGCCATCCGGCGGCGCCCGCATAACGGCACAAAGATCGGCCTCCGTCAGGCCTGATTCGAGCCCGTTGACGCGGACGTAAAGATGCGGGCGCGGGCTCTTTGGCACGGCGGCGGCGAGGAAGCCAAGCGCCCGCTCCCGCGCCTTCTCCTTGGCTTCGGGGGCGACCGAATCCTCAAGATCGAGAATGAGGCAATCGGCGCCGCTCGCAAGCCCTTTCGCGAGTTTTTTTTCGCTGTCCGCCGGAATGAAAAGCAGCGAGCGCATGCGACCCCTTTATCGATTTAGGCGCTCCGCTTTTTCATGAAAGCCTGGCGGCGGCACGTGGCGACGAGCCTCCCCTCCTGTTGATAGGCGCGGTGGAGGAACTCGACAATGCCAGCGTCCGGACGGGATTTCGACAAGCGCTTGGCCAAAACTTCGGTCGTGACACGCAAGGTGTCGCCCTCGAACAGGGGCGCTGGAAATTTCACTTCTCGCATCCCAAGGTTGGCGATCGTGGTGCCGAGCGTAAGATCGTTGACGGAAATCCCGACCATGAGCCCAAGGGTGAAGAGGGAATTGATCAACGGCCGCCCCCATTCGGTTTCGGTCGCGCAGAAATGGGCGTCGATATGGAGCGGCTGCGGATTGAGCGTCATGTTGGAAAACAGCATATTGTCCATTTGCGTGACGGTCTTTGTCAGCTTGTGCTCGATCAACGCTCCGATGACGAAATCCTCGTAAAAGATGCCGCCGCGCTTGTGCCGCGAAGGGCCCGGTTGCAATTGATCGCGCATCCGACGCTGCCACGCATTGGCGCCTCTGGCGGCGGCGCGCCGCCCGGCGTTTAAGTGTTCCTTTACCATGTTGGGAGACACTGATTCTAGAATATCTTTTTGGGATTCGTAAACCATGACCGTTCAAAAATTTTTGCCATGCGCGCTGACCGCTTCTCCTTCGGACCTGGCCGAAAGTGCGGGCGCGCTGGCGCGCTCCTTTCTTTGCGGCGATCTTCCGGAACTAGAGCACGAGGAAGCGAGGCTTACCTTGACTGGTCTCCTTGATCATTCCTCGCCGCTGGTTCGCCGCACCCTTGCCGAGAGCTTCTCTGACGCCGCCAATGTGCCGCATTATATGGTGGTCACTCTTGCCAACGACAGCTCCGATGTTGCGGCGATCGTGCTTGCCCGTTCGCCGCTGCTTTCCGACGCGGAACTCGTCGAGTGCGCCGCCGCCGCCGATTCCCTCGCGCAGTCGGCGATCGCGGTTCGGCCATACGTGTCGGCTCCGGTGGCCGCGGCGCTCGCCGAAGTCGGCGCCCGCAACGCCTTGATTTCGCTTGCCGCCAACCCGGGCGCGGAGCTTTTGGAATTTTCTGTCCGCCGGATGATCGAGCGCTATGGCCATGATCCGGAGCTGCGCGCCGCGCTTCTGGCCCGCCCGAACCTGTCGCCGTCGTTACGTTCGGACCTCGCCGGCGCCGCGGCAAAGGCGCTGGCGGCCATGATAACAGGGAGCGCGGGGCTGACGCCGGAAAAAGTTGGATGTCTGACCCGCGAAGCCCGTGAAAAAGCCAATGTCAAGATAGCCGCCGAGACGGCGGGCGACGCAAATGAGATCTTGCACTTTGTCGCGCATCTGCGCCGGTCCGGCCAGTTGACCGCCGGACTTCTGCTGCGCGGATTGCTCTGCGGCAACAAGCACCTTCTTGAGACGGCGCTTTGCGAATTGAGCGGGCTTTCGATGCCGCGCGTCATGGGCCTTGTGGCCGAAAGCAAAAGCGCCGGATTCGCGGCGCTTTATCGCAAAGCACATATGCCGGAGCGCTTGCTCCCTGCTTTCGTCGCGGGCTTGGAGGCGATCGCGAAATCCCGTTGCGGCGGACCGACGAACGCGCGACTGCAAGGACCTATCGTCGCTTCCGTCCTGAGCGCGTGCGCTTCCGTCAACCACGGCGAACTGGACCGGTTGATCGCGGCCTTGCGCCGTCTGGAAGCCGAAGCCGCCCGGAACGAAGCTCGCGAATTTCGTCGCGCCAGGGCGGCGTCTCACGCAATCCCGGACTTGACGAGCGCGCGCCGGCCGCCGTCCGCGGCAAGAATGCAACCTTCGCTGGCCGAAATTATCGTGCCGGAGAGGTGCGGATCGCCGGCAAAAGCGGAGGGTGTCTCGATCGATCTGGCGGCATTCGCGGAGGTGCTTGCGGCGGCCTGAGCCTCGCCTGGACTTTAGCGAGTTGCCCGTTGACCACGGCATAAAAACCGCCGCCCCGCAAAAGACCAGCGAGTTCGGCATAATGTAGAAGTAAAATTGTCTTTGCATCGACAATTTCGCCAGTACTAATCATGGCCAGCGCTTCGTCGAGCGTTGGTTCGAGGATTTCAATATCCTGGTCTTCGCGGACGACCCCGCCGTCCTTGCCGGTCGGGTCCTCGTCGGCTCTATATTGCGCGACGAAAAAGGTTAGCTTCTCGCCAAAGTCTCCAGGACTCATATAGGCCGCGAAAACACGGAGTGTGTGCCGCACCATAAATCCGGTCTCTTCCTCGGCTTCATTGACGATCCGGGTTTCGGCGTTCTCGCCATCGAGCCGGCCGGCACAGACTTCGATTAAGCTCTCGCGACGGTCCTTTAAAAAAGTGGGCAGGCGAAACTGCCGCACAAGAACAACCCGCGAGCGGCCCGGATCGTAGAGCAAAATCGCGGCGCCGTCGCCTGGGTCGTAGATCTCGCGATTGAGGCTTTGCACGCGCCCATCGAAGCGCTTGCGTTCGACGGCGAGTCTTTCCAAAACTCCGTTCCCGCGTGCAACGATAAGCCGCCCAAGAATGCGAATGTTGCCGGTCATGCATCAATACCCAAACTGTTCCCGCAGGATCCGTTCGTCGAGCGAATGACCTGGATCGTGGAGAAGAACGAGGCCAGTCGCATGATCCATCGCGACCGTTACTTTCACGACGTTCTTCACCTCGAAATGATCGGCGACGGCGGCGACGGGACGTTTGTCCGCCTCGAGAATATCGATTGTCACATGCGCCGTGTCGGGCAATAGAGCGCCCGGCCAGCGGCGCGGCCGGAACGCGGCGATTGGCGTCAACGGCATCAACGTAGCGTCGAGCGGCAAGATCGGTCCATACGCCGAGAAATTATAGGCAGTCGAACCGACCGGCGTGGCGACGATTAGCCCGTCGGCTACGAGTTCGCCTAATCTCTCCTTGCCGTCAATCGAAATCCGCATTTTTGCCGCTTGATAAGCCTGGCGCAGGATGGAGACTTCATTGACCGCTCGCGCCTTGATAATTTTTCCCTCTGTGCCAGTCGCCTCCATCAGCAATGGATACACGATCGATGCTTCCGCCTGGTCGAGTCGCTGTTCGAGGTCTGGGCCATGGAATTCGTTCATGAGAAAGCCGACCGAGCCGTGCTTCATGCCGTAGATCGGCTTGTTTTTTCCCATGAAGCGGTGCAGCGTCTGCAGCATGAGTCCATCGCCGCCAAGCGCCACGACGACATCGGCTGTTTCCGGATCGATCGTTCCAAAGCGCGCGACGAGGCAGGCCTGCGCCGCATTTGCTTCCGGCGTGCCGGACGACAAGAAAGCGATGCGATCGAAGCGGTGTCTTGCGGTCTTGCTTGGCGGCATGTTGGGTTGCTCCGGCCGTGGCGTTTTATCATAGCCGCGAGCCGAGCTCGCCGTAAAACCTTCGCTTAATCGATCACGTCCGGCCGATCGCCGGCAAGGAGAAGCTGAGGCACCTGCGTGAAGTTCCATGTGCCGTCTCGCGCGTCAAAGACCCAAACGAGATCGAAACGGTCGAGCGGCCAATATTGCGGCGCGCTTGTGTTGTTTCCCAGAATGGTATTGGCGATGACGTGCATATTTTTGTGTTTCCAGGCGATCAGCACCGTGCCTTGCGCCGCGATCGCTTCCTGCACGAGTTCTTTTTCCTGGCCTTCATAGTAATCGCGATTGAGCTCGACTTCGAGCAACTCGGCGAGCGGCGACAAGCTATGTTGCGGCCGCAGACTTGGAGCCGACGGCCCGGCCTTGCACGCAAACAAAATCTCCGGCCGGTCAAGGGCAGGGTGGACAAAGCGGTTGTCGCGCGGCGAAAAAAAACGCACGAGCGCGCCCGCGCGTTGCCAGCCGCGCACCGTGAGCTCTTCCTTGTTCTTCACGCCTGCCTCTGTCACGCCACGAATCGATTTGTCGGCGCTTGGCCGCTCGGCATGCCGGATCAGCATGATTTTGACGCGGCTCATCGCAAGACAAGCTCCACGGTTTCCTCCATCACGCCCCCCCGCCTGCGTGGATGGGTTTCTAGCGCATTTTCCGATCGGATCGAATCGGAGGGGATTTTCGAGTTGGCATTTATTAATCAGACCATAATTAGCCGCACGCTCGGGCGGCATATTTGCGAGAGTTTTTTTGTAAAAGAGCGGGGTTTTTTGGGGTCCGTTTTGCCGTTGGCGCGACGCGCCGGGCGTCAGACGGCGGCTTGCCCTTGTCCCCGGCCTTACCCGCCCTTTATCCAGCTCGAGGCGGCGCGGTCCCAGGACCGATGGCCAAGGACTTCCGTCAATCAAACGCGACGAAGCACGTTCGCTACCGTCTGGGCTTCTCCTTTGCCGCCGCGAGCCGACGCCCGATCAAGGCGGCGGCGAACCTAGGGAAGGTTGGACAGGCCTTCGCTCCGACGATTGCAGTCCGACGCTGGATGCAGATCTTCAGAAACAAACCTCGGCTTTTGTATAAACGCCCAACTACATTCATTCTTGAAATCAGTGGAAGCCATACGAGAAGAAATAGATACGTCGAATATTCCATCTAATTCTGGGATATGCGTCTGCCAATCTGTTGTTTCTCCGGCATTTATATCTATGTTATTACTATACATAACATTGTCAGAATTACTACGTCTTATTTCTAAAATAAATTTCACCGCCGCGGAGACCGTTCCCTCCAATTTTAGGCGCGCCATGAATGTATTGTGTCCAACGATACTTACATACTTATAACAAATACAAGTGTCAGGTTCGCTGGGCATGCCAGGATGAAGAAAAATCCAAACCCCATCTAATAACGTCTTCACGCCAATGAATTCGTCTGCCACCGAGTGGCATTCAATGTTCCATCGCGAGGAAGGCGGAGGAAGGAAGACGACAGCTTTCGAAGGAGTGGTCGAAGGAGTCGTTGGCGTCCCCATAGGAAAATCATACAATTGCATTGCTTCGGCGCAGAGATCAGAAAACAATTTATATCTTTGTTCTGTCCAAAATGTCTTACCGCTATAGTCGGCTGTTTCCTCGATGCGCGGCAAGACCGCGGGAGCTGGCTGGGTTGGTTTTACGCCGGTGAAATCTTCGATTCTTTGAAAGAGCAGATCGGGTCTTTGGAAATCGTCGAGGCGTAATTCCAAGAAGGAACCCGGAGAAAGTATTTCCCTAACCCTTGCCCAGGCCAGCACGTCCTGAGTCCATTGCATACAAAGGGCATCGAAGGGAACAGTTGGGAATTTCCGGGCGCGGGATTCAATATTTTTGGCGCCGTCTCGTACGATATGGATGAATTTCGTCTGCGGATCAGAATTGTGTATGTAAGGCGCAGCGAGGATCGCCTCGAAGCCAGGAGTCTTGTCGCACCAGCGTTTGCCCGGCACCGGCCTGATAAGGGTCAGCATCGCGGCGGCAATTGCGGCTTCTATACGCCGCAGCCCTACGTGGGTGATAGTATTCATTTCGTCAAATGAAGTATCACCTGAAAAATCTCTAAAATGATGCTGGGCAACGCACATCAGTTTATATAATAGATTTGTTATATGTCCTTCTGTATTGCCTTCAAAGTTAAAATACTGATTCATTACAAATTGAACTGTCGACGTGCCTGAGCGGGTAGAGCCAAGAATAAATAGTCTGCTTGTCAAAGGTGCCCCCTCTCTCTCTGAATTTCTTGTCGAAATTTGTAACCTATTTTAGGAATAGTTAGTAGCGAATAGTCACGCACCTTACTTTGATTGATCAAGAGGAAATCGTGGACTGTTAAGTCATGCTGCCCATGGTTTTGCTAACCTGTCTTTAGGTGAGAAAGTATACAAAGCCTCGTCTATTATGAACTGTATGCTCCATCGAGCATGACGTTAGACATGATTTTAAGGCGGACGATGTTATTGCACGCCTATCAACGCTGTCAAATGCCGCCATGCCGTCATAGGCCATGTTGTCGGGCCCGTTGCGCGGATTTATTCGCTTGCGGCGGAACGATCGGCGATTAAGGTCGGCCTCTCGCACACCGTTCTCTGATCGACCAAAACCTGCTCGACGCGGGTGGGAGCAAGGCGAAGGCAGCGGCGCGTTTTGAATTCCGCCGCGCCACGATTGCGGTGGCTTGCGCTTTGGTCGCGGCCCCCGCAACCACGTGAGGCTCCACAACAAAACCCGGCCTTACGGCCGGGTTTTACGTTCGTTTGCGCGAAAGGAAATGCCTCGCTTCGATAACAATGTTTGGCGGCGGCCCGACCCGGATTTGGCCGCGGCAGACCAGGCCCGCCGCGGCCTCAGCCTTCTTGAGCGCCTCATGGCACGGTGACGAAGCTCACCACCGACGCTGGAAGCGTGACCGACGTGCACCCGTGGCCGGCCACGGTCCGCGGCACGATCGTCTTGTTCAGCATTTTGGTGAGGTCGACCACCGCGATTTGGGTCGCGCCGCCGTTTCCGACCAGGGCGAAGGCGTCTTTAGCTCCGTTCGGGCTCTGATACGCCGTCACCGTGTGGGGGTCTAAGCCAATGCTGAACCCCGTCGAGATGTTGCACGACACCCAATCGGTGATCGTCGGGATGCCGCTGCCGGACGTCGTGGGCAGCGCGATCGCGGTGATCGTGTTGCCGCCGAACTCCCCGGACACGATGCCGGTGTGGGTTCCCTGGGCCACCGCGATGCCGCTTGCTCCCGCGGAAAGGAACGACTCCGTCAGAGTCTGCACCTTCGAGGGCGCCGTCCAGGTGCCTTTGGGCGTGCCCGACGTGAAAACCGCCTTGGTCAAATCGGCGATGAACACTTGGGATGGGGTGGAAAATTCGCCAGGCGCAAGCGCAATCCCCGTGACGCAGTCCTCGCCCGCCGAATCTGCCTCCCCAAAACCCGCATTTGAGATTGTGTTTTCAAAGAACGTTGGTGCCGTCGAGGTTTTGATGTTTGCGATCTCATACTTGTTGTTCTCGGCGGCCGACAAAATGAAATTGCGGCTTGGATCGATCAGCGGGTCTTCCGAGATTTCGCCGTTAGGCGACGTGAACGCCGGCTCGAAGGCCATGGTGGCGAGATTGAGCAACTGGAACCCGGCCTTGCTCGCGATGCTAAGCCCAATCCCCGCCTTGTTGTGCACGGCGTCCATTACAACGCTACAGTTGGTGCAGGAACCGCCGGAGAAAGTGATCGTTCCGGAGCCGCTGCTCGTGAGCATCGTGCTGAGAGTCGTGCCGGTCAGCACATAAACGTCTGTGTTGTTCGCGACGCACACCGCCTTACCCGTTATTGGGTTCGCGGCGCAGGAATTCGTCACGTTCGGGGTCGTGATCAGCTTCGGCGTGATGCTGGTACCCTCGATGTTGACGGCCGAAACGCCCGTTGTGCTACCGTCCCAAGCGCCCTTGGGGAAATAGGCGACCACGTTCGTCCCCGTGACCAATACGCCGATTGAACTCGACGGCAGACAAGAACCCGCTGGCGGCGGCGGCGGCGGCGGCGGGCCGCAGGCCCGAAGCCCGCAAAATGCCGCCAAGGCAGGCGAACCGCCCGCCGATAAAGCGATCAGCAGAACTGCGCATATACTAATTGAACAGCTCAATTTTTTCATATTTTCCTCCCAAAAAAAGCTTGAAGTTCTAGTCCCGGTGAGCGCACCAAAATCAGGGTCTGAACTCAAACTTAACAAAGCATGAATTAACGACTAATTCAATCCCCTGGACGTGGATTATGCTGGAGAGATTGTTTCAGCGGGTGTAATACTTGATGATATGTAATAGTCGTCAGTAAAGAGCTTTATTACGGGCCCGAAGCGGCGCGGGCAACGGGGCGGTTGATGATGGCTGTGGTGTCAACGGGATTAGTCCCGTTTTGCAGTCGGAAATGCTCTGGGATCGCCCGTAAAGGTAGGGCCCCGCGCCAACGAGCTACAACCGTTGCCGCCATTGGTCACGGCAAAGCCGCTGTGCCCCTTTGCGTTTGCCCAGGCTGATCCCTGCGCCGCATTCCGGGGGCTTTCGCGGCGCGGCGCCCCCCGCTTCAAAGCATCAAAGTGGCACGCCGCGACGCTAGCCGTTACGTCAAATCCGCCGCCAACTTATTCGGCGCCGTCTGCTCGACAGAAGTTATCCGCTTCTGGTTAAATTCAGTCTGTACCCTAATATTTGGCGACGACCGGCGCCAGATTCCCCCAGTTGAACTTGTAGTTCAGACCCGCGCGAACGATGTTGCCGGTGTGGCGAACCTGGCCGCTCAAGGAGGAGAACTCGGTCGCACCAACAAGATCAATATTTTGATACGTTACCGTCCCGGTCGTGTGGCCAAGGTCGTAGTAGAGATACTCGACTTTCACCGACCAATTCGACCAATTGTCCGGCAAGGCATATTCGACGCCACCGCCGGCGGTCCAGCCGACGTGGGCTTCGTTAGAGGCAAAGGCAGACAGCGGTGGGACCGCTAGCGGGTTAACCACCGAAAACGACGCGTTGGACTGACCAAAGGCCAATCCGCCGGTGCCATAGATCAAAAGATGATCGATGGGCGTCCAGCCGATTCGGCCGCGCAGCGTCCCGAGCCATTCGAGCCGTTGTTGGCTTTGCGTTAATGTGGGAATGGTGAAACCCGCGCCGGGGTTATCAAGCACCACGCTTGAATTGCCGCTTCCAGTCGCGCCATCGAAATCGACTTCGAGACCCAGCACGAAGCTGTTGATCTGGTAGTTGTAGCCGAACCCGCCCCCGCCAATAAAGCCGGAGCTGTTAGAAGCGCCGGTCAAGGGAATCACGCCAAAATCTTGCGCTACGCCAAGGCCGCCGCCGACGGCGTCTCCGTCCGAGTCGGCCCCGAGGAATTGCAAGGTTGAATTGCTCCAATGATAACCGGCATTGATGCCGACGTAGAAGCCCGTCCAGTTGAAGAGAGGCGGCGGAGGCAGAAAGACCGGCGGCGGGGCGCGCGAGGGTAGGTCGGCCGCGAGGGCCGCGCCAGTGAGCGCCATGGCGCCGGCCGATGTCAAGAGAAGGCGGCGTAGCATGTTTTGTCTCCTCGAAAGAGGTTAAGTTAATACTTGTGAGGTTACGCGATTTGCGCCGGCCTTCAACCGGTTTTGGCCTATGCACCGCGTTATCCGGCACACTGTGGCGAAAACGCAACGGAAAGCTGGCGGCGCCAAATCGCATTTCGCGAGAGCAGCAAAAACCCGGCCGCGAAGGCCGGGTTTTACGTTTGCCCGAAAGGAGTAGCCTTGCCTTTATCCTAGTATTTCGCGACGATCGGCGGTGGAAAGAAGTTGAAGTGATAGTTCAAGCCGGCGCGGACGATATTGCCCTTAAAACTTGCCCTTGCGAACGGCGCACTGGAATAGACAACGGCTCCGGTGTCTGTAAACACGTTCGTTAGCGGACTGAGACCGAACGACGCCGAGTTCAGATCATAATAGAGATATTCGACCTTGAGGCTCCAATTCGGCAAGAACAACCATTCGACGCCGCCGCCGGCCGTCCAGCCGACGCGCGAATTGGAGAGGCTGCCGAACGAAGAAAAAGGCGCACCAAAGTCCGTAGCGACAGTGTCCAAATTCTGCTGGTCAATTTGAACGCTCGATCTGACGCCACCGTAAGCTAAACCGCCGGTGCCGTAGGCAAGAAAGGTCGGCGTCACGAGAAAGCCAAGACGGCCGCGTACGGTGCCGAAATAGTCAAGCCGCTTACTCGCGGAAACGGTCGATGTAATCGTTTCGGTGGGGAAGCCGGCAGGAACTCCGCTGGCGCTGACGGAGCTGGAGCTGGAGTTACCCGCAACGCCCTGAATGTCCGCCTCGATGCCGATGAGCCAGCTGTTGTAGAACTGGTAATTATAGCCGATTTGGCCGCCGCCGATGAAGCCGGAGTTGCTGACCGGAACAGAAGTGGTCGCAAGGGCGGACGAGAGCGCCAGCTCTGATTCAAAAGTGGCGGCAGCAGGTTCAATCGGCACCGCGGTCGTTTGGACCGAATTGCTGCTGCTCCACGTCCCGCCGGCATTGATGCCAGCATAAAGGCCGGTCCAGGTGAAGACCGGCGGCGGAGGTAGATAGACCGGCGGCGGGGCGCGCGAGGGAAGGTCGGCCGCGAGGGCCGCACCTGTGAGCGCCATGGCGCCAACCGAAGCCAAGAGAAGGCGGCGTAGCATGTTTTGTCTCCTCGAAGGAGGTTAAGTTAATACTTTAGAGGTTACGCGATTTGCGCCGGTCTTCAACCGATTTTGGCCTATGCACCGCGTTATCGGGAACACTGTGGCGGAAACGCAACGGAAAACCGGCGGAACCGCTATATTGCTTCTCACGCGAGCAATAAGAAACCCGGCCGCGAAGGCCGGGTTTTAGTTTGTCGCGCGGGAGAAAAGCGGCAGCCGGAAACGGCCGAATCAATATTTGGCGACGACCGGAGCCGGGGCAAAGGGAGTGAATTTGTAGCTAACTCTGGCTTGAACCTGGTTCTCGGTCAGATGATGGGTGAAGCTTACCGTGCCAAGCGTGAGCGTGGAGAACGGGAAGTCCACGATATGGCCAAAATCGGAGTAGCGGTACTCGGCCCCGATCGACCAATTGTTGGTGACAGCATATTCGATGCCGCCGCCGACCGTCCAGCCGGCGCGGGTCCTCGAGTCGGTCTCGGTCAGGCCAAAGTCGTATTCATTCGTGAAGCCGGCAAAAGCGGCGCCACCGGTGCCGTAGAGGAGGACACGATCGAGGGCGATGCCAATACGGGCGCGGATCGAACCCTGCACCTTCGTGCGCGTGCCCATCGTCACGCCCCCGTCAGATACTCGCGTCCCCTCAAGGCTGGTGCCGTCGACCGTTCCTTCGATGCCCCCGACCCATTGGGCGTATTGCAGATTGTAGCCGACATGGATGCCGCCGAGCACGCCATTCGGCTTCGTGTTGAAAAAGGCGGAAGGAACAGTGGAATCCACTTCGATGGGATCGCTGCCCCAGACGTAGCCGATCTGGGCGCCGAGATAAAGGCCGGTCCAGGTGAAGATTGGCGCCGGCGGCAGATAGACCGGCGGCGGCCCGCGGTAAGGAAGGTCGGCCGCGAAGGCCGAACCGGCGATGGCGATGGCGCCAACCGATGCCAGGAGGATTTGACGGCGCATGGGGTTTTCTCCCTTGAAAAATGAACTTCCAGACAACTACGCCGTTGTGGCGCGCCCGCAACCATTATTAGCTCATGCGCGGCGTTATTCTGGCGACTGTGGCGGGAATGCAACGGATGGGCGCCACAAGACCACGGCGGCAAAAAAACCCGGCCATGGGGCCGGGTTTTGTTTGGGTGAAAGCGGGCGCCCGCGACTCAATATTTCGCGACGACCGGCGGGGGAGCGAAGAAGTCGAACTTGTAGCTGAAGCCGGCCTCGACCTGGTTTTGGGTAATACGGTGGCTCGTGGTGGCAACCCAGCCGAGAGTGAAGCTGTCCTTGAAGGGAGCATCAGCGAAGCGGCCGAAATCCGTGTAGCGGTATTCGGCCCGCACCAGCCAATTGTTGGTGAGGGCATATTCGATGCCGCCGCCAACTGTCCAGCCAACGCGGGTATTCGAGAAACTGGAGGTGGCTCCCACAGGCAGAAACGCCAACTTCGACCCATTGGCGAAGTTCGTGTTGAAGCCGCCGAAGGCGACGCCGCCGGTGGCATAAAGCAAGACGCGGTCGAAGGCGACGCCGAGGCGGCCGCGAACCGAACCCTGGATGTCCGAGCTCGACTCCTCGGAGATGCTGGTGACGGCCGGGATGTTGCCGGAAAACGTCGGTGCAACAGTCTTGGTCAGGCTGGTTCCGTCGACGCTGCCTTCGAGGCCGAGCACCCATTGATTGATTTGCAGATTATAGCCGGCATGGGCGCCGCCAATCACCCCTTGCGGGTTGGAGTCCAATGTGCCGCTGAAGAATTTGGTCGCGTTGTTTGCGAACAGGCTTTCATTGTCGGTTCCCCAGGCGTAACCGACCTGGCCGCCGAGATAGACCCCGGTCCAGGTGAAGACCGGCGGCGGCGCGAGGTCGGCCGCCATCGCCGCCGATCCGGTCAGAGCGATGGCACCGGCCGATGCCAAGAGAAGCTTACGATATATGGACGTTGTCCGTTCCGGAGATTGAAGCCGGCGGAGCGTACGCCTTGCGATTGCTTGGGATGTGACACTCGCGCGACAATCGCGGAATTTCTCGCGCAGTGTCCTATCCGCAACAGGGTTGGCGCCGTTTGCACGCCGCAAACCGGAGGCTCAATACTGCGCGGCGAGGGGGCCCCGCCGAAGGGATCGAATTTGTAGCTGAAGCCCGCGCGAACGGCGTTTTCGGTGTGGCCGAAACATAACGGCTGGGGGAGGGAGCGTCACGAAAAAACCCGGCCTTGAGGCCGGGTTTTGCTTTGCGAGAGATGAAGCCAAACGGCGATGCTTGGCTTAGTATTTTGCGACGAACGGAGGGGGAGCATAAAGGTCGAATTTATAGTCGAAGCCGACTTGGACTTGATTTTGTTGGATGCGGCGGCCCTCGTTGAAGGACGCACCGGCCGGCAGTCCGACAAGCCCCTCCCTGATAGTGCCGAAATCTGAAAAGCGGTATTCGGCCCGGATCGACCAATTGTTGGTTACGGCGTATTGGATGCCGCCTCCGACCGTCCAGCCGACGCGGGTATTCGACCTGCTGCCGTTGACGAAGATGCCATCAATGGGGTCGGAGACCGCGACGTCGGTGTTGAAGCCGCCGAAAGCGACACCGCCCGTCGCGTAGATCAAGGCGCGGTCCCATGCGATACCAAGTCGGCCGCGAATTGATCCTTCAACGTCAGCGGTTGTGTGCGCCGACACACTGCTGCCATCGGGGAATCCGACCACTGCGGTGTTGCTCAGGCTGGTCCCGTCGACCGTTCCTTCGAGACCGAGCACCCACTGGTTGATCTGATAGTTGAAACCGACGTTGGCGCCGCCGATCACCCCGCTCGGAGTGCCGCCAGCAGAGGTGGAGATAAAGGTGCCGTCTGGAAGAAATCCAGAGAAGTTATTGGCGCCGCTGCCCCAGGCGTAACCGACCTGTCCGCCGATATAGATTCCGGTCCAGGTGAAGATCGGCGGCGGCGGCAGGTACACCGGAGGCGGCGCGCGGGAAGGCAGGTCGGCCGCGAACGCCGCTGACCCGGTGAGAGTAATGGCACCAGCCGATGCCATGAGAAGTTTACGATACATACGCTTTGTCCTTTCGGGGAGTTTCAAGCTTCCGCAAAATACGCCATCGCGACGGCAAGTTCATGAACTCCACTTCATTAGGTGCCGAATTTCCCGCCCCGTGATTTATCTGCAACAGAAGATGCCATTGCCAAAATCCCGGCACGGTTTTTGCGTCTGGCCAGGATCGTTTGCACGCGGCGACCCGCTCAATACTGCGCGGCGAGGGGGGCTCCGCCGAACGGATCGAATTTGTAGCTGAACCCCGCACGAACGGCGTTTTCGGTCTCGTGATGATTGACGAAGGAGCCAACGCCGAATGTGCTGGGCGTCGCATCCGCGAAATGTCCGAAGTCCGCGAAGCGGTATTCGGCCCGGATGGACCAATTGCCGGTGACGGCATATTCGATGCCGCCGCCGACGGTCCAGCCAGCGCGGGTTGTCGAGTTTTGGTCGAAGCCGGGAAAGCCGGTTTCGCTCGTGTCGAAGCCCGCGAATTCGGCGCCGCCGGTTGCGTAGAGAAGCGCCCGGTCGAATGCGACGCCGAGACGGCCGCGAACCGATCCCTGCACCGGGATGCTCGTCGTGTAGAGTACGCCGCCGGGGCTGAAGGACCTGCTGATGCCGGTTCCCTCTACATCGCCTTCGAGCCCAGCGACGAATTGGTTGAATTGCAGATTATAACCGATATGGCCGCCGCCGACGACGCCGTTCGGGGTGAAGTCGGTGCCGAAGCCTGCCGGAAAGACGGTGAGGCTGTCGGTGCCCCAGGCATAGCCGATCTGGAGGCCGAGGTAGAGGCCGGCCCAGGTGAAAAGCGGAACGGCCGGGGCGTACACCGGCGGCGGCGCCTCGCGGTTAGGAATGTCGGCCGCGAAGGCCGGCGCGGCGGCGGCGGCCAGCGCTGCCGCCGGGACGAGAAATTTGCGCATCATAGTTTGGTCCTTTTCGGAAGTTCCATTTTTAGCGAAACGATGTAACCTCGCAAAGCAAGCGACGTGAATCTGGCCGAAATTGGGAAGCTTCGCATAATTGTGTTAGATTATGCTAGATTTACAATTTAATATGTAGGTTATCATGAGGAAGAGATATCGACTCATAAGTAATTAACATTGCATAACATGAATATGGAGGTAATACGCAAGGAAAACATATTTCGGAATATACTTAACAATTTATGTACCATACGGGCCGCCGTGGACGCCCGGCCTGGCCTTCTTCAACCGGCCCCCGCGTGTCGGCCTACGATCTCGCGCTGTGCGACGCCGGAACGATTTTTGTTTGTCTCTTCGCCATTCAATGTTTTCAAGGTGGCGCGGAAGCTCCGGGTCGAGAAGGCTCGCAGGGGCGGAACACGGGGATTCCCGCGCCGACACTGAGCACGTACTTTGAGCGCGTACAGATCCGGAGTCCGAGACGCATCCGCAACCCATCGCGCTAGCAAACGAGTCGCTTTGGGGTTTCCCTGGAAACAAACGCCTCCAAACTTACCGCCGCGCTCGCTCCGCCGCGCGCCGCATGAGCGGAAAAAAAAGCGCATAGGGCAATAGGCACATGGCCTTGAACGTGTAGGCAAGCCGGCGCGGAAACATGATCTCAAAGCCGCTTTTCTCGAAGCCGTCGCAAATAATTTTGGCCGCGCGATCGGCGCCCATGATGAAAGGCATTGCAAAATCATTTCGCGCCGTCATTTCGGTGTGGACAAAACCTGGATTGACGACTTGGATGGTAAGACCCGCCGGCTCATGGGAGAGTCGTAATGCTTCCGCCATGTAGATCAGGGCCGCTTTCGTCGAACCATAGGCGGGCGACCCCGCGACCCCGCCATAACCGGCCAAGGACGAGGTGAGGGCGACCTGGCCTTTGCCGCGCCGCTTCATTGCGGCGAGCACGGGATCGAGACAATTGACCGTGCCGCCGACATTGATCTCGAAAGTGCGCCAGACGAGGCTCGCCGAAAATCCATCGCGTTCGGCGCTGAAATACACGCCCGCGTTAAGGAAAGCGAGCGCGATTGGTCCATGCGCCGCTTCGATGCCGCGGACCATGGCGGCCATCGCCGCGCGGTCCGTCGTATCGCCGGGAAAGCTGAAAATATTGTGGGATTCCGCGGCCATGGCTTCAAGTTCGGCGCCTCGGCGCGCGGTCGCCGCGATCGCAAAGCCGCGCCGGGCAAGTTCGAGCGCCACTGCGCGGCCAATGCCCGAACTTGCTCCCGTGACCCATGCGATGCCATCGTTTGGACGGGCGCGATACATCAGCTTGCCTCAAACCATGGTCATTAGCCAATTATATCTACTTCGGCCGGCGCGCTTGGGCGGGAGAGTACACTTTTACGGCGGATAAAATAGAGCTTCATGAAGGCTCGCGATCCAAGCGATTTTTCAGTGTCGGCGGGCGGAGCGAGCGCCGCGGACATCGGACGGCATTCGGACTTGCCATGCCGCGCAGGCAAGAATCTGCCGCCGGATTCGTCTTGAGAGCGCGGGTTGCCGCGAATCCGGAGCTTGGCGGCTTGAATCGCTTCTATCGCATGAATCCTTGGCGAAGGCGACCAGCATGGCGGCGTAAACCACACTGCCACGGGGGCGACAAGAATTGTCGTGATTGCCTCGCCACGCAAAGTGGCAATACGATCCGGACGCCCAGGTCGAAGAAGTCCACTTCGTCTGTGCCGGCAACATCATTGTCGCCGCCTCCGTCGCATCGCTCGAAGGCAAGCCGGGGCTGCCTCCTCTCCCTGGCTACGCCCCGACCTGAACAAAGACGAGTTTGACTGGAACTGCATGCGCCGCAACCGCACGTTGAAAACGCCACGCCGCGGAAACGCGCCGCTACGAGGTCCGCGGCAACAATGTTCTTGCCGCCATTCGGTGGCGCTCCGCTCTCGCCCGATCGTTATTTAATGGGTGGAGGTGGATTGGTATGCGCCAATATCGAAAGCGCCGGTCGCGGGGCGCGGCTTCCGGTCGAAGTCGAGCACGACCCGCTTGCCGAGGTTGGCGCCGCGTCTGATGAGCGGCGATCCTGCGCTTAGGTGAAAGTCGCCCGTTGCAAGGTTGACAAAGAGCGGATCCGCCTCGATGCCGTGCTGCTCGGCCGGGAAGTTCGCGGCCCACTGCGCGAACGGCTCACCAAGGAGTCTAGGAACGAACTCACCTACTTGAATTAAGCCGAGGTGGAACCACTCGTTATAGTCGACGGTCATTTCGCCCTGCCACATGTTAAAGGATTGATCCTCGACGATCGCGGTACTCGGGAAATAAGTGAACGCATTGTTCTCGAACACGATGTTCGAGACCGCGACGCTGGCGGGGGTTCCAATGTTCAAAGCGAACCCCTGAGGCCCGTTCGGACGCTGATTGGCCCCCCAGCCACCGGGGTTTACAGCCGTATTATTCAGCACGTAAATATCATGCATGGTGGACCCGGTGCCGCTATCGGATGGATGCAACCAGATTTCGAAACTTTCGTTCATGTTCCAGAGTACGTTATTGCGATAGGTGATGTCATGCACGACTATATTCGTACCAAAGCTCTGATTGGTGAGTCCGGTGTCGTAGATCTGCCAAATGCGGTTTCGCTCGACAACGTTGTCGTGCGCATTGCCCCAGAATTGGATCCCATTGCCATAGCGAATGCCCTTGCCACCCAGGTTGCCTCCGCCAATATATGAGATTTCAAGATCGCGAAAGGTGACATGGCTCGTAAGAACTCCGTTCCCGCCTGTCCCATTTCCGGCGGTGTAAAGAAGCGATACGTTCTGTAGGTAAGCGTAACTCTCACCGTCGTGGTTCATCTCGACAAGATCCCGGTTGATCGCCAACTCTAGGCCGGGGAACTCCGTCGCCGGGTTTTGGGTCGCATATACGACAACCCTCCAATCGCTCGTACGGAAAAACCAGTCGGCGGGTTTTTTCAAGGCACTCTGGGCCCACATCTCGATGCCTATCCCAGGATTGGTGTGTCCTCCCCAGAGGAAGTTTCCTACATCGTTGGCATTGCCGTAAGGGAGGCCGTTTGTGTAGCCTGGCTGTGGCGCGAAGGTCGCTACGCTTTGCCAGAGGTTCCCTCCCAAAGCTGTCCAGTTGGATGGAAGGTTTGCTGACACGGAGCCCATAAGCGCCGGTTTAGGACCCGTGCCATAGGCGTCGTAGTAAATCGCGCCGGCGGCCGATCCGCTCTGCAGCTTCAGTTGTTCGCGCCAGACGCCGCCCCGCTTGAACCGCACCGAGGTATTGGGCCCAAGCGACGCATTGTTCACCTGCTTCGCCGTCTTCCACGCGGTACCGGGAGTATGGCCGTCCGCGCTATCGTTACCGTTAACACTATCGACGTAATAGGCGGTCAGCGCGTCGCCGATGCCGAGGGTGAGAACGCCGGTCACCGGCGCCGCGGAGCACTTGGCGCTGACGGTATACGCGGTACTGGCCACGATCTGGGTTGGCAGGCCAGAGATAGCCCCGCTCGTTGGATTGATAGTCGTCCCGTCCGGGAGGGCGGGAGTGATGGAAACCTTGGAGAGAGTCCCCTTGCAGGATGCGGTATTAGACGTGATCGTTCGGCCGAGAGTGTAGATTACGGGATTTTTCGCGTAAATAATTCCAGATGCCGCAGCGGTGTCCCCTATAACGCCGGAATAAACTAAAATTACGCCGAATAGCGAACTCATTATTGGCAGCTTGTTATTTCGCATTTCCCCGTCTCCTGTTGGATATTACGCCGTCCGCGCGACGCCCGGACGCGTGATAATCTACATATGATTGACTCCTGCTTTGAGTGACCGCTAACGACAGTTAATGAACTTCATATGGCGAAAGCGTGGCTTAGGAGAGGTTTTGTTTCAATGGCAACATAATGGAGCTGGCATGGTCCGTTCTGGCATGAAAGACGACAATGCCCGCAAACTCAGTCACGCGGTCGCGGTGAGCCCCATCCGCGCTCCCGAGCGCGTCGAAGAGGCGAAGTGTAAAGTTTGGCGATACCCCGAGGCGGTTGCGCAGTCGCCGAGGAAGCCGGCGTGCGGCGCGGGGATGGCTCGGCCGGTTCTAGCGGGCGAGGACGGCTCGCACTCGCGACCTCGGCTCGGACGGCCGCTAACGCCCATGGCTAAGAGATATTCGCCGAAAACGCCGTTCCCCCGGGATTCGCCGCTCGCCGTGAGCTTGAACGGAGGAACTGTCGGACCGTCGCCATCGCACCTTCGAGGTGAATGACCCCATCGGCAAACGAGGTCTGTCTTCTTCAGAAAAAGAGGCGTTTTCTAGTCGCAGCTTGCTTCATCGCGGATGCATTCTGCTCGCGGAACGCCCATTTTCAGCAGTCAGCATCCCAACAAACAAACGATTAATCCTTGTAGAACCAACCGCTTGCGGCTCTTTACCAAAAGGAATGGCGAGAGAGACGGGACTTGAACCCGCGACCTCCGGCGTGACAGGCCGGCGCTCTAACCAACTGAGCTACTCCCCCGCAGCGCGGCGCTGCAACGCCGCATCGGAGAGCTGCCGGATAGGATAGGCGAAAGACCAAGTCAAGCGCGAAGGAAACGGGTGACGGCCAGCGATCCGGTAGACCCGTCTAAGGTCCGGCGCCCGCCCCTATTTCAACTTCGCGTGGCGGCGATTTCAGCGATCGACCAACAGCCGGTAGCCGGCGCCCCGGGCGGTTTGCAAATGCAGCGGATTGGCTGGGTCGCGCTCGATCTTGCGGCGCAGCCGGTTGATCTGAACATCGACTGTACGCTCGTTGGCGGCAATGCCAGAGCCCGCGAGCGTTTCCCGCGCCACCGTTTCGCCTGCGTTTTCGGCCAGAAGCCGCAGCATCTCGCGCTCCCGATCGGTCAGCCTTACGACCTCGTCGCGCTGGCGCAGCTCGCCGCGGCCAAGATCGAAGTTGAAATCGCCAAAGCGCACCGACGCTGGCGGTCCCGCGATTGCGCGCGGCGCCGCGCGGCGCAGGATCGAGGCGATTCGCAAAGCAAGTTCGCGCGGCTCGCAGGGCTTGCCGAGATAATCGTCGACCCCCGTCTCCAGACCGCGCACCCGGTCGTCCGCTTCGCTCCGAGCGGTCAGCATCAAAATGGGAACATGCGCGAGGTCCGTGGCGCCGGCCCGCAGCCGCGCCGCGAAAGAAAAACCATCCTCGCCCGGCATCATGACATCGAGGACGATGAGATCGAAGGAAAGACTCTTGAGGCGGCCCATCGCTTCCGCGGCATCGGCGGCGGTCGTGACGCGATACCCTTCTTCGCTCAACACGCGAGACAAAAGCGCCCGGATGCGCCGGTCGTCATCGACGATCAGAAGATGCGCGGCGTTGTCGGCCGGCGCGCCCAACGCCGGCGACCCAATCGATGAGTCATCCTGGCTCACCGCTGCTGCCCCGCGGCCGGGCCGGCGCCAGTCGTCGCGGCAACCTTGTCCCGTCCGCCCGCATCGACCATGGCGAGGAGAAAATCGACCGCCCGCCCGCGCGCGCCCTCCGGAAGCTCCCCGAATACCCGCGCGAATCGTTGCGACTGCAGAAGCGCGACATCGAGCGCAAGCGCCTCGCCGCGCGCGGTTGGAAACAATTGGCGCTGGCGGCGGTCCTTCCTGCCTGGGCGCGCCTCGACATAGTCACGGTCGATCAATTCCTTGAGAACGCGATTGAGACTCTGCTTGGTGATTTTCAAAATGTCCAACAACTCAGCAATGGTTAGCCCCCGGCGTCTCGCGACAAAATGCAAAACGCGGTGATGCGCGCGGCCAAATCCGAGTCTGGCGAGCAGATGATCGGCTTCGCCGACAAAATCGCGATAGGCGAAGAACATAAGCTCGATCAATTCGAACATCGGCGCGCCGGGTTCGGCGGCGGCCGCGAAAGGAGGCATCTCCGCGAGGTTTTGCGAAACGTCCCGCCCGCGAGCAATCAGATTCATGTGCGCGGCCTTTTATGTCAGCACTGTTGCCATATTTCATGAAGATCGTTACACGTCAAGCCCTCGCTATCGTAGTCTCGCACGTCGGCGTGAGCACGCCCGTCGGACGCGGTCGGGCACTACGAGACAACGGTGATTACCCACGCGAGCAAGATCAACGCATTCGCATTGATAAGAAGCGTCCGCACCCAATGCGTTTTGAGTATTCTTGCAAGGTAGGGGCTCTCCGGACCAAGCGGATCCCGCGCAAGCCGCCCTTGCCAGCGTCCCCAGTAAATAGCCGTGAGAACGACTGAGAGAACTTGGCATAGCACTACGCCCCCTGCGCCCCAGCGCGGTGAACCGACGGGATGATACCAAATGAGGACGATGCTGCCGAGGAGCGAGCCGCCGACTGGTGCGAAGATCCAGTACGGGAGCTTGCGCCAATGGACACGTTGCACTTCATGGAACTGCCTCGGATCGACAAGCTTCCAGGATCGGAATATGTCTATCTCGTGTGCCCAGATCGTGCCGGCGTTATAAAAGCCGAGCGCGAGATTGAGGAGAAGAAAGGCATTTGGAGTCATGGGAGAAGCGATAAATCATTGATTCCCGAAGCGCGATTCGGCAAGCTGGCATAATAGCTAACCTCGCGCTGTCAGGTAAACTTTTTTAAGACGGCCTACCAGTCCCCGCCCCGCCCCGCCATATTAGGCAAACCACCAATGGCCGCGCATTTCCGCGAAACCTCACCGCGAGCCAGGCCATAAGCCCAGGAGTGAGCAATGTCCGCTTTGCCCTTCGACCAGCGCGACGGGTTCATCTGGATGAACGGCAATTTGGCCGCCTGGAAGGAAGCAAAGCTTCATGTGCTTTCGCACGGTTTGCATTACGCCTCTTGCGTTTTCGAGGGCGAGCGCGCCTATGGCGGCCGCATTTTCAAATCGGCCGAACATTCGGAGCGGTTTAGAGCCTCGGCGGAGCTGCTCGATTTCGCGATTCCTTATTCCGTGGCGGAACTGGAGAAGGCGAAGCAGCTCGTCGTCGACAAGAACAATCTGCCAAACTGCTACGTCCGCCCGATTGCCTGGCGCGGCAGCGAAACGATGGCGGTCGCGGCGCAGAACTCGACGATCAACGTCGCCATCGCCGTCTGGGACTGGCCAAGCATGTTCGACATCGAGCAAAAAATGCGAGGGATCAGACTTGATATCGCCGATTACCGGAGGCCCGATCCGATGACCGCGCCGGCCCGCGCCAAGGCCGCCGGGCTCTATATGATCTGTACGATTTCCAAGCACCGCGCGGAGCGGAGCGGCTATGCCGACGCGATGATGCTCGATTGGCAGGGGCGGGTCGCGGAATGCACTGGCGCCAATATCTTTTTTGTAGCGCAGGGCGCGATCCACACGCCGGTCGCCGATTGCTTTCTCGATGGGATCACGCGGCGCACCGTGATCGACCTCGCGAAGCGGCGCGGCATCGAGGTGATCGAGCGCCGCATCATGCCAGACGAGCTCTCCGGCTTCGAGGAATGCTTCATCACCGGCACCGGCGCCGAGGTCACCCCGGTTTCCGAGACAGGCCCCTACAAATTCACGCCGGGCGCGATTTCCCGGGCGATGATCGACGATTATTCCGCCGAGGTGCGGCCAAGGCAAAAGGCGGCGTGAGGCGGAACAGGCGAGAGCGGTTTCCGCTTGCGAGGAAACGCTAGAGGGATTCTTGTTGCCTTCTTTTGATCCAGCTTCTTCGGCCGCTGCGCGATAGCTTACCGCCCAACCTCGCCCTTATCGCCCTGTCCAGCCGGGCTGCTGCCCGGAACGACACACCCGCAGCCGTCTTTGTCCTGGAACGTTTCCGCGCCGGCAGGGCATCTGTAGTCAATCGTCTCGCAGGCCGCACGGCTGCGGCCGACATAATGCTTAATGGCTGGCCCGTCTCGAGCACCGGCTCCGCCGTCGCTGGTACCTGCAACAAAAACAATGCTGACGGCCAGAGCCGTCAGCATGTTCCTGGCAAAGTATGCCACATCGAAAGAGCGTAAGTGCTTCAATAGTGCTTCTCGCATTCTCGAAATTCTTCGTTCGCCCGCCGGACCATTTCCGCGGTTTCGTCCAGTTCATGAGCGACCTTTTCGATACGCTCGGCGTCGCCATGTCGGGCTAGATCGGCGAGGGTGATCCGAAGATTGCGCTCCTTTAGCTCTTGCCCGTCGAGTTCGCCCAATTGCTTGTGGCAGCGCTCCAACTCGTCCGGGACACCGTTCTTGTTCGTATCCTTCGATACTCCAGTCGCAATGTCAATGTAATCATCCACCCCATTGCGGTTCAGATCCGGATGCTGTCCAGCGAATTGGTAAAAAAGGTTGGACTCCACCGGTCCGACGATAAAGGTTTTGGTCGCCGGGTCCCAGTGCTTCGCCGCCGGATCCACCACGGTAGCCGTCACAAAGACCATGGTGGAGGGAAAGAGGTCGAGGTTGAAGCCGGCGCTGGGACAGTTGTTAACGTCTGGGAATCCGCTAGAATCCCGGGGCGGCTTTGGCGGTGGCGACTGTTCGAGGCATTTGCCGTCGAACTGCTGTACGATGTGCCGGCCCTGACCGAGGCTGCCGATAGGCACGCTCCGGGGGCCGTCCGTCAGAGTGGCGGTGCATTCCTTTTCCTGGCCGCCGCAAAGACTGGTCCGCGAGACGGTCCAGGGCTTGATCGGAATGCCCTGCCAAGATGTCAGCTTCCCTCCGCGCACCATCGCGTCGATGGAGGCGACGCGCGGGAGCTGGGAGACGACGACGTTCTTAATCTGCAAGGGACGCCCAGGATCGTCCACGTTGAATAGACTAAGCCGGAAATCGCCAGTCGATGTGTCGAATGCTCCTGTGTCATAGCCCGCCATGCGCGGCTGAAGCGTCAGCGGTTGATCGCTTCCGTCAAGGAGGGCGACCTTGGCGACGATGACCGGATCAGGCTGAGTAAAATCCACGCCCGAGAAAGCGGCGCCCACATGGAAGACAGCCCCTCCAGGGACAACTCCAGACGGACCGTTGGCCCAGGCTTGGCCGTTCGACCATGTAACCTGGAAACGGTTGTAGACTGTCCCCCGGAATGTCGTCGTCCCAATCGGGCCAGTCACCGCCGGCGCGGTCCAGGGGCTCAGATTACCCCCGTAAGACCAGGACAGCGTCAGGCTCGCGGCAGTGCTGAGCAGGTCGAACCGAAGCTTCGCCGCATTCGCGCTGTTTGGATTAGTGAAGTCCCAATTGTGTATGGTCTCCACCGACAAGCCGACATTGGCGGCGAGAATGCTGAAGGTTGCGTCGCTAAAATGCCGACGGAACCCGGCCCGCTGCTCATCGGTGAAGTGACAGCCTTGGGCCATCAGATGGCGGGTGAGGGCGTCCTCGCCAGGTTTGGTTTCATCCGTGCCGTCGTTGCAGCTCGTCCCACCCACAGTCTGCAAGAAGTCATCGTTGTGCTGTAGGCCGAACGTGTGCCCCGCCTCATGCGAGGCGGTTCCTCCGATGGAGAAGGCCCAGCGTTGGAGCGTCGAATTGGCGCTGTTGAGCGCCCCGCCAGCCCCTCCAGCTTCGGACTGGTAACTACCGGCCCAAACACGCGCGAAATCAACGCCGATCGCATCGCCGATGTCAACCTCCTGTGCTTCTCCGAAGAGAACTCCGCCCCCTTGGGACACGGCGTCCGCGCCGATGCCGATGGTGGCGCGGCGGGAAAAAGTCGTCGGTGGAACGGTCGTGGTCTCGATCACCTTCACGTTGAATTCGCAGTAGTCGTCAATTGCAACGTCCCGAACCGCGTCGCGCAGGTCACCGACCGTGCCGGTGTATGAGGACAACGAAGAGACATCGAAGGCCTTCAGCGGACGGACTGGGTTACCACCTGGAAAGCATGCCGATGTGTTGAGCGTGCAACTCGTCGCCGGGAACGCGGAATCATCAGAGGTCGGGAAATAGAGGTAGAGCTTGTTCGGCTTGGCATCGTCGATCGCGCCAAGCTCCACCGGGCAGCTGGCAGCCGCCCAAGCATTATTGGCAATGAGCGGTGATAAAACAGTCGTTATACACAGCACGTTTCGTATGATTTTTTGTCTCATCTGTTCCTCCTATAGGATTTCTTGGCGTATGAATTTCTTGGCGTATGAATTGAGATAGCTACTTCGAGCCATCAGGAAGAGATTTTACGGCAACCTCCGACCACCCGCACCCCCTATTCAGGGGGCGCCATCGCTGCTATTGTCGGCGAGTGCGCGGCAACGCCGGAGGGGTCCGATGGGGGTAGTCGAGCATCTCAAGACCTGCGGCGAGGTCAAGGATCTGACCGGACGGCTTTCCGGCTGCTGACGGCGCGACCGCGGCCTGGGGCGAGAAGCATCTGCCATTCCTGCGACGCTAACTGCCCTGACCTTTCGGCGTGCCGGGAAGAAGATGGCTGACTCTGTTGATGAACCGGATCAATCCGGCGCTGTTCTCGGCAGCGTTCACGACATGGGTCAAGCAGACATGGCCAAACCGCCCAGATCTCTGGGAGTGTCCGCAACATCAAGAGGGACATTCCCGGCGCCTTTGTCGAATGCCAGTCTTGGATCACAGGCCGAAATTCAACCCGATCCATTATCGCGAAAGCTCTGGACCGGCCGC
>JBOHJV010000019.1:0-29235 GCA_050728695.1 Methylocella sp. | reverse complement strand
AACTGTATCTCGTCGGCCCCGGCGGTTTGCGCCCCGGCGGCTTGCGGGGGAAGCAGCAGAAAAAGCACGCCCGCGATGACGAGGAGCACGCGGCTAAGGTTGCGGCGGTTAACGAACATCTCCGTACATCCGCGGACCGCTCTTGGCCACATCCCGCTGCCGAAGCGGCAAAATCGGTTTTGTCCCTGTTGCGGTTATACAACAGACTTTAATCATAAAAATGTTATCTGCATCCCCCAAAGAGGGGGTGGTCACATGCGAAACGCGACTTCACGGCTTTTGCCCCTGGCGCTGCTTTCTGGCGGGGCGGGCAAGGCCGGTGTCCACTACGCGCGGTGAAAGCGTGACTGCGGCGTCTCGCGTAAACCGAGTATCAGCTCGGTTTGCCCGGCGGCCTATTAGCAACCACGCCTGTAAATCCGCGGACCGCTTTTGCCCACGTTCCGCTGCCGAGGCGGCATTTTGTTCTGATATGTGGCAAGGATACAACAGCTATCTATCACGAAAAGGTTATCATTGGGCCTCAACCATGAAAGGGAGCGGGGATATGGGAGGCGCAATTCCGAAGTTTACGGCGATAGCGCTGTTTTCCAGCGCGACGGTGTTATTTGTCTTGGGACATCCGGCCGAGGTGCGGGCGCAGGCCGTGTTTTGTCCGACAGTGGCGAGCATTCCCGGATTTGGTACAGCAAGCGGCATCACCTTCCAAAATGGTCTGTGCACGAATGGTGCGACGGGCGCCTTCTCCGGTGCTGCTCTGGCCAGCCAGGCGCTCAGCGAATTGTCCGAGACGACAACCCAAGAGACCACGAAGAACGCGGTCAAAGCCGTTTCCGAGCGGCGCGAGCAAGAAAAGGAGCGCTGCGCGGAAGGGTTTTCGCGGGTGGATGGAACCTGCCAACGCATTCCGCCTCAGGTATCGGAAGCGGCGCCCGTCGCTCCCGCCGGGCCGCCAGAAGAACACGCGCTCAAGAAGACGAAAAAGCCGAAGACGGCCGCTGTCGCGAGCAAGGAAGCAGTCGCGCCGGCCCCCAAAATGGTGCATCTCGCGCCGCCGTCGCTTTCGGTCCTTGCGCCGGTACCGGTCGAACCGGCTGTTCGCTTTGCCACCTGGACCCAGGTCTACGGTGACTATGAAAGGCGGAGCGCCGAGGGGTCGACTTCCGTCCCCACTAGTGGTTTTGGTGGTGCCCCCCGTGCTCCGGTTGAGCTCGACCTGAGCCTTCAAAGCCGCACCGGTACTGTTGGTTTCCTGGCCGGAGGTGATTTCACTTCCCGCGGTACATTATTCAGCAATGACGGGCTGATCTTCGGCGCCATGGCCGGCTATGTGTCCTCAAATTTGACCCTCAATCAGTCCTCTATTTCAGGCCAACCGGGCACATTGGGCAATGGATCGGCACACGTAAACGACAATCTTGCCGGGCCGATGGCGGGCCTTTATGCGACTTACTTCAACGGCGGATTTTCGACCGATCTGACCCTCAAAGTCGACGCTCTGAGGCTTAATGAAACTTTCAATGAGTTGTTATCCTTTTCAAACCCCGACCCCACGGTTTTGCCGGGAAACTTCCTATTTTCGGGCGGCGGTTCGGTCAACTTGCTCAATGCGACCGTCGCCGCAAACCTCAATTACAGGTTCGACCTTTATCCGAACTTCTGGCTTGAGCCGACGGTTGGAGCCCAATATACCAATTCGAGCTATGGATCAGGCGCCGCAGACCTCGGCCTCGCCGACGGCAATCTCGTCATGGTGCAAGGCGGCGCCCGTCTTGGCAACTCAACCTTCATCAACGACCGCGTCCTCATGACGACGACGCTGACCGGTCTCGCCTACGACGACGTTCTGGTCGCGGGCGGCTTCATTCCAGTGTCGCTGTTTAACGGGGTCAACCTGCTGGCGCAGGCCGATCAAGGCTTCGTGCGCGGCCGCGGCATCCTCGCGTTGAACTTAGACTACGGAAACGGAATTTCCTCGTTCGTCCAAGGTGAAGTCCGCGGCGGAGCGCATCTGTTCGGCGCCGGAGGCAGGGCCGGCGTCCGCGTTGTGTGGTGAAAGCGTGACCGTGGCGTCTCGCGCAAACTGAGTGCGAGCTCGTTTTGCGTGGCGCACGCTGCTATGCACGTCAGTTTTAGAAAAGCTGCTCGTGGTGGTTTTGCCGCTGTCCTGATGGCCAGGTGATTGCCTTTTGCGACGAAGGCCGTCAATTAGGTCAGGATGGTGCAAGCGGCAAATTGCCATAGCGCGTCCATGCGCCAAGGGCGGCTTATGGTTTTTTACCACCGTGCCATCATTCTCGCCGCCGCGCTTTGCCTTGCCGCATCACGGCCCGTCCAAGCGGATTGCGACGGCCACGATCTTTTTCCGGCCCTTAGATCGGAGGCGCCCGCGGCCTATGCCGCCATGGAGAGTGCGGCGGGCGCCATGCCCTTCCGCCACGGCAAGCTGTTTCGCCTCTCCCGCCCCGGAGCCGAGCCCTCCTATCTGTTTGGCACCTTGCACTTGTCCGATCCGCGCATCACCCGCTTCTCGGCCCTGCTGCGCGCCGCCATCGCGGGTTCAAAAATCGTTGTTTTGGAATCGGTCGAGACCGGCACCGCTCTTCGAGGGGCGATCAGGAATGATGGCGCCGCATGGCGTCGCGCGACAGTTGCCGATGAAAACCATAGAGCCGATCGCTTGCTGGGCAAAACGGATTTCGCGCAACTCGAAGCTCTCGTGGCCGGCAAGGGCCTGTCGAAATCGGTGGCCCGCGAGTTCAACCCTTCGACCCTCGCGCTTCTGCTCGACCTGCCTAGTTGCGCGGTCCGCCTGCCCGGAGCACAGCCCTATGTCGATGAGCTCGTCGCCAATATCGCGCGCGAGAACAGGATCGAGACGATTGGTCTAGAAACGATGATCGAGCAACTCGATATTCTGGACGGTCTCCCGCGCGACAAAGAGCGCGATCTTCTCATCGCGATCCTGCGCCAGGAGGATCGCGCCGAGGATGTCAACGAGACAGCGATCACGCGTTATACAGAAGGCGACCTCGGCGGCTTGCTGGCGTGGATGCGCTCGGCCGAACCTATTCCCGGCGTCGCCCACGCCCAAATTCCGCCGGCCTTTCTCGATCGGCTGATTACCCTGCGCAATCGCCGCATGCGCGACCGCGCCCTGCCCCTTTTGAGGCGAGGCGGCGCGTTCATTGCCGTCGGGGCGGCGCATTTGCCCGGAAAGGAAGGCCTTTTGTCTCTGCTCGAGGCCGACGGCTACCATGCAGGGGCCATCGAATGACTTCGAGTCGCACGGCTAGCTTTGTCACGCGCCCAAGAGATCAGCCGCCATGGTGACTCAGCACTGTTTTAAGAAAATTTTCGGTAGCCATCGTCGAGCGGACAGTTTCGGTCGAGCCGTCCGCCCGGATCACCAGCACCAAATCAGCTTGTAGAGATTGGTCATGATGGATGTTCGGAGGGCTCGCGCGCGCGTCAATGATCACCCCGCCATATTCGTGGCGCCGGAGCATCTCCTGGACCGCCGACCAGATCGAGGGAAGCGAGAGAATCCCCACGACAAGATAGATGATAGGGATCGCCTTGCCCGGCGGGCTGCGCGCCTTCAGGGCCTCTGCCGCGGGAGAGGTGTCCTCCGTCACCTCCAAGCCCACGCGCTCGCGGCCTGGGACCGTGTTGAGAGCCTGCTGGTCCAATTGTATGCGGATCTGCGTAGACTCCTGGGCCATTACAGAGCGCGGCCCTAAGGCCGCGATACAGGCTCCCCATACCGCCGATAGTGCTCGCCGGCGGCTGATCCGCGGGCCTGTGGATGGTTTCATAGCCGTCACGGCGCATCCCCTCAGTGTGGCGTTCGCTTTTGAGCGTAAGGGTTCTCCGGCGAACAAAGCTATAATTGCTTTTCAGGTTATGCGCACAATCACGCCCCCGTCAATGCGCCAACCTCTCCAGCAAATCCCGCACATGAACCTGGTCGGATTTGTAATTGCCGGTGAGCGTGTACATCACCAGATTGACTCCCCCGCGCAGCGCGAGCTCGTGCTGGCGCTCGCCCCCCGGCACCAGCGAATAGAGGCTGTCGCCGTCGGAGTCGCTCGCCCATCCCGCCGCCAGATCGTTGGCGGTGATGATGATCGGCGAGACGCTGTCGCCCGCGCGGGCCGGGCGCGGGCCGCCATCGGTGGGGGCAGGGGGCAGCGCCTCGATCCAGGTCGCGCCGGTCGTATAGCGGCCAACGAAACCGTCGATGAGATAGAAGGTTTTCGTCACGACGTGGTCGGCGGGAACGGGTTCGAGTTCCGGCACATCGACGCCTTCGAGCAGGGCTCGAAGCCATTTGGCTTCCGGCGTCGGCGGCCCGCCGGGTCTAGAGGCGAGCGCGTCGCGGGTATCGAAAACAATCGTGCCGCCCTGCTTCATGAAAAGAGCGGCCTTGGCGATCGCCTCATGCCGCGGCCGCGGTTGCGCCGCCGCGATGGGCCAGTAGAGAAGCGGATAAAAACTCAATTCATCTCGCGCCGGATCAATTGCGACAGGATCGCCGGGCGTCAGCGACGTGCGCCGCGCCAGCACAAGCGTAAGGCTCATCAAGCCGGTCCTGCTCACCTCGTCGACCCTGGCATCCCCGCTTGCCACGTAAGCAAGCCGCGTCGTCAACGCCGCGCCAACATCGCGCGGGGACGCGTTTTCCTGGGCGGCGGGCTCGGCCGCGACTCGCGACGGGACCAGCATCGAGGAGCCAATGGTAAGAAGAACAAGGCAAGCGACGGCACGCCCCGCGCGCCAGCGCAGGCTACCCGCGAGCCAAAGCGATGCCAAGGTATCGGCGGCGAATAGGAAAAACGCGGCGGCGAGCAGCCAGGGTTTGAGATCGATCGGGCCTTGGTCGCGCAAGGGCTCATCGATAACACCAAACCCCGAATAATCCGCCGCCTCGAGCGTCTCTTTCGGTCCGAGAGCGTTGACGGCGATCAGACCATCGGGCGGGCCATAAAACCCTGGCGGATGTTCGGCTTCCGCGACGCCCGCGAACCCGGCGGAAATCGGCGTCGCGGTTGGCGGCGGCGGACCAAGGACACCGAAACCGTCGAGGCTCCGGCTCGGCGCGAAGGCCGCGGCTTCAAGGGCTTTCGTCCCGGCGCCGGGTTGCGCGTCCGCATCCTTCGCGGTCTCCCCCGACAGAGCGACGATTTTGCGCAACATGTCGACGAACAGTCCCGAGATCGGCAGGTTCGACCATGTCGTGTCCGCCGTGACGTGGAACAAAACGATCAGTCCCTTGCCTTGCCGCGCCGCGGTGACGAGCGGCGTTCCGTCCGAAAGCCGCGCCCAGGTCTTGGCCGAGAGGCCGGGGTCCGGTTCCGCGAGCACCTGGCGCGAAACGGTTACCTCATCTCGGACGGCCAAGCCAAAAAATGGACTCTCGCGGTCGAAGGGCGCGAGTTTTTTCGGGGTATCCCAGGACATTGCGCCGCCCAGCACACGGCCGCCCCGGCGCAGCCGGACAGGAACGAGATCACGGGCCGCCGCGGCGAGATGGGTTCCGGCAAAGCGCACGAGGATTCCGCCATCCTCGACAAAACGCGCGAGGCCGTCATGCGCCTGACCCGCGACCATGCCGGCATCGGCAAGGATCATGATCGCCACGTGGTCGTCGAGAAGGGAGCGTATGGGATCGGCGGCGGCGGGTTTTGCCTCGCGGATGTCCGCGAACGGGGAGAGCGCCTTCGTGAGATAATAGCTTGGCGCGAGCAGAGGCTGCGAGACGTCCGCCGTCTCGCCGCTGACGAGGCCGATCCGGCGGCGCCGCCAGCGCTCGTCGAGAAGAAAAACCGCCCCCGCCGAATGTTCGCCAACGATTTCCAAGCGGGCGATGTCGTTGCGCAATTCGATCGGTATCTCGAAACTGGCTCGAGTCTCGTTACCCGCGCCAAAGTCGAACGACGCTTCGCCGAGCGCAAGCCCCTTGTGGTCGAGCGCGCGGACAACCCCCTGTCGCGGGCCGGAAGGAGTCGCGCGGAGTACTCGCACATCGAGACGGCCGGTTTGGTTTTGCGCGCCCGCAAGCGCGCGAACGGTTGTTGAATCCCTGACAACAGTGAGTTCGCCGGAAACAGCCGCAAGCTTGCCGGCGAATTCCCGCGCATGGCCGCGCTCGAGTCCATCGGCGATCCAAACAACCGCCGGTTTTATTTGCTGCGCGGCGGCATATTTTTCAATCGCGGAAAAAACCGGCAGCCGGTCGGGATCAAACGGCACAGGCTTGAGCGCTCGCAGGCGATCTTGCGCCTTGGCCGGCTCAAGGGCCACAATGTCGCGGCCCGCATCCGACGCCGCCGCGATAGCGGCGAGCTGTGAGCTTCGCTCCGCCGCCGCGATTAGGCGTGCGGCAGCGGTGATTCGCCGTTCCCAGCCCGGCGCCGCCGGCCAGCCGTCGTCGAGCACGATGAGTAAGGGCGCATCGCGCGCCGCGCCCGCCGGCAGGGGGTTGAGCACAGGTCCCGCCATCGCGAAAATGAGACCGACCGCGATCGCAAGACGCAAGACCAGCAGCCACCACGGCGTGTGCGCCGCGGTCTCGTCCCTTGGGCGGAGACCGAGAATGAGCCGCAGCGGCGGAAACGGCACGAGCGCCGGGCGCGGCGGCGTGATGCGCAGAAGAAAATACAAGAGCGGCAAGCCGGCGAGCGCGGCGAGGACAAACGGAAAAGCGAAAGCTAGCGGAAGGCCTTGCATCAGCGGGCGGCTCCTTGCGGGGCATGAGGAGCGGGGCCGGCATTGGTATCGAGTTGGACCCGTAAGGCAAGCAAGGCCGCGGTGGCCGGCCTGTCGGTCCGGTGCACCATCACGCTCCACCCCCGCGTCCGCGCCGAAGCGCCAATAGCCTCGCGATGAAGGCCGAGACGGCGGATGTACTCCTGGCGGAAGGTTTCCGCTTGGCCCGCGCGCAACCTCGCCTCCGAATCGACATCGACGAATTCGGTATTTCCCGAGAAAGGAAAAGTCTCTTCGACGGGGTCGGCGATCATCACGAGATGGCCGCGTGCCCCGCTCGCGGAAATTCTCTCGATCGTGGCCGCAATCCGCGCTGTGTCAACGAGAAAGTCGCCAATCAAAATGGCCTGGGCGCCGCGCGGCAGGTTTACGGGCGTGGGCAGCTCCTCCGGCGCGTAACCGGCGGCGGCTTCCTCTGCCAGCAAAACTTCCGCCAACCGTTCGACGATATTTCTGGGCGCGAGAGAGGGCGTCAGGCCAAGAAGGCCTGCCCGCTCGCCGCCGCGCACGAGAAGATCGGCGCAAGCGAGGCCGAGCACGAGCGCGCGATCGATTTTCGGCTGCAATGCGAGATCGGACGTAAACCACATGGAAGGGGAGCGATCGATCCAGATGAAAACCGTGTGCGCCGCTTCCCATTCTCGTTCGCGAACATAGAGACGTTCGTCCTTGGCGGAGCGGCGCCAGTCGATCCGGCCCGCGGCCTCGCCCGCGACGAAAGGGCGGAACTGCCAAAACGTCTCGCCCTCGCCCGCGCGCCTTCGGCCGTGGACGCCATGCAAGACGCTCGCCGCAACCTCTTTTGCCGCGACAACGAGGCCGGGAAGCCGAGCCGCCATTTCGAGCGCATGATTTTGCTGGCGGGCCGCTAGGCGGGTTGCATTTTTTTTCAGAAGTCGGACCGCGGGCATCATCTAGCCGAGCCGCTTGGCCAGAAGGGCGACGAGATCGCTAACCGTCTCGCCCTCGGCCCGCGCGGCAAAGGTGAGCGCCATGCGATGCTTGAGCACCGGAACGGCGAGGGCCACGACATCGTCGAGGGAAGGCGAGAGCCGGCCGCCGAGGAGGGCGCGGGCGCGGGTGGCAAGCATCAAGGCCTGCGCCGCGCGGGGTCCGGGACCCCAGGAGATATGCTGGGTGACAGCAGGATCGCCCTCGCCGGGACGGGCCAGACGGACAACATCGAGAATGGCTTCGATCACGCTTTGCCCGACCGGAAGCCGGCGCACCAGCCGCTGCGTGGCGATAAGATCCTCGGCGCTCATCGCGGATTTTGCCGCCGCGCTGGCGTCGCCGGTCGTCTCGATGAGAATCCGGCGTTCGGCCGCGCGATCGGGGTAGGCCACGTCGATTTGCATGAGAAAGCGATCGAGCTGGGCCTCGGGCAGCGGATATGTGCCCTCTTGCTCCAGCGGATTTTGCGTCGCGAGCACGTGAAATGGGCGCGGGAGATCGTGCCGCTCGCCAGCGACCGTGACGTGATATTCCTGCATCGCCTGGAGCAGCGCCGACTGGGTCCTGGGGCTTGCCCGGTTGATTTCATCGGCCATCAGCAATTGGGCGAAGATCGGCCCGCGCACGAAACGAAACCCGCGGCGCCGGTCGGCGGTTTCCTCGAGGACCTCGGAGCCGAGAATGTCGGCGGGCATCAGATCGGGGGTGAACTGGACGCGGCGCGTCTGCAAGCCGAGAACGACGCCAAGGGTTTCGACGAGCTTAGTTTTGGCGAGGCCGGGCACCCCGACGAGCAAGCCGTGCCCGCCCGAAAGAAGCGTGATCAAGGCCTGCTCGACAACGTTCGTCTGGCCGAAGATGACGGCCTCGATTGAACTCCGCGCCGCGGTGATCCGCTCCAGCGCGGCCTCGGCGGACCGCGTCACGGCGGCTTCGAGCGAGGCCGTAATTGCTTCCGGCATGGATGGTTTGGCCTTATGAACTATTGCCTAAACGAACCGCCGCGTCTCACTCCGCCGTTCGCGGATTATCACGCGATACAGTCATAGCTGTATAGAGGGGGAGGCGAACGATCAAAACTTTTCGATGTTGGCATGGCAATGGGGCAAAGATTATGGCCGAAGAGTTTGTTACCAGATGCAAAAATTAGCCAGGGGCGCGCGCGTGGCTGCACCGAAGTCTTGAGAGTGTTCAGTTCGGCGCGAAAATATGCTTCACGGCATTGCGCCGGGCGACGACATGGGCGGGTGTCGGTTCGCCAGCAACGGCACGCGCGATTGCTTCTTTCGTGGCCTGATAGTTGAAGTCCTGTATCTTCTGAATGACTTTGGCGTCCCAATGGATAAACACGCCGACACAAATGAACAGGTTCTCAGCCTCCGCCACCGGTATGACACCACTTGCGACACTGTCGGCGACGGCCTTGGCGACGCCACGCTGCGCCGGGCCAAACATCTGGAGAGCCTGTGTCCTGGTCTTGATAGTCACCTTGTTATACATGACGGTCGCGGGCTTGCACATCAGGTTCGGTGCTACGAGAGCGAGCAAGCCGGTGAAACCATCCTTGTTGTTGGTAAGCGCATGGGCAAACGCCGTTTCGGCCGCGCTGCCGCGCGGTCCGATGAGGAGGTCGATGTGAGCGATTTCGTTACCGTCACCGACGAGCGATTCGCCCACGCACAACTTGTTTATCTTGGCCATGCTTAAGAGCCCAATTTTGCGCTTTTCCGGCTGGGCTACTATAGGTTCCGCCGGCCCTGGATGTTTCATCTCTTGGGAATGTGCCGACCGTCTCGTCATTTCATCGTAGCGCGCCAAATGTTCTTCGGTCAGTGAAATTCCCGCAAGCATTGCGGCGACATCAATGGGGTCGTCGTGCAGCGCCAATATTTTTTCGTAAGAAGATGCGCCTTCCAGGAGCAGCCGATATTGATTGGCCAATTCGCCATTAGCCCCTAAAATTTTCTCCAAGGCGTCACGTAGAACCGTCCAAAACCTGCTCTCCACCTCTGGAAGCAAGCTACCGGTTTGGGGATCAACGCTGGACATTGAGGCACGAGCCATTAATCAAAAGTAAGGGTTACCAGTCGCTGCGACGCTTAAAGCCAGAATTACATTCAACGCCGTCACTGTATGGAAACTCACTTGGTCACAGTCCTTGATAACGAGTGGTTGCGGCCATATGGACACAGGTCCATAGACGATGTCGAATTCCATCTGACTCGCTTTTGATCTGCCATGAGGCGTCGACCCGGACCGACAGTAGGTCACGAAAGGTCAGAAGCCGCAGTTTTCGTTCGTGAAGACCAGCACTTCTAACGCTGCCAGTTTATCCCTACTCACGTCGAAGCACAAAACCACCGCTTTCGGCGTCGCTTTTCCCTGACTCTCGGCGGAAAGCTTCTTGGCTTGAAGGTTCGCCCAGCTCTTTGCCTGGTCGATCCAGCTTGTCGCATAGAATCCCCGGCCGAACTCGGTCCTCTGGCCACCAAACCTGAGATTAATGCAGTGCGGTAAAGCTCCTGTTACAATACCGTTAGGATTACTCCCGCGTAGCGATTGCTCGGTGCATCCATGGTACAAAACCAGATCGTCGTTGTTCCACGCTGCCATTCCGACGCGTTGCTCCGTCTTTTAAAATATGACATCAATGTCGGATTGTCGATCGGAAGATTCCAAGATGGCCGCGCTTTGACTGATTTTGATGGTCTTACCGCATTGGGATGCCGATTATAGCTGATGACCCAAAACTTAACCAATCAGGATTTGGCGACTGACGCGGTCCGAGCGCCGGGCGCGACCAGAAACACGCGAAGGGCGCTCCCTCCGGTCGAGCAATGGAATCCGCCGTTTTGCGGCGCTATCGACATGCGGATCGCCCGCGACGGTACGTGGTTTTATGGCGGCACGCCGATCGGCCGGCCCGCCCTCGTGCGGCTCTTCTCGACCATTTTGCGAAAAGACCCCGAAGGTTATGTTCTCGTCACGCCGGTCGAGAAAGTCGCCATAAAAGTCGAGGACGCGCCTTTCCTAGCGGTGGAAATGACGGTCGCAAATCTTGGGGCGGACCAGGTGTTGCGGTTTAGGACCAATGTCGAGGATTGGGTCGAAGCGGGCTGCAACCATCCGATGCGTTTCGAAAAAGGCGCCGCCGACGGCATCAAACCCTATGTTCATGTGCGCGGCGATCTGTGGGCGCTCCTCACCCGCGCCTTGGTTCTCGATCTCGTTGAACTCGGCGAAATAGGCGAGCATGACGGCGCGCGCTGTTTTGGCGTCGCCTCGGCCGGCAGTTTCTTCCCAATCGCGAATGCCGGCGAGGTCGAGAGTACCGATATTAATCAGTTCATAAATACGGGAACATTCAAGCGGCCTAGATGAGGATAGAACGAGGAACAAGGCCATGTCGAAATTCTACACGGAGAAACATCGGGCGCTGCAAGAGAAATTCGATACGCGCCGCACCGCCGATTTGCTGGAGAATGCCGCCGTCCATGGCGAATTCGAAGCCCATGAGGCGCAGTTCATTCAATCGCGGGACATGTTCTTTCTCTCCACCGTCGACGCCTCCGGCCGGCCAACGGTGTCTTACAAGGGCGGCGCGCCAGGCTTCGTCCGTGTCACCGGCGCCTCGTCGCTGCTATTTCCCAATTATGACGGCAATGGTATGTATTACTCGATTGGCAATATCATGAACGCGCCTCCGATCGGTCTGTTGTTCATCGATTTCGAAACGCCGAACCGGCTTCGCGTCCAGGGGGCGGCGGAAGTTTTGTTCGACCATCCATTGCTGGTCACTTATCCAGGCGCGCAGTTCTTGATCTCTGTTGCGGTCGAATCGATCTGGGTCAACTGTCCGCGCTACATCCATCCGCACCGCAAACTCGAGCAGTCGAGATACGTGCCCAAAGCTGGCCTGGAACCGCCTTTGCCCGCTTGGAAACGGATCGACATCGTGCAGGAGGCACTGGCGAAGGACGACCGCGAACGAGTCTTCGGGGCAGGCGGCGAGATCACTCTGGATGCTTACGCCGAATTGCTGGCCAAGGGCGAGGCGTGAAAGAAACCAAAGCCATGATCGTCGTCGCGATTCCAAAGGATCTTGCCAATCATACGTTCAGGGAGATCGAACGTTTGTTGACGGCCGAGCGATGCCGTCGGTAATGGGGAAGGAGCGTTGGGTCCGCGCTGGAATTTTTGCTCTTTAAAGAAGGAATTTGTGCATGGCTCGCAGCATGGAGCAAAAACACCGGTTGCTCGGCGCGGACGAATTGACCCTCGTGGAAAAAAACCCATCATCCGGCATTGGGGCTTTTGCCGGATCGGGATTTGGTGGAGCTGCGCAAGCTTGCGCGGGAACGGCGGGATCGCGCAGGCAAGCCAAGGCCGCCCGCCAGGGTTTGATGGAAAGCGCCAAGCGCGCGCTCGAACTTCGGTAGGACCATGAATCGAAGTCCGCGCGGCCACCCTCCGGACGCACGGCCCATGAAGGGATCAGGAGGTTAGCTGTATCACAAGCGCCGAAGGATAAATACGTCTTGGTGTCCAGCGTATACGCGAAATGGGAATTGACGGCCGCGCCGGTTTCCGTATTTGATGCCCAGAACCTTTAGACCGTGCCTCTCAAACATCTCGACGACTTGGTCCTCGTCCGTGTACGTGTCCTCGTGATGCACATTCAAAAAGTAAATCGCATATTCATCTTCTTCCGCCGGCGTTGAAATGTTGAAGCTCCGTTAGACATCCTTGCTCGCGAGAAACGTCGTGTAGGCCTTTCCGCCGGGCCGAAGAACGCGCGCGATTTCCGCGGCATAATCGTTCGCGGGCTTTGCTCGCAGGTGTGTGAAGACCGATGTCGCAATGGCGGCATCCTGAGAAGCATCCGGTAAATCTAACCGGTAAGAAGCTTGAGCGTCGTAACCGGGATGGCCCCCGAGAATCTTGAATGACGCATGAGGATAATATTTAGTCCAGTTCTCTTTAGCCCATGTGACGCCCTCGGTCCAGATGTCGAAGCCAAAGTAGGCGCCTCCCGCGGCGGGATCGAGAACTGAGGCTAACACCGCGCCAACCCGGCCGCAGCCACAACCAAGGTCAATCACCTTGTTTGAAGGAGCGTCTATCACGCCAAAGTTCAGGATATCGATGGTCGCTCCGATACCTATGAGACGATACAACTCCTCACCGCCGGTGCCGGCAACATGCTCAATGAAATGCTGCGGAATTTCCACTCTTGGGTAAGAATGTACAAAGCTTCTATAAAATAACGGATTCATCATAAGGTGTCCGAACCGGCACTCGTTGATATTATTGATAAAACCCATTAGATCAGGGCCAATCGGAACGGGCTGCTCCGTTTTGGCAAACTTGACATTGATGCTTGGTCCATCGGCCACCAGCATTGAGACCGGTAGAACGATTTGAAACGTCCCCTTATCAAGGTCGTCGATAATCTCATGTTCAATCTGTTCGCCGTCTCTGAAAACGTCAAACTTCAGAGACGCAACATCTTCCTGATGCAGTACCTGTCCCTGGATAATATTCTTGCGCATACCAGTTAAATGAGCCCCCGAGCCTTTATCGACCATGTCGTACTCATTTTGATGTCGAACCATACAAAACGATCGAACGTTTATTGACGCAAGAGCGAGGCCAGCGCTAAAAAGGAAGGAGCGTTGGGTCCGCGCTTGAATTTTCGCTCTTTGAAGAGGAATTTGCGCATGGCTCGCAGCATAAAGCAAGAACGCCGGTTGCTCGGCGCAGACGAATTCACGCTCGTCGAAAAAACCCACCATCCGGCATTGGCGCTTCTGCCGGATCAGGATTTGGCGGAGCTGCGCAATCTTGTGCGGGAACGGCGCGACCGCGCGCAGGATATCGCCGCGCGCCAGCGCCGGGAGGTGCGCGGCAAGGCCGCGCCCAAGGGCGCGCGCGCCGCCACGGACGATAGCGGCACGCGGGAAAAGCGCGACGTCCTCGCGGCGGCCATGCAGCGTCTGAACAAGGAGGCCACGCGCAGGCAAGCCAAAGCCGCTCGCCAGGATTTGATCGATGGGGCCAAGCGCGCGCTCGAACTGCGCCGGGCGGCCGAAACAAACACCACGCGGCCCACGGCAGGACGCACGGCCAATGAAGGGATCAATCCAAAAAGCTCACCCGGGTATTCGTTGCGCAATCCAGCCAAGCTGGGCGCGATCAGGCAGCACACCAAAAACATGCAGGCCAAGCGCGATTCGCGATAGGCCCGCAGATTGCCGCCTCATATTTTGCCGCGCCTTGCGGATGAATCTTTGCGATGGCATGCAGCCTTGAGACCGGTAAGAATGGGCGGAAAACTGGTGCGATTGCGCAAAACCAGGGCAACACGACCAGGACTGCGAAGTTGCGAATCTATAATAAGGACGACTGCAAGGATGGGGGATGGCGGAATTTCATTTCCCCGCCAGGTCCGTTTATGAACCAGGGGACATGTGTCAACTATTTCCCAAATCTTATGGCGTCGTCTCCATGACGGGCCGGGCTGGCGTGACCGGAGCCGCGCCGCGCCGCGCGCGGCTCCGCCCCTTCGGGCTTGACCCCGCCGCCATCCGTCAGGCCGCCATAGCATCCTGCGAACCCCTGCTCGCTCTGGCGCGCGAGCATTGGGCCATCGAAAACAAGCTGCACTACGCGCGCGATGTGAGCCTATCCGAAGATCGATGCAGGGTACGCGCCGGCGCGAGGGCGCTCGCCTGCTCCGAAACCTCGTCCTCACAATCATCCGCCGAGCCGAGCGTGCCCGAAGCCCGCGAAAATTTCCGCGAAGACCGCCAAGCCGCGATCGCCGCCGTGACAGCCAGGTTTCTTTGAATGACCGTGGGATTTTTACTTTGCCCATGGTCAGGTCGCCGCGCGGACGCTAATATCGACGATCTGGGAGACGCTGCAAAAAGACGGCGCCAGGAGGGGAGCGCAAAGGTGGCCTTGCGGGACGAGTTGAATTTGTGCGCGCCGCGGCTTTGCCGTTATGCCCGCGCGCTCGTTTCAGGTCAGCCGGGGCCTAGCGAGATCGCCGACGATCTCGTGCGCGCTGTTTTGCTGCGAACATGGGAAGCCGGAACCGCCTTGCGGCTGGCCGGGCGCGATCTCCATCTTCACCTTTATACGCTGCTCACGGAATGCCATCGCGACAGGTTGGCAGCCGGAAGGATGGGCGGCAAGGCTCATATGGAGAAGGAAAATTTCTCCGCGGGCGGGCCGCGCGCCGCCGGGAATCTGCCGGTTCCGGCTTCGCCTCGCGACAAATTCGCGGCTGCGCTCTTAGCCCTCGCGCTCGAAGAGAGGGAGGCTTTGCTGCTTGTCGTGCTTGAGGGATTCAGCTATGCGCAGGCCGCGCGAGTCCTGAAAATTTCGCGAACCGTACTTATCATGCGTTTGGCCTCCGCGCGCGCCGCGTTGAGCGAAATAACGGTAGCAAAAACTCCGTCGCGTCCGGCCAAGACGCGCCCCTCCTATTTGCGCGTGGTGAAATGAGAGCGACATGCGCGGACACGGTCCCCCTGTAAGCGAAGCGGAATTGCACGGCCTTGTCGATGGCGACCTGGATAGCGGCCGGCGCGAGGCCGTTCAGGCGTATCTTGCGGCTTCGTCGGAGGATGCGGCCAGGATCGAAACATGGCGTCGGCAGAATGAAACAATACGGGCCGCTTTCGCGCCGGTCGAACAAGGGCCGCTGCCATGGTCCTTGCCGCTTGCTCCCGGCGCCGGGGGAGTGACGGCGACGGGACACGCTGGCCTGGGACAAGCCGAAGCGCGCGCCTCCGATGCGTGGCGGGAGCGTTGGTTCGCGCGGCTGATCGGGCTTTCCTTCGCGAGCGGAGCGCTGTTGGCGGCGAGCGCCGCCTATCTTGCCGGTCGCGCCGACGCGCCGGAAGCCGCGCCGCCTTCCGCGGCGGCTGGGATGAATTATACGTTTGTCGCGCAGGCAATGTCGGCGCTCCGGGCATTTGAGCCGCCATCCGCCGCGGTGCGGCTTTCGCCAAACGGGGAGGGGCCGGGGCAAGACGCGGCGGCTCCAATATTGCCGAATCTTTTGGTCGACGGTCTAAAACTTGCCGGCGTGCGCGCCGTGGCCGGCGATCAGGGCCAAATGCTGTGCCTGATTTACGCACGGCCGGAGGCGGCGCATCTCGCGCTCTGCGCCGAAACAGCTGGCGATGCCGGCGAGAGCGTCCCGCGCGTGTCCGGTAATTTTCCTTCGACTACCATCACCTGGCGACAGAAGGGGGCCGATTATGCCCTCACGGGCGCTCTTCCCGAGTCAGAACTTCGCGTTTTGGCGGACACCGCGCGCGCTCAAGTCGCGGCCTTCGACGGGCGGTAGGTTACGCGCATCAACAGGCCACGCTCGTTCCCGGGCGCGCGGCCGATCGTACCAAAACGCATCTGAAACATTTTGGTCCGATCGATGGCCACAATCGGAATTTCGGGCGCCAGCTCAAGACTTCATTTCCCAGCGCCCGTTCGCGCCCTGTTGCCAATAGGTCAGCGCGAAGCCCAAATCCTTCAGCTCTTTCCACTGCGCCCGCGCGAACAAAAGTTCGTCGTCATTGTTGCCGTCGAAGAGTGCAACCGCGCGGGCATAAGCCGCGCCAGCGCCCATGAGGGCCGGCGCCATGTCCGCCCCCTCGACAAACAGCCGGAGCGCCGCGCCACTCGGATTTTCGACCCCGGCGGTGAGATAAACTGGCTGGAGGTCAGCGTCGCCATCGCGCGCGCGGCCATGCGCCAAAAAGCTCGCGTCGGAATAGGTCCAGAGCCAGGAATCGAGCGCATCGAGCCGCTCCTCGCTCCTTGCCTGCACGGCGACGCGCCAGCCTCTTTCTAGCGATTTCTCGATGAGGCTTGGCAGCACCCTTTCGAGCGGCTGACGCTGCAGATGATAGAACCAGATTTCGGTCATGGTGCGAATGGCGGGAGCGGAAGCGATCAGGATCGGGCCGGGATTTTCAGTTCCTCAGCCGAGCGCCACCAGGCCTTTGGCAAAGCGCTGGCCGTTGGCGGCATATTGCGCGGCGCTGTCGCGCAGGTTTTGGGCCGACGCTGCATCGAGGGTCCGCACGAGGCGTGCCGGGCTGCCGATAATCAGGCAATCATCTGGAAACTCCTTGCCTTCGGTCACCAAGGCGTTGGCGCCGACGAAACAATTGCGGCCGACCTTAGCGCCGTTCAAAAGCGTCGCGCCCATCCCAATAAGGCAGTTTTCGCCAATCGTGCAGCCATGCAGGATCGCGTGATGGCCAATCGTACAATCTTGGCCGATGTTCAAGGGAAAGCCCAAGTCGGTGTGCAGCAACGACCCATCTTGCACATTGGAGCGGGCGCCAACGAATATCTCTTCGATATCGCCGCGCAGGACGGCGCCGAACCAGATCGAGACATCGGTTTCGAGCCGCACCTTGCCGATAACTTGCGCGCCGGGCGCAATCCAGAACCGGCCATCGCTTGGCAGAATGGGCGAAACGCCATCGAGCGCGTAAACCGGCATTTTCATTAAACTCCACGGCAAGCCAATTGTCTTGGACACGCGGGTAGCGTTTCAGTTTGACTTCCTGCTACTAGTGGCTTTGCGAAGTTCGGAGGCCCACTTTTGCTATCCGCGACAGCCTCACAATGGATAATGTGCAATTGGGACGATGTCGATCGCTAATCCAGCAACCTACGAGCACCGCGACCGAAAGAGGCCGCGCTACTTCGGAAAGAGTTCGCGGTAGGGCTTCGCCTCTTCAGCCACGCGAGCGAAAGATGGGCGTTCCAGCAGCCGGTCGAGATATGCTTTTACATTCTGACGTTTGTGGTCGAATGGAAGCACTAGATTAGCGTAAAAAAGGGCGGGCGCGGCGGCACAGTCGGCCATGGTAAAAACATCGCCTATCGCCCAGGTCTTATTCTCCATTCCCTGCTCCAAAACGCGATAAGCAGTATCGAGCAAAGCCTTCGATTCTTCGACCCCGTGAGTGTCGTGCCGACCCTGTGGACGCAGCCGGTCGGTCACGATCTTTCCCACTGGCAATGCGACATAATGATCATAGAAGCGATCCCAAGTCCGGGTCAGCAAGGCAAGTTCCGCATCCACCGGCACGAAGGATGTTCCGCCCGGGTAATATTGCGCCAAATATTCAATGATGATGCTCGACTCAGGGATCGTCCGCCCCGCCGCCTCGTCGCGCAGCACAGGAAACTTCCCGATGGGCCAGATCGCCTCGAATTCCGCGCGTGATTTTTCATTGCCAAGATCGACGATGTGCGGAACGAACGGAATTTCGTTCTCGTAGAAGGCGATGAGCACCTTCTGACAAAAGGAAGCGAAAGGGTGGAAGTATAGGTGCAGAGTCACGCGCGAACAACTCTTCCCCGTCGTGTGCTGCCAATAAGCGGACATCAATGCGCTAAGGCAAGAAATGTCGCCAATGGATCGAAAACCGAAATTGAAACTGAGGCACTACATGATTTCACGATTCATGATAACTGCTGGTCATGGTTTAATCGCCAGCGCGCAGACGTTCTTGTCCTTCTCCGCCACGTGCGCCTCGGCGAACCCCGCCGCCGCGAGCGTTTCAGCCAATCCGGCGTTCGGCTGCCCGGAATAGGGCGTAAAGCCAAGCGCGACTATGCCACGAGGCCTGAGAATCCGCCGCATTTCCCGTAAGCCTGCCACGGCGTCTGGCCAGACTTGCATGGAGTTAATCGCCAGGGCTTTGTCGAATGTGTCGTTTGCGAATGGCAAGCTCGCCACAAAGCCGTGCCGCAGCTCCACCCGGCCGCTCTCGATTGCTTTCTTGTTCCGGGTTGTGGCTTGGCCGACCATTTCCATGGAAGGATCGACGCCTGCGACATGTCCCGCCGAGGCCGAGCTGGCGAGAACCTCGATTCCCACGCCAGGGCCAAATCCAACCTCGAGCACTTTATCGCTGGGTTGGATGTGGAGCAGATCGATGACCCAAGCGGCGCACTTCCGGTTCATGCGCGCCATAATAGGACCGCCCAATTTTCCGAGGAGCCCGCGAGGACGGCCAAATGCGCGTTCAAAAATGGTTGACACTGATCGGCCTCAAACATTGGACGGTTCGCGCCGCTCCCGAGCGGCGCGCGTCACACGGGCGTCGCCTCTCCTCCGAGGCCTATAATTCGTCGAGATCGAAATCGAGGATCGCCATCTGCAACGTAAAACTCTTCGCCTTGGGATCGTCCGGCGAGATCACGCCTAGAAAATCGCCGCCGTTGTTCAAGTCGACCGAATCGCCTTTTTTACCGCGCGGCACGACCGTCAATTTGGCGGTCTCGAAAAGCCGCCGCAAATAATCCTGCAACACCGGCCGCTCGACGGGAATCTTCATCTCGAAGGAGAACGACCTGTCGCCGTCCTCGTCATCGACCGCGATCGCGCCGATCAGGCGCTCGCCAAGCTGCACCTCGGCGTCGTCCGGATTCCGTTTGCCGGGAGCGACCTTTATTCGTTGATTGTCGAGGGATTTGCGCAGGAACTCCTGCAATTTCCGCAATTCCGCTTTATCCACGACGCGCTCCCAAGGCGGCCCGCTTTCGCCAGACCCGGCCGGAAGGGCCAACCCCTGCCAGAAAAGCCCACGGGCGACACCCTTGGCCAACTTCACATCAAACTAATCGTTGATCGGCGCCGGAGCAAGTAACTGATCCATGACGCGCGACGGTTCGGCGCATCCCGCGTCGCCGACAATTTTCGCTGGCACGCCCGCCACCGTCTTGTTGTCCGGCACCGGATGCAGCACAACCGAACCAGCGGCAATGCGCGAGCACCGGCCAATCTCGATATTGCCGAGAATTTTGGCCCCCGCGCCAATCAGCACGCCCGGCTTGATCTTCGGGTGGCGGTCGCCGCGCCCCTTACCGGTGCCGCCCAAGGTTACATTTTGCAGCATCGAAACATTGTCCCCAATCACCGCCGTCGCGCCAACGACAAGGCCTGTCGCGTGATCGAGAAAAATGCCTGTGCCGATTCGCGCCGCGGGATGAATATCGGTCTGGAACACCTCGGATGAACGGCTCTGGAGATAGAGCGCGAAATCCTGCCGGCCCGCGGTCCACAGCGCGTGCGCCAACCGATGCGTTTCGATCGCGTGAAATCCCTTGAAGTAGAGCACCGGCTCGATCAGCCGCGTGCAGGCCGGATCGCGGTCGACCACGGCGGCAATGTCGGCGCGGAAGGCCTCGGGGATCGAAGGATCGCCGGCGATGGCGTCAAAATAGGCCTGCTCGATGAGATCGCCCGGAAAGGCCTGGTGCGCGAGCCGCGCGCCCAGCCGGTGGATGATCGCCGCTTCGAGCGATTCCTGATTGAGGATCGCCGAGAAGATAAAGCCGGCAATGTCCGGCTCGTTGCGAACGGCCTCTTCCGCCTCGACGCGCACGCGCGCGAACAGCGGATCGGCGCGGGCGAGCGTGACGACCTTTGCCGTTCCTTTGACCGAAACCATGACACGCCTCCCGGCCACCTTCGCCTTTGCGACCGAGGCCAGCTTTAACCTCGCCATCGCCGTCATTAGCACGGCGGAAAAAATTGCGCGAGCCAAGTGTGACACGCTCTTGCGAACATATAAATCACCCGTCCAAATGATCAGGGGCGCTGTTCAAGAAAACTTAATACGCTATTTTTATAGACTGTGTCTCCTACCGCGCGATTGTGGTCGCGGCCAGGAATATCCAGCGCGCGCGCACGCCGGAACAAAGCGGCGAGTTCGTGCGGGTCGCCGGCGACATCGTCCTTAGTTCCGACCGCGATCAGGACAGGGAGATCGAATTCGCTGGCTTCGATCTCGCTCAGCACCTGGCGGGCACCCCGCGCGCAAGCGGCGAGCGCCTTGAGATCGCTTTTTGTGGCCTCTGCGAAAGCGCGGAACCTCCGTTGCATCGGGTCGGCGAGATCAGCGAGCGAGGGTGCCTCCATCGCCTCGGCAAGGGCAAGCGGAAGCCCGGCGCGATCGACAAGATGAAGGCCGAGACCGCCGAGGATCATCGAGCGCACCCGGCTCTTGTGCTCCTTGGCAAAAAAGGCGGCGATCCGCGCGCCCATCGAATAGCCCATCACATCGGCCGTCTCGATGCCGAGATGATCGAGAAGCACGCGAACATCCTCCGCCATCTTCGGCATGGCGTAGGCGGCGGCGTCATGGAATTTTTCGCTGTGGCCATGCCCCCGGTTGTCGAACGCGACGACGCGCCGTCCCGCCTCGGTCAAGGTCTTTACCCATTGCGGGAAAGCCCAATTTACCGCATGGGTCGAGGCGAAGCCGTGAATGAGAAGGATCGGCTCGGCACGATCGCCGCGCGCCGGCCTCTCGTCGATAAAGGCCAAGCGGACCCCATGGTCCAAGACTTCGAGCATGCCTTGCCCCCGTTTCGCGGCATTTTTCCGCGTCCGAAGTAAGCACTTGCCGGCACCGAACCAGAAGTCTTGCCGGATATGCTGGCGAGTTAGGAGAAATTGCGTTATCCTGTTACCAGCTTGTTCGAATTGAGCCCTAACTCCAATGAACCGTTATGAACGCCGCCCGATTTCCGCCGGCGAAGCCGAGATCGAATATCTCAATGGCGAATTTCGCGTTTTGCGCCCCGGCGCTTTCGTGCTCTGCGCGGTGACCGGAATGGAAATCAAGCTCGACGATCTGCGCTATTGGAACGTCGATCTCCAAGAACCCTACGCCAGTCCGCAGGCCAAGCTGCAGCGGCTCGGGATCAAGCCTGCGGGATAACGCGAAAGACCCCGCCGTCTCAAGCCGGCGCGTGCCTCGCATATTTCGCCTTCTCGACGACCGCCCTAAATGCCGCCGGCTGACTAATCGCTAGCTCGGCAAGGACCTTGCGGTCGATTTCGATACCGGACTTGGCGAGGCCATCGATGAAGCGCGAATAGTTGAGCCCATGCTCGCGCACCGCGGCGTTGAGGCGTTGAATCCACAACGCCCGAAAAACCCGCTTCTTGGCGCGCCGGTCGCGCGTCGCATATTGCATCGAGCGATCGACCGCCGCCTTCGCCGCCCGGATCGTGTTCTTGCGGCGGCCATAAAAGCCCTTGGCGGCCCGCAACGTTTTCTTGTGCTTGGCGTGCGAGGTAACCCCGCGTTTCACGCGTGCCATGGCGGATCTCCGGATCGATAATAGGACCAAACGGCGGACGGGGGCCTTCAGCCGTTCGGCAGAAAGAATTTTATGATCTTGTCGCCATCGCTTTTGAAAAGAACGCTCGTGCCGCGCAGATTCCGGATCTGCTTGTTGGTCCGCTTGATCATTCCGTGGCGTTTGCCCCTCTGCGCATAGAGCACTTTGCCCGTCGCGGTGATCTTGAACCGCTTTTTGGCGGAGGATTTGGTTTTAAGTTTGGGCATTTTGCTTAAGTCTCCATCGGGCGGCACTCGCCCAAAATGGGCCCCTTCAGCCGAACATCTGGTCTGCCCGATTTTTTGATGACGTAAGATCATGTCGAAACAAGCAAAAAGGACCGCCCCGGCAGCCCTTCAGCCGGGCGATCCAGAACCAAGCCTTATAGGCAAAGCAACAAAAAAGGCAAGGCCCCAGGTGGCCCGGGTGACGCCGCAAGCGTTTTGGCGACATAGGAGCGCGCGAAGCCTTTTGCCTGATCCGGGCGTTCGACGATTTCGATCGTGAGGCGCGGGAGCGTTTTGGCCAAAGCCCTTTGAAGGACCGCCTTTGGAAACCGCCTTCAGCAAAGGCTTATTCAGAAGGCTACATGCCAACATCGTCCCGCACAAAGGATTTTGCCCCGCCCCTTGCGTATCGCTTCCGTCGCGCGCGCTTCGAAATCGAAGTGGCCGCATGTATGTTCAACGAATAGGGCTCCTGAGCCAGCGACAGTTCGCAAATCCCACAAGCCTCGGTTTCACCCCGTAGCTAACCGGCGCCCCGAAACCGCTAGCGACATATAGGCCTGTCGGAATTTTTTCCGATCTACGCGGGTATCGTTCGCAACCCAATTTGGACTTGGAGAGCATGATTGTACATGAAGAAGGCAATCGCTATAAGGGCGGCGGCTTGAGATTTGGGAGTCGCGCGAGTGCCTATCGAGGAGGTCGAAGGCGGTTACAAACCGTCCGGAGACGAAGCCTTTATGAACCAGCGCCAGAGGGATTATTTCCGGGGCAAATTAATTGCCTGGAAAGAAGATATTTTGCGCGAGAGCCAGGAAACCCTCGTCGTGTTGCAAAGAGAAAGTGAGAGCCATCCTGATCTTGCCGATCGCGCCTCTTCCGAAACCGGCCGGTCTATTGAATTGCGGGCGCGCGACCGCCAACGCAAGCTGATCGCAAAGATCGACGCGGCGCTGGGCCGGCTTGACGATGGCACTTATGGCTATTGTGAAGAGACTGGCGAGCCTATCGCCCTGAAACGGCTCGATGCGCGGCCGATCGCAACCCTTTCGGTGGAGGCGCAGGAACGCCACGAACGGCGCGAGCGGACCCACCGGGAGAGCTAACTCAAAGCTGCATTGGGCCCGCATGCTTGCAACGGCATTGAAGACGCCGGTTGCTGGAACCAAACTGGATTCCCAGTCTTTGTTAACGCGCCGCGCCCGTTTGCTTTAGCCGTGCGCGCGTCCAAGCAGTCGCGCCATTTCTTCCTCGAGCGTAACGGCGCCGTCTTGCGCCGGTACCTCCGAGATTAAGCGACCGGCGCCAACAGCCGGAGCGGCCGAACCCACGAATTGCGGCGCGGCCGCGGCGGGAACTTCAGTCTGCCGTGCCACATCGTCCACCGGGGAGGTTTGAATCTCGTCAAAGCCGGGAAGCGCGCTTGCTGCAAGTGCGTCCGCGAACTGTGGTGCGAATGGAACTGATGGGGCCGGTTTGTCGCCAGTTCCTTGCACCTGGCGCGGCGCTGGGGCCCGCAAAAAAGGCGCGGCGACAGGTGGGTGCGGTGGTCCTTTGGCGAGATTGGTTGCAAGCTCGGACTTATGCGACGGACCGGAGCCACCGTGAAGAGGTTCGCGTTGATTTGAGGTTCCTTGGCCAAACGGAGCGACGGGCGTCGGCACGCGCCGCGGCGGAAGCGGAAATACCGGCCGCCTTGGAGCGGGTAAACTGATCGGCGGCGCGGAATCGCCCACGGTTTCGTCGATGGGGACAGCGGCCGGAAACGGCACTTTACGCCGCGGAGCATTCGGCGGCTGTGTTTCCGCGGGCGATGGCCTAGAAATTCCTGCCGGCGCCGACGGAGCGTCGCGCGATTCTCTCTCGCGCCGCTCCTTGCCGCGAATTCTCCCCTCCCGAAGGTCGCGCGGCTCGCGGCTCTCGGCGCGGATAATTTCCGATTCAATCACGACGTCGTTCGGTCCACCGATCATCAAAAGATGTTCGACATTGTCGCGTCGAACAATGACGAGCTGGCGCTGGCGGTCGAGGTCGAAGGCATCGACGGTCCCAAGCCGCGGCGGCCGGGCCCTTCCATTTCGCGGCAATCGGAGTCGGCGTCCGAAGGTAAGCCGGAAAATAAGGGTCAAAAGAAGAGCGGCGGCCAAGAAGGCGATCGCCGCGGCGGCAAGGGTGACGCTCCTGGTTGCGAAAAAACTTTCAGTCAAGCCTGGCATTTGATGGCTCATTCGAGGAAAAAGGGCGAGGGGCGTTTTTTTAGTGTAGCATTTTCCAAACCGCCATGTCGGCGCTGACTAACAATTATTAACGAAATTCATCAAAATTTATTAAAAAATTTCGATTCCCGCGAGCCGCCACGCTACCGTCCTGGCGAGGAAAAATTACCGGGACCTTCCGGATGGGCGGGATCGGCGCCGAGACCCAAGCGGCCGCGGGTGCCGGAATAACCATAGCGGAACTGGTCCCATTCCTGGACAGAACGGCCTTGCGCGATCCAGCTTGGAGGTGGATTTGGCGGCAGCGGCCCGTATTCGGGATAAGAGATTTGCGCGAAGGATGCGCAGGAAGCTAACATCGAGACGGTTATAATGGCTAGGAACTTGCCCAAAGATCGCATTGATTTATCCATGCCGGGCGGATCGGCGCGAGAGGACAACGCTATTTCGATTTTGCTTTCCAAGCGTCAACGCGCCAAAATAAGCGAAGTTCGTCGGCAAGGCCCGGCTATTCCACCAAGCTTAAGTCGGACAGTTTGGCGGCGGATGCGTGAAAATGCCGCCTCGCGCGAAGCCATGGCTTTATTGCGCGTCCAAACTCTATCGCGGAGCCTCGGTGGAGCCGCCGAGTTGGCCACGGGGTCAAACACGGTTGCTTCGCCTGCCCCGGGTGAAACGTCATGAGCGAGCAGCCCGTCCCCATCCGTCCGCTCGGATACGCAGCCAATCCAGCGTTGATCTTGGCTTTTGCCACGCTTATAGCGGGCTCCGTCGCGGCTACTTCCCTCTTGCCCAATGACGAAGGCACCGTTTTCGCAATCTTGCTGCTCGCCCTTTTCGCGGTTGCCGGTATTTGCGCTTGCTTCGCGGTTGCGGCGGGCATCCTTCCATTTTCCGGACAAGTGCTGCGGAACGACGTCACCAAGCTCATCTGCGACGGGGACACCGAAGGGCTGATCGTGACCGGTGCCGGCGGCAATATCATTTACGCGAACGCCGCCTATTTGACCTTGGCGGATGCCCGCGGCCTCGCGGACGTGCGCGCGGTGGAGCGGCTCTTTTCCGGATCCCCAGAAGTCTCCGAGGCCATCTACAGGCTCGCCCAGGCCGCACGCGACGGCAAGAGCGCCACCGAGGAATTGCGCTTGTCACTGCCGCTCGGCGGCGCCGGCGGCGCTGGCTGGTACAAGATCAAGGTCAGACCGCTGGCTTTGGCGAGCGCCAGACGCGCCAGCCTGTGGTCCGTCGCGGATGTAACGCACGAGCGGGAAAAACAGGAAAAGGTTTTTCAGGAATTGCGGGATGCCATCGATTTCTTAGACTACGCGCCAGCCGGATTTTTTTCCTGCGGCCAGAACGGCGGCGTTTCCTACATGAACGCGACCCTCGCCGCCTGGCTCGGATATGACCCAGCGGTGGCCGGCACAAGAGGTCTCAAGCTGACCGATTTCGTCGCCGACGGCGGCGCCGTGCTCGTCGCTTCGAGCAATGGAGGCGCGGGCGAGATCCGAACCGAGCAATTCGATATCGACCTGAAATGCCGCAACGGTCAAAGCCTGCCCGTGCGTTTGCTCCACGGCGTCGCGTTCGGTCAGGACGGCCTACCTTTGCCGTCGCGCACGCTCGTCCTCAGCCGCGCTCCTGGCGAGCAACCGGCGCTGGATTTACGTGCGGCGGAAATGCGCTTCGCCCGGGTATTCAATGCGACGCCGATGGCGATCGCCATCCTCGACAAGAACGGCCGGATCACCCGTTCGAACGCCGCTTTCGCGCGCCTCGTGCCGGACGCCTTGAAGCAGCCCGAGGGCGCCGCGCGCTCGATCTTTGCCGGTATCCTCGATCGCGACCACGGCGCTGTCGAGGGCGCCATTGGCGCGGCCTTCCGGCAGACGCCCGATATCGTGCCGGTCGATGTCGGCCTGGCTGGGGAAGGCGAGCGGTCGGCAAGGCTGTTTTTCGCGGCGGCGGAGGAGCGCGACGGGAACGGCGCGACGATTTACGCGCTCGACACCACGGAACAGCGGGCTTTGCAAAACAACTTTGCACAATCCCAGAAAATGCAAGCGATCGGACAGCTTGCCGGCGGAGTGGCGCATGACTTCAATAATGTCCTGACCGCGATCATCGGCTATTGCGACCTGCTTCTCGCCAATCACCGGCCGACCGATCCGTCGTTCCGGGACATTAACCAAATTAAGCAAAACGCCAACCGCGCGGCCTCGCTCGTGCGGCAGCTCTTGGCCTTTTCCCGCCGCCAAACGTTGCGGCCGCAGGTCTTGCAATTGGGCGATGTGCTCTCCGATCTGCAAATGCTGATGCGCCGGCTTGTCGGCGAAAAAATCGATCTCGAGCTGCGCCATGGCCGCGACCTCTGGCTCGTTGAAGCCGACGTCAACCAGTTCGAGCATGTCCTCGTCAATTTGATCGTCAACGCGCGCGACGCGATGCCGCAAGGCGGCAAGATCATCTTGCGGACCCGCAATGTCGTCGCGGCCGAATGCGCCGGTTTCAATGAGGCATCGCTGGTTCCGGCCGATTATGTCGCAATCGAGGTCGAGGATTCCGGACATGGCATCGCACCGGAAGTAAAGGACAAAATCTTCGAGCCGTTTTTTACCACCAAGGACGTCGGAAAAGGGACCGGTCTCGGCCTCGCCATGGTTTATGGCATCATAAAGCAGACCGGGGGCTATGTCTTCTGTGCGAGCACGATTGGCAAGGGGACGGTTTTTACGATCCTCCTGCCCCGTTATGTTCCAGATGAAACGCAGGCGTCCAGGTCCGTCGAACAGGCGGTGGCGCCGCGCGCCGATCTCACCGGCCATGGCACCATCCTCCTCGTCGAGGACGAAGAGGCGGTGCGGGCTTTCGGCGCGCGGGCTCTTGCCTCGCGCGGATACACCGTGTTGCAGGCGGCCTCGGGCGTCGAGGCGCTGCAGGTCGTCGAACAGAACGGCGGAAAAATCGATCTTGTCGTTTCCGACGTCGTCATGCCGGAAATGGATGGCCCGACCATGTTCGGCGAATTGCGCAAACGCGGGGTCAAGGCCAGGGTGATTTTCGTCTCCGGCTACGCCGAGGACGCCTTTTCCAAAAACCTGCCGGAAGGCGAGGATTTCGGCTTTTTGGCAAAACCTTTCAGCCTGAAGCAATTGATCGAAGCGGTGAAAGGCAAGCAATGAAAAGTAGACTATCCGGAAGGCGCGCGCGAACGCCTTTCGGCAAGAAATCGAAATAAATTCGATGGCAAAAACCAGCGCCGGGCCGCTGTCAGAGCCCGGCCTCCCCAGCTTCTTGGCGCCGCGCCAAATGGCTGTGGTTGCGGCCGTACAAGAAATAAATCGCGAGACCGATCGCGAGCCAAACGACCAGCCGCAGCCACGTATCGCCTGGCAGGCCGAGCATTAGAAAAACCGCCGAAGCCGCGCCGAGCGGCGCCACCGCAAACACGGCCGGCGTCTTGAAGGGGCGGTGGATCTTTGGATCGGTGATCCGTAAAGCGAGAACGCCGAGGCAGACCACGGCGAATGCGAACAAGGTGCCGATGCTCACCAGTTCGCCGACGAGACCGATCGGCAAAAGACCCGCGAGGACCGCGACGATCGCGCCGGTGATGAGCGTCGTGATATAGGGCGTGCGAAACCTTCGATGAACGATCGCCGCGAATGGCGGCAGTAGGCCGTCGCGCGCCATCGAATACAAGATTCGCGGCTGGCCGAGCAACAGCACCAGAATGACCGAGCTCAGTCCAAGAATTGCGCCGAGCTTGATGATGGAGGCAAGCCAGCCAAATCCGATGGCATCGGCGCCGAGAGCGATCGGGTCGGGAACATTCAGCCTGTCGAACGGCACGATGCCGGTAATGACGAGGCTGACCAGCACATAAAGGACGGTGCAAATCGCGAGCGAGCCGAGGATGCCAAGCGGCATGTCGCGCTGCGGGTTGCGGGCCTCCTGCGCCGCGGTCGATACGGCGTCGAAACCGATATAGGCAAAGAAAACCACCCCCGCGCCGCGAATAATCCCGCTCCAGCCATATTGGCCGGGTCCAACATTAGGCGGAATGAAGGCGCCCATGGGATTGCTCGCGGTCACCCAATTCGAGGTCTTGACGAACCAGACTCCGGCAAGGATAAAAAGGACGACGATCGCCAGCTTGATGACAACGATAATATTGTTGACCTTGGCGGATTCCTTGATTCCCAGGACGAGCAGGATGGTCACCGCCACGATGATGAAGACCGCCGGAAGGTTGACCAGCGCGCCGGTCGATGACCAGCTTCTGCTCGCCGGATCATAGGCGAGCGGGCCTAAGGCAAATTGCGCGGGGATCACGACGCCAAGATCGCGCAAGAAGCTTTCGACATAGCCGGACCAACCGATCGCGACAGTTGTCGCGCCGAAAGCATATTCGAGGATCAGGTTCCAGCCCGTGACCCAGGCGATGAATTCGCCCATCGTCGCATAGGCATAGGTATAGGCGCTGCCGGCTATCGGCACGGTGGACGCCATTTCGGCGTAGCAGAGGCCCGCGAAGACGCAGACGAGTCCGGCGAGCACAAACGACAGGCTTACCGCTGGCCCGGCATGGGCGGCGGCGGCATGTCCGGTCAGGACAAAGATGCCGGCGCCAATAATGCAGCCGATGCCAAGCGCGACAAGGCTCCAAAGCGAAAGCGTCCGACGCAGCCCCGGTTCGCCGGGGCCCGATCCGAATTCGCCTTCCTTTGCCTCGGCCTGAAGCATCGCAATCGGCTTGCGCACCCAAAGATTCGCCATTCCCCTAGACTCCCATCGGCCGCGCAACGCCCCCGGCCGCGAGATGATCGCACGCGCCAAGGGCTTTGTCGCATGCTTTCGCACGGGTAAAGATTCGGCAAGGCGCCGCTGCAGCG
>JBOHJV010000018.1:19778-30177 GCA_050728695.1 Methylocella sp. | reverse complement strand
GGCAGATGTGGCGCGATCAGTGCCCATTGGGTATCGTTCAACCAGAAATTGTCCGCCATGATTCGGGCCCTCCTGGGCAGTTTGAATCACAGCTTGGCAATCAATTCAATTGGGTACAGAACCTAGATGGCCAGGCACAAACCGCGAGCTTGCGAATCATATTTGCTGCGAGGAAAATATCCGACTGCTACTAAATTCGTCAGGCCAAGCTAGGTGCTTGCGACGAGGAAGCTTTCGGCGCAAGAGTACCAAAGGGGCAGGTGCGTGGATCCCGCAAGGCATGCAAATGACAAACAGTCCGGGAGACTGTCTCAAAGGCTTGCGTAGAACCTAAGCCCTCACCCTGAGCGGAAGGAAGCCCGAGGTTCCGTTGCGAGCGAGCCAAGAGCGGCGTCATCATCGAAAGCGGAGTGTCCGGCGCGAGCCTGGTCGACGTGGCCGCGAAGGCGAGAGGGAGCGGTACGCGAAGCGGTCGCAATGGAAGCGGGCGACCGCGGAGGCGCCTCGGGGCCGCGGGGCGCACCCGTCGAGGTGCCCACTTTTTGGGCTCCTCAGGATGAGGGCGCGGCTTTTGAGACAGGCTCTGGAAGATGAAGGTAATGGGCGAGCGTCTTGAAATTGCGAGTTGGAATAGGACGCCTATAGGCAGTATTTGCGCGATTTCCTTCGTCACCGCGCTCTATTTTTTCGGCCGGCGGATCTCGCTAATTGAGGGTAGGCGAGCCTCTTTCGGATTGAGCAATCGGGGTGTTCCACCGTGCGATCTCCGCTAGGCGCTTGCAAGCGCCGGGGGCTATCGCGCGTCGGCGGGACGTGGGATTGTCTTGTGTCTTGAAAGTGCATTAAGCTATGATGATCCGGGACGGCACGATCTGAAACAGCGGGTGATACGAATCAATGAATTACGGCATCAGTCGCACCCATGGCCAGGGGCGTCCGGCTCAATCGAAACCGGCTCGCGCGATACGCCATTTCGGTCCGGCGAGCGCAGCTTTCCCGCGCGACACCTATGCGCTCGCGCGTGCGCTCATGCGCGGATTTGCCGCTTTTTGTATGCTGGTCTCGTGCCACCATGACTTGAGGCGCGCGTAAATAAAGAACCACGGGAGAAAACCTTTGGCCCAGGAGTCGTCGACGAAGATCGCAGCTACACAAACTGAAATGTTTGGCGGCTTACGAGTTCTCACTCAATCGCGTTCCCGCCAGGAAAGCGTTCCCCACGCTCTCGGCCATTCGCTAACCGCCAATGGCATGACTGGCGGCACCAATCACGGCAATTTAGGTCAAAAGGACACGCGCTCTGGATGCGAGGCGGGGCCTGCCGGGGGAATTCAGTCGATCTTTCCTGTCAACATCGCGATCGCGGATAAAAACCCAATGGTTCTGCGTGCGTTGGAGGCCCTTCTCGCCATGGACAGGCGCTTCAATCTTTTGCTGAAGGCGAGCGATGGAGCGCATTTTCTCAGCTCGTTGGCGCATCTCCCGGTGAGCCTGGGGGTCATCGGCTGGGAACTGCCGCCAATTCGGGCCACGGAAATTTTGCAGGCGCTCGCAAAGCGCCCCGCGCGGCCGAAGATCGTGGTTTATAGCAGCACCAAGGACGCGACAGCGCCTGCTGAAACTTTGCGGCTCGGAGGGGCCGGCTTCGTGAGCAAGCTTTCTCCCCCCGAACGCCTGCTTGAAGTCTTCGCGGCGGTCGCCGCAGGAGACATGGTGTTCCCATTCGTGGATATTCATAAGGTCAGGCCGGATCCCCTTACAAGCCTGACACACCGGGAACGCGATCTTCTTGCCGCATTGGAATCCGGTCAAAGCAATGCTCAGTTGGCGCGGGATTTCGGTGTGTCGATCAATACGGTGAAATTTCATTTGCGCAATTTGTTTGGGAAACTCGATGTTCGTAACCGGACACAGGCAATCTGCCTTTACCTCGAAACGAGGCGCTGAGCCGAGCGCTGCCGGCGCTTTGCGGGCGACCCTCAAAATCGGCGAGTGATCGGGAGTGTCGTGGACTTGCACGCACGGTGCCCCTGCGCTTGTCGTTTGCCGACAACCAAAAACATGCTAATCGACCGCGGAGGAGCGAGATTGCGCGATGGCGCCGCCTTGCCGCGCGCCAAGCCGGCCCGGCGGTATCCTTCGCAATCATCTGTCCGGTTGTTTGCGAACGCCGGAAGGGCGGCGAGAATGTGGAGTATCGTCCCGGTAGCTCAGCAGGATAGAGCGGCGGTTTCCTAAACCGCAGGTCAGGGGTTCGAGTCCCTTCCGGGACGCCAACAATCAATAGAAAATCAATAGCTCAGAGCAGGATGAAAAAGCCCGCTCAAAGTGTCGCATTTCGTGTCTGCACAGTGCGTCCGTAATTCCGACGGGAGTTTGGCGGTTGCGGGTAGGAATTTAGCGCGGTTCGATCAAAATACGCCGCTGTAGGTTTCGCGATCGTATTCGATTGGCGCACATTCGTCTCGCCTTTGCCAAATTGGGGCCCTACGACACGGATCAGGCGCTGCGCCTGTTCGCGGCGGACGAACTCATCGAGGCCGGCGTCGCGGCGGCGGACTTGATGCGATCCGCGCAGCGGGCAGGCGGGCCGACGAAATCCGGCGGTCGCCCGCTTCCAAGAATGCCGCCGCAAATGTCTTGCGCCCCGCAACCAACCCGCGGGTTTGCCCGTATATGTCAGTGCACCGCCGACCTTCGAGGCAGACATGCAACGGATTCGCGTACTGGCGCTGATCGCGTCGCCTTGGGCGACGTTTCCGGCCTTTGCCGCCGCGCCTATCGAATGGGCTAGCTGGAATGGCGATCTATTCGCACGCGCAAAGAGCGAGAAGCGCCTCGTGATCCTCGATCTCGAGGCGGTTTGGTGCCATTGGTGCCACGTCATGGACCAGACGACTTATGCGGACTCGAAAACCGAGGCTTTGATCGGCGCCAAATATATTCCCGTGCGGGTCGATCAGGACGCCAACCCCGATCTCGCGAGCCGCTACGGCGACTGGGGATGGCCTGCGACGATCATTTTCGCGCCCGATGGGACGGAGCTCGCCAAGCTTCGCGGCTATATCGAGCCGGAGCGGATGGCGGCTCTGCTGCAAGCCTTCATCGACGATCCGACCCCCGGCCCTTCCGTCAACGAGGAAGCGGCGGTCGCGCCCGCCAAATCGGCCTTGCTGACGAAGAGCCAGCGTTCCTACCTTGCCCGGAATTTCAACGAGTCCTACGATTTCGAGCACGGCGGCTGGGGCAATTTGCTCCACTATATCGATGCCGACAGCATGGATTACGACATCACGCTTGCCGAGTCAGGCGACAAGCGCGCCGAAGGCCAGGCGCGCCAGACGTTGGACGCTGCTCTCGCTCTGATCGATCCGGTCTGGGGCGGGGTTTACCAATATTCCGACAAGGTGGACTGGTCGTCGCCGCACTTCGAGAAAATCATGTCGTTTCAGGCGCAATATCTGCGCGAGTATAGCCAAGCCTACGCACACTGGAAGGATGAGCGCTATCTCGCGGCGGCCAAGGCCACAAAAGCTTATCTGACAGGCTTGCTGCTCGGGCCGGACGGCGCCTTCTATGTGAGCCAGGATGCCGATCTCAATCGCGAGATCGACGGCCACGCCTATTACGCGCAGGGCGATGCCGCGCGCCGCAAGCTCGGCCTGCCGCGCATCGACAAACATTTGTACGCCCGCGAGAACGGCTGGGCGATCACCGCGCTTGCGGCCTTTTACAACGTAACCAACGACGAAAAAGCGTTGCAGATCGCCGAACGGGCCGCGCATTGGGTCCTGACCAACCGAGGGATCGAGGGCGGCGGCTTCCGCCATGACGCGAAGGATCGCGGCGGACCGTTCATTGGCGACACGCTCGCCATGGGGCAGGCCTTCCTCGACCTCTATGCGGCAACCGGCGACCGCGCCTGGCTTTCATCCGCCATCGCGGCCGGCGACTATATCGGCGCGGCGTTCAAGGATCCGGCCGGTGGGTTTCTTTCGACGAAGACTTCTGCAGCGAGTGTCGGCGTCTTTGCGACCTCGGCGAAGCAGTTGGACGACCAAGTAGCCGTCGCCCGTTTCATGAACCTTCTCAATCGCTACACCGGCAACTCCTTGTACCGGGGCTTCGCCGTCCACGCGATGCGCTACGCGGTTGGCGCATTGAAGGGCCAGCAGCGTCCGCTGCCGGGGATGTTGCTCGCTGATCTCGAGCTCGGCCGCGAGCCGACCCACATCACGATTGTCGGGCGCAAGGACGATCACGACGCCGCGGTGCTCTTCGCGGTTGCGCGCGCGTTCCCGGCTCGCTACGAGCGGCTGGAATGGTGGGACACAAGCGAAGGTCCCTTGACCAATCCCGATGTGACTTATCCCGAGCTCGACAAGCCCGCGGCGTTCGCGTGCGCCAATCGAACCTGCTCCCTGCCGGTGTTCACCGGCGCGGAATTGACCGCCGCCGTCGACCGCATGAGCAGAGCCGCCCCGTGATGGTCGCCTTGGGGTCGCAAGCCGCAATTCAATTTGATCCAACAGTCAACGATCTGCACCAGAACGGGCGAAAGTTTCCGCCCAATTATCTGCACGAAAGCGGGTTGGATTATCTCTATTGGGATTCGGTCTTGGAGCCGTGAGCGCGCCGCGAGATTCCCGCCTGTTGGACAATGGCTTTGAGGGCGAGGTCTTCATCCGCGCCGAACCGGGCGATCGCGTTTCAGCGACTGAAATAGCTTTCTCCGGCCGAGTTGGCCAAGCGTAAACCCCATGCTCGACAACCGCCGACGGGCGATCCAAACATGGCTCTTGCCAGACGAAGATCATATAGTCGCAGCGCCGCACGGCGTCTTCTACTGGGTCGTGCCGCAGGCAAACGAAAGTTAGCAATGGCAGCCCGATGCAAGCGGGAGGGCAAATTGTGAGTAATGATGATTTGTCGTCGAAGTCAAAAACCAAACCGCGTGACTGGGGAAAGCCGTGGGTTACAACTTTTGACATTCTTAACGGATTTTTAGCTGATGGCGTGGCCGCTTTAGGAGTTGTTCTTTTAGCACAAGTCGTATACAGGGTAGTCGAATATGTTGAAGGAACCAACGAAAATGATTTTACAATAGCGGGAGTTAAACTGAACTCCGCATACTTCGTATTCTACGGTGATTTCGTAGTTATTGGAGCTGTAGTAGCCATTTTGGCGTTTAAACTCGTAAAGAGGTTGATAAGAGATGAGGGATGATATTCGTCATGCCCTAGCAGAGCCGTGGGTGGCTCTGCCAAAAAAGGTTGGGCTCTATGGCTTTGTTTGGCTAGTTGGCGCTATTGTACTTACGGGTCTGAAAATCTTAACAGAGCCCAATGCCAACTTCGGCGGCATGAAACATATCTTTGGTGAGCTCGGTGACGTTATTGCGGGGGTCGCCTTTTTCTCGGGCTTCGTGTCGATAATGATTTATTACGTGTGGTGGGTCGTGGGCAAATTGTATGAGGGTTGGTACAAGAAGAACATACGCTATCTTGATCTTGGCGAGGACTGAGTCAGCCGCCAAAAAGTATTTGTTCTACCTGTATTCCTTACAAACCAAGTTTTGCTTGCACTCAAAATTGCCGGCGACAACCATGGTTGGAAACAGAGGGATAGGCAGTTCGGCAGCTTTTCCAGCCTGCCGATACCGCCAGGCGTCTACTCCCGGCCGGCCCGATAGAAGGTGACGCCAGGTGGCCCCCGCTTCCGTTGGCGTATAATCTTACACGGTCTGGCTATGCAAATTCCGCTTGTTGTCCAGCCCGCCAGGCGGGCCGGCGGTGAACAGGCGATATTGCGTGAGCGATTTTCGCCTGAAATAACGAGCCGCGAAAATTCAGCTCAGCTCGGCGGCCAGCCTGCGCATAAAGGCGATGCAAGCCTCGATTTGCGCGATCTCGATATATTCGTCTGGCTGATGCGCCTGGCCGATCGAGCCGGGACCGCAGACGACCACCGGCACATTGGCCAGTTGGAACTGGCCTGCTTCCGTGGCGAAAGGCAAGGCGATCACGTGGTCCGACTGCGCGAGTTTTAGGGCCAAAATCTCGGCGAACGACCCGCTTTCCGGCTTGAGGCCAGGAACCTCGGCCTCCGTAACGGTTTCGATAAAGGCGTCCTTGGCGCAGCGCGTGAGCCTTGGAGTCACGACACGGGCGGCATATTCCTCAAGATACCGGAGCGCCAGATTTTGGGCAACGCCGGGAAGAGCGCGAAACTCCCAATGGAAGGTGCAAAGTCTTGCCATGATATTGCGCGCGGTGCCGCCCTGGATCGTGCCCACATGGATGGTGGAGGTTGGCGGATCGAAGCGACCGGACGGATCGCCGCGCGCCGCGAGCTCCCCGCCAAAGCGATAGAGTTCGGTGACAAGATCGCACGCCGCCTCGACGGCGCTTGCGCCGAGACTTGGCTTCGAGGAATGCGCCGCATGGCCATGCACGATCGTCGCGTAACCCGCCACGCTTTTGTGGGCATTCGCCACTTGCATCGAAGTGGGCTCGCCGACAAACACGGCGGCGGGTCGCGGCAGTCCCGCGCCGAACCGCGCGATTACGCCGAGCGGACCGCGGCAGGTGGTTTCTTCGTCATAGCTCAAGAGAAAATGGACCGGCGTGGTCAAGCGAGCCCGCTGGAATTCCGGAATCATGGCAAGACAGATTGCGTCGAAACTCTTCATGTCGCAGGCGCCGCGGCCATAGACGCGGTCGGCAGTGCGGCGCAGCTTGAAAGGGTCGCTTGTCCACGCCTGGCCAACCACCGGGACCACATCGGTGTGTCCCGACAGGACGATCCCGCCATCGCGGTGTTCGCCGACGCTCGCAAACAGCGCCGCCTTGTCGCCAGCGGCATTGGGGATTTTCACATAGGCAACGCCGAGGGAATTGAGATAATCCTCGACAAAGGCGACGAGGCCGAGGTTGGATTTCGCGCTTTCCGTATCGAAACCGATCAGACGCTCAAGCATGTCGAGCGTTGCGTCAAGCCTTTCGTCCGGGACAGGGCTCGCTCGAGGCATGACAGGCGGCTTCATCAATCCTGGACGGCTAGGCCGCGCGCGTAACTGAAGCGGCGGGTCAGTTGAGAACGCGCCGCGCGTAAGGCGAATCGAGCGAGAAGACGGGAATTTCCGCCTCGAAAACATCGCCCTTCTCGTTTACCATTCGATAGGTCCCAGTCATGATGCCGGAAGGCGTCGTCATCGTAGTTCCCGACGTGTAGCGAAAGGTCTCGCCAGGCTTCAAAACCGGCTGTTCGCCGACGACGCCCGCGCCTTTCACTTCCTCGAGCTTGCCGTTGGCATCGGTGATCTTCCAGTGGCGGGCTGTGAGCTGCACGGTCACATTGCCCCGGTTGGCGATTTCAACTGTGTAGGCCCACCAGAACGAAGCCTCGTCGGCGTCGGATCGCTCGGGCACGAATTCTGGAAGAACAGTGATCTGGATGCCGTGAGTGACGGTGCTGTACATGGGCGCGATCTAAAATGGCAAGAAGCCGGATAAGCTAGATGCGGCTACTCTAACACAACCATATACGCGAGGAAAAGTGCTGGTCCGATGCCGCGGCCAGCCGGGCGACGGGCGCGCTCCAGGGTAAAGCGCTCGTCTCTCCCAATCCCTGGATTTCTAGTCCCGACGATGGCGATGAAAGGGGTTGGCCGAATCCGGCGTGCGAGCAGAAGCCTTGTTTTCTTGGACTATTGTGAGGACGTTCCGCCATCCGCGGCGAAATAGTTTTGCCGTCGTATCGCGCGGCGGTGCTCGCTGAAGCAAAATCCGTCGCCGGTTTGGCGCGATTAGCCGACAAAAAAGCAGAGCTTCGAACGAGCCCCGGAGAGTCGAGCCAAGGACGACGACGGTGACCTCGGCGCGGCCCCCCGGACACCTGCTTTACATCTTTCCCGGAGCAAGTACCTTGCGCAAGAACGCTTCCGCGAATTTACTCACGGTCAAGCCAGCCGTGCGCGGATCCGGCTTTGGATGCGAGGCATGTCTCCAGATATCGCAAATAAGGACCGCCGCGACTTGCACGCGCGAGACGTTAGCGCGCGGAGAATCCTCTGCGTGTTTCCACGCTACGCCCCTTCGTTCGGCACCTTCGAATACGCCTATCCGCTGATCGCTGGGGTACGCGCGTTCATGCCGCCGCAAGGTCTGCTGATGATCGCGGCCGTGCTTCCCAAGACCTGGGAAGTCCGCTTTGTCGACGAAAACATGGGCCCCGCGAGCGCCGATGACTTCGCCTGGGCCGACGCGGTCTTCGTCAGCGGAATGCACATCCAGCGCCGCCGGATGGAGGACATATGTCAAAGGGCGCACGCCTTCGGCAAGGTGGCGGTGCTCGGCGGCCCCTCGGTGTCGGCGTGTCCCGAGCACTATCCAGGGTTCGACTATCTCCATGTTGGCGAACTCGGCGATGCGACCGGCGCGTTGATCGGCATGCTCGGCCGCGACGTTTCGCGTCCGCGCGAACAGATTGTGCTGACAACCAAGTCCCGACGCGACCTTTGCGAATTCCCGTCGCCCGCCTATGAACTCGCCGAGATCAGGCGTTATTTGCTTGGCAGCGTTCAGTTTTCGAGCGGCTGTCCCTACCGTTGCGAATTCTGCGATATTCCGGGCCTCTACGGCCGGGTTCCGCGCCTTAAAACGCCGGACCAGGTCGTCGCGGAACTCGATAAGCTTTTAGCCTGCGGTGTCAATGGCTCGGTCTATTTCGTCGACGATAATTTCATCGCCAACCGGCGCGCGGTGCGCGACCTTCTGCCTCATCTCATTCAATGGCAAAAGCGCAACGGCTATGCCGTCAGCCTCTCCTGCGAGGCGACCCTCAACATTGCCCGTTCGCCAGAGGTCCTCGCGTTAATGCGCGAGGCCGCGTTCGACCAGATTTTTTGTGGGATCGAGACGCCCGAACCAGAGGCGCTACGGGCCATCGACAAAGCGCATAACATGATGGTGCCGATCCTCGACGCCGTGCGGACCATCAACCGGCACGGGATGGAGGTGGTATCGGGAATCATTCTCGGCCTCGACACCGATACCAAGGAAACAGGGGCGCGGGTTCTCGATTTTCTGGAACAATCCAAGATTCCGATGGCGACGATCAATTTGTTGCAGGCGCTGCCGCGCACGCCGCTTTGGGAGCGGCTAAACCAAGAAAACCGGCTGCTCGGCGAGGAGGATCAAGATCGCGAGTCGAATGTGGATTTTAAGCTGCCTTACGATGACGTGCTCGCGATGTGGCGGACCTGCATGGCCAAGGCCTACCAGCCGGACATTTTGTTCGCGCGCTATGAACATCAGATCCACGAAACTTGGCCCAATCGTCTCAAGCGGCCGAACAGCCGTCAGCGTTTGTCGGCCCGCAACATCGCGATGAGTGTCGCGGTTCTAGCCCGGATTCTTTGGATCGTCGGGATTCGCGGCGACTACCGGCGCGCATTCTGGAAATTCGCCTTGCCCCGCCTGATGCGCGGCGAGATCGAGCAGGTGTTGAGCGTCGGCATCAGCGCGCATCATCTCATCATGTTCGCGCGCGATGCTTGCGCGGGGAGAGGCAATGCCTCGCATTACTCGGCGAAGGTGCGGACGCTCGAACTCGAGACCACGCCGCCGGGGTAGGGGAGGCAGCGCGGCCCGCCCGCCGCGGCTCATTTCATGCGGAATTTGTTGCGAATGCCGAGCCCGACGAGGAAGAGGAGAATGGTGCCAAGGATGGTTTGAAGCGCGGAGATTACGTCGAGCCAAGCGGGCAGACATTCGATCATCCTGGCGTCGAAAAACTCCTTGCGGAAACCGAAGACATTCAATGAGTTGACGAAGCTGAGGCCGAGGGATTGCCAGGGTGAAAGCGAATCCGAAGACAAGAATGCCAGAGTGCCGGTCAATGCCAAATAGAAAAGTGCTACCAGGGGCCGGAAGTAGCTGCGGCCATAATCCGAGAATGCGCCATAAATCGCGATCGGCAGGCCGGTCCAGGTGCCTAACCAGACGCGGCGTGATTGCATTTCGAGGGCGAAAAAATCAAGCTCGTCCTCATGCTTTTTCAGCCGGTCCATTTCGAGCTTGAGACACGCATAAGCGTCGATGAAGGATCCCGCCGTGTATTTGTCTTTCGGCTTCGGCCAACTGATGTACCGCCAGACCGTGCCCTCGTGAAGCTTGGCGCCAAAGAAATGAGGAGGCTCCATTTTGAATACCGCACCCTCGAACGAGGTCTCCCCTTTCATCTCCGCGTTGACAAAGCTGGCTTTTTCACCAAAAGTCGCGCCGCGGAAGCTGGCGTCGTCGGAGAAGGTCGCGCCCCCAAGTTTGGCCCGGCCAGAAAAGGCCGCGCCGCGGGAGCTGGCGTCACCTGAGAAGCCCGCGCCGACAAAGTTGGCCTC
>JBOHJV010000018.1:0-19678 GCA_050728695.1 Methylocella sp. | reverse complement strand
CCGCGCCGACAAAGTTGGCCTCACCCGAGAAGGCCGCGCCGCGGAAGTCGGTCAAGTCGGAGAAGGTCGCGCCGTCAAAGTTGGCCCCGCCAGAGAAGGTCGCCTCGCCAAAGCCGGTCCAGCGAGAAAAGGTCGCGCCGAAGAAGTTGGTCCAGCTGGAGAAGAAGGTCGCGCCGCCAAAGTCGGCCTCGCCGGAGAAGGTCGCGCCGTAAAAGGTTGGCCAGCTGGAGAACAGATATCGACGAAAATCCACATGTTGTTCAAATTCGACATTTGAAAAATCGATCTCGGCGCCGGCGGCTCAAAGCGTGAGGTTCTTCGCACCCGGCTTGCAGCGTTGGGCGAACGCTGTTGCAACCTCTGGCAATTCCTCTGCCGAGAAAGGCGTCAGTTCTTCCGCAGGGTGCCGCATTTCTTCGATGATCTTCGTTCGTGTCTCCTCGTCGAGATTTCCGGCGAAGTAACGGTTCCAGGCAACCCGATTCTTGTTTCTTAACTCGTTTATTAGCTCGCGATCCTCCATTTTTTCCGGCTCACCATAGAGCGTCGCCAACAAATACCAGGGGTTGTCCTCGGCCTTGGTTTTTGGTGGCTCTGATTCCCCGGCCTTGCTCTCCGACTCCTCGGAATCATTTCCCATCGTCAGCCTGCCTCGCGCCCCCAATCCCCATGCAAGCTTATCGCGCCGCCCGCGTTTTTCGATTGGTGCTTAAGTTTTCCTTAAAAGTTTTGCTAAATATTTTCTAAACATTTACGCGAACGATTGGAAACCACGTGTATCTCTCTCGCGGAAAGGTCGCCAAGGAGGCGGGCGTCGCCAAATCCAGCATTCCGAAAGATTTGTCTTCCGGTAAGTTGTCATACCGGGAGAAAAATCCGGACGGCGACAAGATCGATCCGGCCGAACTTTTCCGCGTCGCGCCGAAAACCGCGAAAACCGCGCAAATCGACGCGGAAGAACCCTCGTTGAACAAACCGCAATTGGGTCAGGCCGGCGCGGAAACCATGCCCTGTGCGGCCAAATTCGAGGTCCAGCTCGCCGGACTTGTCGCGGTTTTGGGAGGCTTATCCCAGATCTTTGAAAGCTTGACCCACGCGGGAGATCCGGATTGTTGCCCCTCGTCACGGTCTGGGCGGCCGGACCCGCGCCGCCGCCGGCCCTTGCCCGGACTCCGCGCCTAGCACCAGAGGCGTAAACTTTCTTTCGCCGTGCGCGCAATACCAGACGGCTTTTGTTGCATCCGCCCAAGGGATTTGCTCGGTTAGGCCGCCCGGAATTCGCAAGGCCGAGCCGAAGATAGTGGCATTTTGGCGCATATTTTCTTCAACCGGCGCCCGCGTCGCATGAAACTCTCTTGGCGGCCTTGAGGCAGCGTGCAATTGTGGAGTAATAGGTCTCTTGCAACAATTAAACCGCATTCGCAGAGGGTTAGTGACGCCCGGCGGCTTGTTGGGCGCATCGGTGTGCAAATCGCGAAGGTTCGCAACGGATCAAGGCGGGTTTTATGAAGCTGACGGCACTCACCATCGCATTGTCTCTCGCTCTCGCGGGAGCGACGCCGCTTCAGGCGGAAACCGCTCCCGCCAATCCCAAACAGGCCAAGCCAGCGGCGGCGCCAGCGAGGGCCGCGCCGGCCAAACCTTTCGTTCCAATGGATCCACTGGCCGCCATCGAAAAGGCCAATGCTTATTTTAACGCCGCCACCAACATGACCGGCGATTTCGTCCAAATTGGCCCGGACGGCAAACGCTCCGAAGGCAAGATCTTTGTTCAGCGGCCCGGGAAATTGCGGTTCGAATATGCCCCGCCCGCGACGCTTGAGATCGTCGCCGACGGTCTTTCGGTGGCCGTGCACGACCGCAAGACGGCCACCAAGGACATTTATTTCATCAGCCAAACGCCGCTAAAATTTCTCCTCAAGGATCAGGTCGATCTCAGCCGCGACGTCAAGGTGATCGACGTGAAGAGCGAGCCCGGCGCGGTGACGATTCTTGTCGAAGACAAGGCGACGTTTGGCGGAACCTCGCAAATCAAGCTGGTTTTCGATCCCGTGAAGTTCACGCTCAAACAGTGGCGGGTTACCGACCCGCAAGGCTATGAGACGCTTGTTTCGCTTTTCAATATCGATTTGTCGAAGAAGCCCGACCCTAATCTGTTCCAGATTACCCAGGAAAAATTATTGAACACAAATAATTGACGAGCTCCTAGCACGGCGGCTAGCCGCCCGCCGTGTTTTCAAGAATTAACGTTTTTTCAAAGAGATAGCAAAAGGTTCCAAGATTCGTGGAACGCCCAATTGGCCGCCGGAGAAAATCAGGCAGAGCCGACGGCCCGCTTGAAAGAGTGCGTCGCGGGGTTATTTTATAGGGATGTGAGCGACCAGATGATCAGGCGCACCCCCCCGTTCCGCCTGGGTCAAACTTACCGGACCCCTCCCGGTAAGTGTCTCGCTCCTAGGGGCGCCTGGTCTTCGACTGGGCGCCCCTTTTTTGTTTGTCCTTGGAGCGTGGCCAGCGCCTTGTCGCGGGCGGCGCCAGTAAGGGCCGACTTTTTCCAGCGGTGTCCCAGGGCCATTCAAAAAATTGTGGCTCGGTAGCGGCGGTACTTGCGGCGGGCCTCTTTGGCGTGATCAGTCGGACGCGCGGTTCGTCGCGGAGTTTTGCATGCGCCTCACCCTTGCCACCTGGAACATCAATTCGGTCCGTTTGCGGATCGATCTCGTGGCACGCTTTTTGCGTGACCAGGCGCCGCACGTTCTCTGCCTGCAGGAGACAAAGTGCAGGGATAGCGAGTTTCCCTTGGCTGCCTTCCATAAGCTCGGCTACCCATATGCCGCGATCAACGGCCAAAAAGGCTATCATGGGGTTGCGATTGCCTCGAAACTCCCATTGACGATCATCGACCGGCGGTCCTTTTGCGAAAAAGGTGATGCCCGTCACATCGCCGTGACGCTCTCCCCGAGCGATGCGGGCGGCCGCGAGATCGCCCTGCATAATTTCTATGTGCCCGCTGGCGGCGACGAGCCAGACCCCGCCGCCAATCCGAAATTCGCGCACAAGCTCGCATTCTTGGACGAGATGGCGGAGTGGATGGCCACCGAGCGGATCGGCGCGTCCGGCGCGATCGTCGCCGGCGACCTTAATATCGCGCCGCTCGAAGCGGATGTCTGGAATCACAAGGCTCTACTTCGCGTCGTCAGTCACACGCCTGTCGAGGTCGAAAAGCTCAATCGGGTGCGCGCGGCGGGGCCATGGGTCGATGCGCTTCGCCACTTTGTGCCGCCTGAAAAGAGACTCTACACGTGGTGGAGCTATCGCGCGGCGAATTGGGAAAAGTCCGATAGGGGTCGGCGGCTCGACCATGTCTGGGTCAGCGAAAGCCTCAAGTCGCGCCTCCGTGCCGCCCGCGTGCTACGCGAGAGCCGCGGCTGGGAGAATCCTTCCGATCATGTGCCGGTGTTGGTCGATTTCGATTTTTGAGCGCGATTCAAATTCGAAAAATCGAGGTTTGAACCAATCGCGAAGGCCGCGCGCTGGACTTGCAGCGGGATGACCAATATCATAGTTGTTGTACCCTCATAGATCAGCCGGGACATCCATGCTGGCCGAAGCTTCTGAGGCCGCGCGTGATCTCTTGGAGTGCTTGATATGCGCATTTTATGTCTTTTGGGAGTTGTCGCCATCGCACTGGGGTTGCCGGGACCGGCGCTAGCCCAACCCTTCCCGCCCGACAAGTTGCTCGGGGGAGATGTCAAGCTGGCCGTTGGCGCCACTCAATTTGGCGGGAGCTGCTATGTCAATCGAGGGAACTCCCAGTTCCAAAGGAATGGCGCCGGTACAAAAGCCGTCATCTCATTTGACGAGATCGTCGACTCAAGGATCTGGGACCTCCGAGGGCAGGCGGTAATGACCTTCGCCACCGCGACTACCGGCAAAATTCGCTTCAAACAGGCATCCGAGATTCCGGCCGCGGTCAGAGACCCTACCTTCATGAACTATACCCAGACCTACAACGCAACCAGCCAAGAGCTTGTCGTAACCTTCAGCATTGTTTTCCCCGATTGCACGCTGCCGGTGTTTGCGTCGTTTGACGCTGCATAAATCCCCGCGCCCTGATTTCTAGCGCTTCGCGACAACCGCGTGGTTCAACTATCAACTCGGCGCCAATGCGCTAGATGCTGCGAGGAACGGATGATGAGCCGATTAATATTTGGCCTGGTGGGCATGGCGATGAGCCTGAGCGCCAATCCTTGCGCGGCCGGAGCCGACCCATTCCTTGGCGAGATCGACACCTTTGCCTTTAATTTCTGCCCCGTGAATTGGGCCCCCCTCAACGGCCAACTTCTCAAGATCAGTACAAATACAGCCTTGTTTTCGCTGCTGGGGACGACTTATGGCGGCGACGGAATTACATCCTTCGCGTTGCCGACCGGAAAACCGGTTTTCACGTTAACGCCGGGTGCGCCGGTGATCCAATGCATCGCCTTGGCGGGCGTTTTCCCAAGCCGGAACTGACCTAGCGCGGCGCGCGCGGACGCTCGCCATGAGCCTGATTTCGGTCATCGCTTTGCGCGGGCGCATGCGGGCAATTCGCGGATGCGGCGCTCGATTTCCTGCGTGGCAAAGTCCCCAAGAACTGGGGAAGCTTCCGCTCAGCCCCTTCCGCGATAGTGCGGCACGCCCTGATCTGGCACCCAGATGCCTTCCGGCAGTTCTCCCGTTGCCCAGAATACGTCGATCGGAATTCCCCCACGCGGAAACCAATAGCCGCCGATCCGCAGCCAGCGCGGCTCTAGGCAAAGAGCGAGATCCTTGCCGATCCGCAAGGTGCAGTCCTCGTGGAAAGCGCCGTGATTCCGAAACGACGTGAGGTAGAGTTTTAGGGATTTCGATTCGACGAGCCAGCTGCCTGGGAGATAGTCGATCACGAGCAGGGCGAAGTCCGGCTGGCCGGTGACCGGACAAAGGGCCGTAAATTCCGGCGCGGTGAAGCGGGCGATAAAGTTTTCGCCCGGATGCGGATTTGGCACCCTCTCCAGCGCCGCCTCGTCGGGCGTTCGCGGCGCTTCGACAGCGCGACCAAGCAAGCTAGCCCCAGTTTGAACCTTGACCATGATGGATGAGAATCTCCAGGGGCAGCCGCCGCCGTGCTAGAATTGCCAAGACCGGACCCGCACGTATTATCGTAGTATCGCGGAAGGAAGGCGCCTAATCCATCGCGAATTGGCAAGCCGCAGTGCCAAATATTTACTGGCCCCGGGGAACAGGACGCCACTTTGGAACCTTGCGAGTCAGCCGGCGTTGGCCTTGCTGGTTTCGTTGCGGGACGTTCGCGTCAATGAAAATTCTCCTCGCGGGAGCGACGGGCGCGGTTGGCCGCCGCCTAATTCCGCTTTTGACGGCGGCGGGGCATGAGGTCGCCGGACTGACGCGCTCTCCCGCCAAAGCGGGCCTTTTGCGGAGAATTGGCGCCGCGCCGATCGTCGAGGACGCGCTTGATCCAGCGGCCGTGATGGACGTGGTGCGGCTACTGAAACCAGAAATCGTAATTCATCAGCTCACTTCAATTCCCAAGAACCTCGATATGCGTAATTTCGACCGGGAGTTCGCCTTGACCAACCGGTTGCGAAAAGAAAGCACGGATTATTTGCTGGCCGCCGCGCGCGCGGCTGGGGCGCGCCGGTTCATCGCGCAAAGCTTTGCGGGTTGGTCCTACGCACGAGAGGGAGGGGCGGTAAAGACAGAGGAAGACCCGCTCGATCCAAGTCCGCCGCCAGAATTTCGCCGCACGCTCGAAGCGATCCGCTACCTCGAATCCGCGGTCACGGGCGAGAACGCCTTGGAGGGGCTCATCCTGCGCTACGGGTTTTTCTACGGCCCAGGCACCGCCATCGGCGAACATGGCTCGATGGTCAACGACGTACGCAAGCGGCGCGTCCCGATCGTCGGCGGCGGCACCGGCGTTTGGTCGTTCATCCACATCGACGATGTCGCCCGATTTACGCGTGCCGCGATCACCCGCGGTGCGCCCGGGGTCTATAATATCGTCGATGACGATCCTGCCCCCGTGTCGCAATGGCTGCCCGCTTTGGCCGAAGCTCTTCGTGCAAGGCCGCCGCGACGGATCCCTGCCTGGCTCGCCCGATTCATGATCGGCGATGCCGTCACGTTCATGACCGAGGCGCGGGGCGCATCCAACGCCAAGGCCAAGCGCACCTTCGGCATAAATTTGCTTTGGCCGAGCTGGCGCGATGGGTTTCGAAGCGGTCTCGCAGACCCGTCGCAAGCATAATTGAGCGAATGTTCACCATTTGCCATGAATTCCGGCTTGGCTTGGTGTATTTCCACGGCCCATAATGGGCCTGTGAAACGGCGTCGCGCCCTTCATCCTCAAGGAAATCGCCTCCTGGCTCGCGCAGACAGGTTCGCCAATGACCAGAGGCATAGCCCCTTATGGCGCCTGGGTCTCGCCAGTGAGCGTCGAGCTCATGACCGAGGCGGCAATTGGTCTTAGCGGCTTGAACGTCGATGGCCAAGATCTCTACTGGCTCGAAGCGAGGCCAAGCGAGAGTGGCCGCACGGTTTTGTGCCGCCGCCGGGCGAATGACGACGTCGCGGACCTCACTCCGCCGCCCTTCAACGTGGGCAGCCGCGTGCACGAATATGGCGGCGGCGCCTACGCGGTTGAGGCAAGCGTCGTAGTTCTTAGCGAGCGCGCCGACGCGAGCGTATGGCTTATCGAGGCGGGCGCCGCGCCACGCAGGATCGAAACACCGGAAAACTTCCGCTACGCCGATTTCGAATTCGACTTGCCACGCCGCCGCGTTCTCGCCGTGCGGGAGGATCATCGCGCGCGCCCTCCCACCGATCCAAAGGCCGCGATTGTCGCCTTGCCGCTCGATACGGGCGGGGCCGAGACAATCTTGGTCGAAGGTCCGGATTTCTTGAGCTCGCCGCGACTTGCCCCTGGCGGCGAAAGACTAGCCTGGATCGCCTGGGATCATCCCGATATGCCTTGGGACGGCACAAAGCTTTTCGTCGCCGGCGTGACGGACGAAGGCGCGCTCGAAGCCGCGCGGCTGGCGGCTGGCGAAATCCCGGAAGCGATCGTGCAGCCGGAGTGGTCGGCTGACGGTACGCTGCATTTTTGCTCCGACCGGACCGGCTGGTGGAACCTCTACGCCTCGCGCGGCACCGTGATCGAGGCCTTGGCGCCAGTCGAAGCCGAAATCGGCGGTCCGCATTGGGTTTTCCGTCAACGCTATTACGATTTTCTCGCCGATGAGCGGATCGTCGCCGCGATCGTCCGCGACGGGATCAGGACCGCCGTGTTGATCGCGGACGGTAAGATCGAACCACTCGCCATCGGCCAGGTGCAGGACTGTCCGCGCCCGCTCGGCGATGGTTTGGCCTATATCGCGACGCTTCCGGCCGCGCCGCCCTCGGTCGACATAAGGCCAAAAGTGGACGGCGGCGCGCCCCTCGTCATACGCCGCGCGGCTCCCGCCGTGGTGCCGGAGGAAACTATTTCGCAAGGCGAGCCGATTGAATTCGCAAGCCGCGTCGGCATCGCGCATGCCTTCTGGTATCCGCCGAAAAACCGCGATTACGAAGGCCCCTCCGGCGAATTGCCCCCGCTCGTCGTCTTGTCGCATGGCGGGCCGACAAGCATGACCACCAACGGTTTTTCCTTAGGCGTCCAATGGTGGACGAGTCGCGGATTTGGCGTCGTCGACGTCAATTACGGCGGCTCGACCGGCTACGGCCGCGCCTATCGCGAGAGGCTTTATGGACAGTGGGGCGTCGTCGATGTCGCGGATTGCGCCGCCGCCGCGAACCATCTTGTCGAACGTGGGCTCGTCGATGCCGCCCGCCTCGTCATTCGCGGTGGCAGCGCCGGGGGGTTTACCACGCTTGCCGCGCTGACCTCCCTGAACCTGTTTAAGGCGGGGGCGAGTTTTTATGGTGTCGGCGATCTCATGCTGCTCGCCAAGGACACCCACAAATTCGAGTCCCGCTATCTCGACCGGCTGATCGGACCGTTGCCGCAAGCACGAGCGCTTTATGACGAGCGCTCGCCGATCAATCATATCGACCGGCTCGCCTGTCCGGTGATCTTTTTTCAAGGCGAGGATGATAAGACGGTTCCGCCTAATCAAACACAAACCATGGTCGAGGCGATGACCACGCGGGGCTTGCCCGTCGCCTATTATTCGTTCGCGGGCGAGGGACATGGGTTTCGCAAGGCCGAGACGCTTCGCCGCGCGCTTGAACTGGAACTCGATTTTTATGGCCGGGTGTTCGGCTTCGCCCCGCCGGGCGTTAGCGAGCGCGTCGAGATCGCGAACCCGCCGGCTCATGAAGGTTGACCAGGCGCCCGCTTCAAATCCGCCCTGGGGTAGTGTGTCCGTTTGAAAGTCGGATTGTGACCCACTGCAGACGTCTCTGACACCTAACCGTATCTGGCGCGGGCAACCCTCAGGCGTTATGTCGACTGGAGGGCGGGCTGACCGTGCTGATCAATAGATAGAGCGCTGGCATTACCAGCAAGACCAACGGAAGCTGCACAACCAAGCCGGAAATAATCGCAATGGCGAGGGGCTGCTGCATCGCGGACCCCTGGCCGATTGCGAGCGCGAGAGGCAAAAGGGTCAGAATCGCGGCAATGGTCGTCATCGCAATCGGCCGCATGCGATTGCGCCCTGCGCCAATCAGCGCCTCCACGGTCGGCATTCCCGCCGACCGAAGATCGTCGAACTCTGAGAAGAAGAAGATCGCGACTTCGGTAACGATGCCGATGATCATGGTCATGCCCATCATCGCGGTGATGTTGAGTTCAACGCCCGTCAGCCAGAGACCCACGAACACGGCGCACGCGGCAAGCAATGGCATGATCAGGATCGAGATCGCGACCGAGAACCTCTCATAAAGAAACAAGAGCAGCACGAATACGGCTCCCGCCGCCGCGGCGAACACCAACACGAGGCCATGGAAGGCAATCTGCTGCTGCCGATAGAGCCCGCCCAGCCCGTAGCGAACTGACTGCGGCAGAAAATTAGGCTGGTCAAGGGTTCGTCTGACATCTGCCGCAGCTGACCCGAGATCACGCCCTTCGAGGCGAGCAGTCACTGCTATCATATGCTGCAGGTTTTCGCGGGTCACTTGCGGTTGACCGGTCACCGCGACAATACTCGCGATCCGTTGCAGCGGAAAGATGTGCCCATCCGGCGCGCGGATCGGAAGATCCGCGATATCATGCTCAGTCTTGCGGAATTGGTCCAGCGACCACACGCGCACGCCAATCTGCTTCAACGAGGTCGGAATCTGGGTCACCACCTGCCCGCGCAAGAGGATATTAGCGATGCGGGTCGCTTCGGCAGGGTCGATACCTTCAAAGGCCGCCCTGATGCGGTCGATACGAACATCGAGCGCGTCTCCGGCCGGATTGATGCCGTTGCGGACCTCGACGACGCCGCTGATCGTGCCTATGCCTTCGGCGACTTTCTTTGCCGCGGCGATAAGGACATCGGGCTCATCGCCGTAAAGCTTAACCTCGATCGGCTGCGGAACCGCGGTGAGATCGCCGATCACATCCTCCATCAGTTGCGCCATCTCGACGCTCAGGCCTGGCACCTCATTTTCAATGCGCGTGCGCACCTCGCTCATGACAACGAAGATCGGGCGGCGCGAGCCAAGCTTGAGCTTGACAAAGAAATCGCCCTTGTTGGCCTCCGTAAGGCCGCCTCCGAGCTGCAGTCCAGTGCGCCGCGACCACGTGGCAACGTCCGGCGTGGCCTTCAGGATGGCTTCGACTTGTTGCAACAGGCGATCGGTTTCCGACAAGGCCGTGCCGGGTACCGAATAATAGTCGATGATGAACCCGCCCTCATCCATGACAGGTATAAACCCGGTCCCGACCCCGCGAAACGCGAGATATCCTGAGGCAACCAAGGGAAGCGCAAGAATCATAACCGCCCATCCCGGCCGCCGGACAATCCGGGCTGATAGCCATGCGTATAGCCGATGGACCCAGCGCGTCGGGCCGCCTTCATCCTCGCGTTCGGCGTCGCGCGGGCCCAGCAGCCATTCCGCCGCGAGCGGGACAGCCAGCCATGAGATAACGAATGAGAACACCAGGCTCGCGGCCATGGTCAACGACAACGCCTTGAAGAAAGCGCCGGTGACACCGCTCAGCATTGCCAGCGGAAGGAAGATCACGATCGTGGCGGCACTGGACCCGGTTAATGGGCGCGTAAATTCGGCTGCTGCCTGTAAAACCTTATTAGCCGTTCCTTGTCCCTCTGCGAGGGCAGGTCCGCCCTCGCACCCGCGCACGCGGCGAACAATTTGCTCGATCATGACAATGGCGTCATCGATGATTAGACCGACCGCGGCCGCCATTCCGCCCAAGGTCATGATGTTGAAGCTCATGTTCGTCACCCAGAGCAAGACGATGGTCGCCAATAAGGCCGCCGGCACGACCAGCACGGCAATGAGCATCATCTTAAAGCTGCGCAGAAACACCAACAGGACGAGGGCGGCCAGCACGGTGCCGATGATGATCGCGTCGCGCACGCTGGCGGCGGAGGCGGTAACCAGCTCGCTCTGGTCGTACCAGTTCGCCACCCGCACGTCAGGCGGCAGTTTGGAGTGAAAATCCTTTAGCCGCGACCTGACCTCGCTCGCGATCCGCACGCTGTTGCCGCCCGGCTGCTCGTAAATGTCGAATAGGATGGCATCCTTGCCGTTGGCCGTCACGCGTGTCCATAACGGCACGGTTGAGAGCTGCACTGTCGCGATATCGCCGACGGTTGTCACCCCATCCGGGCCGGTGCGGACAGCGACGTGGCGCAAATCATCGACGCCGTGCAGCGTGTCGTCCGAGACGACGAGATAAAGCTTGTATCGATCCTCGACGCGCCCAATTGCCTGTAACACGTTGCTTGCGCCGACGGCCTTGACGACATCGTCGATGGTGAGTCCGGCGACCTTGAGCTTGCCGGGATCGACGAGCACGTGGTATTCCTGATCGCTGCCGCCAGAGACTCCGACCGTTGCAACGCCCGCAACGCTGGCCAACAAGGGCCGCACCTGATAGAGCGCGATGTCTCTGATTTGGGAGAGCGGGACTGTGCTCGAGGTCATGCTGTAGCTAATGATCGGGAACACGGTCGGATCCATGCGTAGTGTCTGCATTGATGTGCCGGGTGGGAGTTGCGGTAGGGTCTGGCCCACCTCTGCGTTCACCTGCAGTATGGCCGAGACCATGTCGGTGCCCCACTCAAAAAAGATAGATAGTTCGGCTGTTCCACGGCTCGTGGTGGAGCGCACGTCGGTCACGTTCGGCACCCTGTGCACGGCCTGCTCGATCGGTGCCGTCACCTGGAGCACCATTTGCCCGGCCGGACGATCGCCAGCCTCGGCGACGAGACGCACGCGCGGAAAGCTCACATTGGGAAACAGCGTGACCGGCAACGAGAATGCCGCCGCGATGCCTGCAACGATCGGCAGCAGCAGCAGGAACAGCAACGACCGGCGATGTGCGGCGATCCAGGCGATAAGCATGCAACACCTAGGGATACGTCGCCGACGATACCTCGCGCACCGCCATGCCGTCGCGCAGCTCGTAATTCCCCGACGCCACGACCTTGAGGGAGGTGTCGAACGCGGCCGAGACTTCGGTCAGCTGGTCCGTTTCGATGCCGGTATTCACATCGACGCGCTTGGCCCGCCCTTTCGCGACCTGAAATATGTAGCTGCCCTTGTCGTCGCGCAGCACGGCGTTGCGTGGCACCACCCATCCGTCATGCCGGGACAAGATGATGGCCACCGAAACCGATGTTCCGGGAACCAGCTTGGCCGTCTGAGTCACATCAATCCAGGCATCAATCAGCTTGCTTGTCGCATTGATGGTCCCGCTGATCTGGCGCACGGTTCCTTGGAGCGGCTGCGACCCGGACGATAAAATGGGCGTGATTTGCGCCGCCATTCCGGGCTCGATGCGTCCAGCATCTTCCACCTTCAAACCAGCAGCGATGCGCAGGCCTTGGTCGGTGCGGGCGAGCTTCATGATCGCGGTGTTGGCCTGGAGCCGGGCGCCCGGCGCCGCCATAAGCTGCGCGACATATCCATTGAATGGCGCGCTAGCGAGCTTGGTGTGCTGGTCGTTGCCGAGTTGGCGTTCGGCCTCAAGCGCGACAGTTGCGTCCGCAACCACTTTCTGCGCGGCCGCGACCTGGGCATTGGTAGCGAGGCGCTGCGCCAGCAAGGTCTGTTGCCGGGCCAAGTCGTGTTTGGCGAACTCGAGCGCAGCGAGCGCTCTTTCGTAGCTCTGAAGCGTCGCCGGGTCGGCAGTGATCGTGACTAGCGGCTCGCCGGTGTGAACTTTCTGGCCCGCGCGAACATCGAGGCTGGTGATTTGGCCGGCGTGCGGAAAGCTGATGTCGGCCATCGACTCCTCGCTCGTCGCCACCGTCCCGTAAGCCGTGACTGTGTCGCTGAGCTTCTGCTGCCGCAGCGCAACTGTTTCGACCTGCACCGACGGCGTGTCATCCGCGCCGAAGGCACCGGGTACGACCAGGGAAACGACGATGAAGGCGGCAAAACACCTGACGAAAATTTGACTCAAAGCGTCCTCGTTAGGTCGAGGCGCCGATTCGGCAACCGGCTGCCGATGAGCGTTTGCAAGCCGACGCGCTGCTGCAAGATGCTCTGCTCCAGCTTAGCCGTCGCGATCTCCTTGGCCAATAGCGATGTTCGAAGTTCGACAAACGTACGTTCATCGAGATTCCCGGCCCGGAATGCAGGCTCGGCAGTGGCGACCGCGTCACGCAGTCGCCGGACGCTCTCATTGCTCGACCGGTATTGATCCTCGGCGAGCCGCAATTCGCTGATCAGCCGCTTGGCCCCGCCATAGGCAGCGTCCAGGCGCGCCTGGTACTCCTCCCCCAGCTGTTCGCGGGTGGCGCTCTCGATCGCAATGTTGCCCTGGTTGCGGTCGAAGATCGGCAAGCTGATGGTGACGGCCGCCGACTGCGCTCTGACATCGGTGTTGTCGCGCGAGAAGTTCGATCCGACGTTCAGCTTGGGAAACTGCTCGATCACCGCCTGCCGGACCTTTTCGTCGTGCGCCTGGTATCCGGTTTGCAGCGCGAGGAGGTCCGGGCGGCGCGCGGCGAGGTCCATCAGCATAGGTTCGAGCCTCCCCGCGTCAAGAGCCGGCAAACGCACAGCCCCGGCCAGCCGCAACGTGGCCTCCGGCGTCAGCCCGAGCAGGGCGTTGAGGTCGTGCTTGTTCTTGAGGACGAGCTGATCGATGTCATTGAGCTGGGTCTCGGCCGAATTCAGCGCAACGAGATCGCTGGTGACGGTCGGCAGCACCTCGTTTCCGGCCTGCATAGCCTGAGAGGACCGCTGATATCTGTCCTTGAATAGTTGAAAATTCTCCTTGATCAGCCGGCGCTGCTTGGCAAGAGAGATTGCGTCGATGAACAGCAGCCGCGCGCGACTCACGATTTGCCATTCCTGCCAGGCAACGTCGAGCTCCACGCTTACCTCGCTGGCGCGCGCCGCGGCCTTGCGAGTCGATAACGTCAGCAGCGGCACGACATCCTGCGACAGACCCGCCAAAAGGGGACTAATGATTCCTGGCCCGCCAAGCAGGGCCCCGTATTCGAAGCTGAACTGAGGGTTGGGCAGAATCCCGGCGGCAAAAACCTGGGCCTGCGCCACCCCAATCTTTCTCCTGGTCGCCCGGAGGTCCGGATTGTTGGCGACCGCGATCATGGCGACGTCGTCGGCGTCAAGCGGCCGGCGCGGGTCGAAACGATGAGTTCCGAATTCCGGCAACGGAAATTGATCCGCGTTTACGACCAAGTGGCGGACGTCGGACGCGAGATCCGGCTTATCGCTCAGCGGTGCAGGAACGTAGGTTGCACACGACGTCAGCAAAGCGGTGAGAACAAGCGGAATGTACAAACCCACGCGAGCGCGCATGGCGCACCACCTTGAACGACTCCAATGCACGACCTTGGCTGAAAGCGTGATTGTGTTTCAGGCGTCAGGCAAGAACGAATAATCAACATAAAACTAAGGGGGACAAAAACGAATCGTAGTGAAAAAAAAAGCCACTTTAAGGCCAGTTTCCGGTTGTGGAGCTAAGCATCAGGGCGCGAACGCTAGTTGGCGCCCTAAGATTTCGACAAGCCGACGTTCACGTCCTGGCGCGCTTCGCCCACCGCGCGGCATCAATGGTTGCGCGCGGCGACGAAACGGGCCGCCTCTTTCAAGACCGTCGCGTGCCTGCCTTGCGGAAACGAATCGAGCGCGGCGATCGCCGCCGCCACGAGGCTGTCGCGCCGCTCCCGCGCCGCGTCAATGCCAAGCGCGGCAACGAGCGTCGCCTTGTTGCGGGAGGCGTCCTTGCCCGCGCGCTTGCCGAGCGCCATCGCGTCGGCTTCGACATCGAGAATATCGTCGGCCACTTGAAACGCCGCGCCAAGCGCACGGCCATAGCGAGAGAGCGCGGCCCGCGCCTTCGCCTCGGCTCGCCCAAGAATCGCGCCTGCTTCGACCGCATAATGCAACAGCGCGCCGGTTTTCATCGCCTGAAGCTTTATCACCGCATCGGCCGTGTGCCGTTCCAGCGCGTGTTCGGCTTCGAGGTCGAGCACTTGGCCGCCGATCATGCCTCCCAAACCGGCGGCGCGCGCGAGAGCGAGAACGAGTTCCGCGCGAACCCCGGGGTCCTTGTGGGTCGCCGGATCCGCCGTCACATCGAACGCATAGGTGAGAAGTCCATCGCCAACAAGGATCGCGGTCGCTTCGTCGAACGCCTTGTGCGTGGCCGGCCGCCCGCGCCTTAGATCGTCGTTGTCGAGGGCCGGAAGATCGTCATGGACGAGCGAGTAGCAATGGACCATTTCAACGGCCGCCGCCGCGCGCAGGACACCGTCGCCTTCGGCGCCGAGAAGGCGCGCGGTCTCGATTAAGAGAAAAGGCCGGAATCTTTTGCCGCCGTCGAGGCTAGCGTAGCGCATGGCTTCAAGAAAGCAGGGCGGCCGGACCGTCTCGCCCGGAAGGCAGGCGGGGCTTAGCAAGGAATCGAGCATCCGCTCCGTGGCAGCGGCGATCGCCGCCAATCTATCCTCGAATTCGCTTTCCCGCATGCCGCCGGTCATTGTCTCGGCCTCCCTCGGCCGATAAAGCCGAGGCTTTGCTTGCCCTATTGAGCGCGACCGGTCAAGGCTCGGCCATGGTATCCAGATCCCGCCGGCCCGGGTTCTTCGGCACGATTGCCCGCATCATCAGCGCCGCCGGCTTGGCGCTGGCGCTCGCGCTCGCCTTGCTGATTCTCGTCTACCGGTTCGAGCCGCCTGTCTCGACGCTCATGCTTGCGCGTTGGCTTCAAGGCGAGACGGTCGAGCGTCACTATGTTCCGCTTGAACGCATTTCGGGCTTGCTCCGCGCCGCTGTCATCGTCTCGGAGGACGCGCGCTTTTGCGAGCATAACGGCGTGGATTGGGGCGCGTTGCGCGAGGTCCTCGACCGGGCGGGCGCAAACGGCCCTAAACGGGGCGCTTCGACGATCCCCATGCAGACCGCGAAGAATTTGTTTCTTTGGCCATCGCGATCCTACATCCGCAAGGCAATCGAAATTCCGCTGGCGCTCATAATCGATCTTGCCTGGCCGAAGCGGCGTATTTTGGAGGTCTATCTCAACCTGGCCGAATGGGGCGACGGCGTCTTCGGCGCCGAGGCGGCGGCACGGCATTATTTCCACAACAGCGCGGATAGGCTCGATCCTCGGGAGGCCGCATTGCTCGCAACCGCTCTGCCCGATCCTCGGCACCGCAACCCGTCGAGACCGTCCCGGCGCCACCTCTGGCTAGCCGCGCGCGTCATGGCGAAGGCGCAAAGGGCCGGCCCGCTCGTCGAATGCGTCGAATAACGCGCTCGATGATCCGTCCGGCAACAGGTTCCGCATCGTGGCCGCCGCATCGCACTTTTGGGATGGTCAAGCATGGGATTTCGTTGTAAGTGCCGGAGCCACAAAAATCCGCACGCGCGCGGCGCGGTTTTCCCCGCGCGCGCCGATGTTGAGACAGCGACATGGCCGTTCCGAAACGAAAAACCTCCCGGATGAAGCGCGGATTCCGGCGCTCCGCCGATGCGCTCAAGGCGCCTGCCTATGTGGAGGACAAGGACTCCGGCGAGTTGCGGCGTCCGCATCATGTCGATCCCAAGACCGGCATGTACCGCGGCCGCCAGGTTTTCACGCAAAAGGCCAAGGAAGAATAATCTCGCTGATCATGCGAAAATGGCCGTTGTTCCACTTTCCGCGAGCAATGCCCTACAGCAGGATCCGCCTGGCAAGGTGCGCCTAAGCCGCTTCCTGCAACCGCTTCGACACCTGCTCTCGCAGCGCGCGCAAATCCCGGGCAAAAACCCTAATCCCTTCGGCGAGCTTGTCGGTCGCCATGGCATCCTCGTTCAACATGTAACGGAAGGCCTTTTCGTCGAGCGAGAGTTTTGCCGGCGGGCGAGCGGCCGCCGTCTTGGGATCGAGCCTGCGCGGCAGTTCGCCCATGTCTTGCTCGAGTTCCTCGAGCAATTGCGGCGAAATAGTCAGCCGGTCGCAACCGGCCAGAGCCTCGATCTCGCCCTTATTGCGGAAAGACGCGCCCATGACGACGGTCTTGATCCCGTGCGCCTTGTAATAATTGTAAATTTGCCGTACGGAGAGGACTCCCGGATCGGTCTCCGCCGTGTAGCTTTTGCCTTCGGCCTTGCTGTACCAATCGAGTATGCGCCCGACGAAAGGCGAGATGAGAAATACTCCCGCATCGGCGCAGGCGGCGGCCTGGGTCAGCGAGAAAGTCAACGTCATGTTGCAGTCGATACCCTCGCGTTGAAGAATCTCGGCGGCCCGGATGCCCTCCCAGGTCGCGGCGATCTTGATCAGGACGCGCTCGCGGCTTAACCCCAGCTCTTCGTATCCGGCGATGATCGCGCGGGCCTTGGCCGCCGTTCCCTCGATGTCGAAAGAGAGATCCGCGTCGACCTCCGTCGACACACGGCCGGGCACGACATGGGCCATCTCCAGCCCGAATTTCAAGGTGAGCCGGTCGGTAATCTCGCTTGTCAACCGCTTGTGCTCAAGGCCCCAACGAACGGTTTCCTCCAAGAGACGCGCGTGATTCGGGAGGTGCGCCGCTTTGAAGATTAACGTCGGATTTGTGGTCGCATCGACTGCGCCGAAGCGGCGGATCGCATCCATATCGCCGGTATCGGCGACAACGGTCGTCATGGCCTTCAATTGATCGAGTTTTGAAGGCATTGACCTTGACCTTCCAGCGAAATTCAAAAGCGCCGGTAATAACGCGGGAGAGGACGGATTGTTGCCCCGGCGAAGCGTTTCATGAACATCGCGGAAAAATTTTTGCGCCTTAGGGTTGGATCAAGCGCAAGAGCGCGCGTCCGGCCTTTGACTTAAGGTCCTTCGCGGTGAGGGTTCCATCCTTGTCGGCATCGGCGGCGTTAAAGAGCTTTTCGGCAAGGCCGAGATATTCGTCCTTCGTCAAGGTTCCGTCGTGATCCGGGTCGGCCTGCTTGAGCTGTGTCTTGCCGGCGCGACCGCCGATCTCCTTGCTATCGAGTGTAGCGTCGCTGTCCTTGTCGAGCTTATCGAACACGCTTGCGGCGGCGTCCTTGACCTCGGCGAGATCGAGCGTGCCGTCGTTATCCTTGTCGAGGGCGGCGAGCGCCGCCGCGAAGGATTTCGAGCTAGATGCGATGGGGAGGATCGCCGCCGAGAGGCCGCAAGCGATCAATTCACGGAGAAAGAACCGGCGGTCGATCATTGAGCTTCTCCAACACGAAGGGAGGCGCGGCAAAAAGATCCGGAAAAACAAGGGAATTATCGTTCGTTTTGCAAGAAAAGTAAACGCCCGGCGGTTTTGGTAGTGGTACAGTTTGAAATTCTCCCACTTGGGCCATCTTTGCACCGTGCCATCGCACGTGGCATACGCCTACTATGACAGTAAAGCGCCTCAAACGCCCCCGCGACCCCGACGTCGAGTTGATTCGTGAAGGGCGTCATGTGGCGCATGTAGGCCAAGATTTGGAGGCTCCCAATGGGCGAGGCGACAAAACCACGGCTGCTCATAAGGGTCGCGGCGATTGCTTTTGTATCAGCGATGCTGTTCGCAGTCGCTGAGGTGGGCGCGTCACTTTTACTAGTCTATCGAGATCGCCTGAACAAGCACGACTGCGATCTCCTCTCCTCCGTGGTCGTTCTTAGAAGGGCGGCCGCCAAGCTTGGTTGGACGGACTACGGATCGGTGCAATTCGATATAGAATCGCCGGGGCTGACTTTAGACGATGATGTGTTTGGTTGGTCGTTGGTTCCCGGCGAACACACCGTTGTTTTCAAGCACAGGGGCTGTCGGGATATTGAGTGGGAACGTTTCCCAATCAAAATGACAATCAATGGCGATCAAAGTCGATGGACAGGTTTGCAGTTTGATCCGTCGAAGCCGACTATATACATTTTCGGCGACAGCTTTGTAGAAGGCTGGGGCGTTAACGACGAGCAGACGTTCGCCTATTATCTCCAGATGGCGCTGCAACGATATAATGTAAAATTGTTCGCAGCAGCTGGTTATAGTCTGGTCCACACTTACCTTCGCTTTCAACAATTGAAGTTGAAAATTCGACCGGACGATCTTGTCATAATTGGCTACGCAGATTTCTATGACGTCCGAAATGTTGCAGCTCCATCGTGGCTCCAAGAAATTGAAACATGGATGAAAACCAGGGTTGCACAAGAAAAAAACCGCAAGTTAGGGAAAATACCTAAAGCAGAAATCGGGAAGGACGGGAGGCTAACCATTTCTCTTGTAGAGCGGGATTGCCACGTGGTCGTTGACTATTGCAAAAAAACGGACCCTTCGCAATCCTATATGACGATGGTATCCGCTAGGTTGCTTAACGAAATTGCCAGAGAAACAGAAGCTAAAGTATACTTTCTCCACATCGATGGACTAAAGACAAACGCCATTTTTCAAAATCTTGACCAAAATGTAACCACAATTTCCGCGCTGCAAGAAGATTTTGGATTTTTCATAAGAGACACTGTCGAATACTTCGATCCGCATCCAGGTCCCTATTGGCATTACGCAATATCACGTAAACTGCTTTCACAAATTCAATAGTTGACTATTGGGAAGCAACGAAGGTGTTTTTCCGCCTTGTTCGCAGCTCCATTCGCCCGCGCCGGTCGGGGCGCTCGACGATTGCCGCATCCCGCCGGTCGCGCCGAGCCTCGACCGTCAAGCCGAGCCGGGTGAGAATGACGCGTCCAAGCCATTCCATATCCTCGTCGAGGCCGGTTAGCCGTTCGGCAACGCGGCCGGCGATCGCGACAAGATCGCCGCTTTTGGTTTCTGGCCTGAATTAGGCCGCGCACCCCATCGCATCTCGACGGTCGGAGCCCCGCCAGCGGCCCTGCTCAGGTGTCAGGCGGCCGTGCTCGCCTATAGGTATCCGCCGTGACCGCTCGGCGGCCCGACATTGCACGACCTAGGCATTGCGACCGGACGGAAATTCTTGATGAGCAAATCGCTCAAAAGCTGGCCTGACGCCTAAACGGCCAAATTGTACCACTACCGCAGTTTTT
>JBOHJV010000017.1:0-30966 GCA_050728695.1 Methylocella sp. | reverse complement strand
CTTTTCCGGTGTCCGCGGTGCGGCGCCAGCCGGCCTGTAAGCCGGGTTTTGTATGGCGCGCGGGTTTCGCGCGCGCAATGGCCATTCCTCTAGGACGGCCGTTGCCGGCCGCCTCGAGCAACCAACCCGGGCAACGATCCGGAGACGGATCCAAGGATTTCTCAACCGAGAAACGCCTCGCGTCGCCCCTATTCGGTTTTGCTCCCGGTGGGGCTTGCCATGCCGCTCATGTTGCCATGCACGCGGTGCGCTCTTACCGCACCGTTTCACCCTTGCCTCGCGGCGGTTTGCTTTCTGTGGCGCTTTCCCTGGGGTTGCCCCCGCCGGAAGTTATCCGGCACCGTGTCTCCGTGGAGCCCGGACTTTCCTCCGCTGCGAACGCGGCGGCCATCCGGCCGACTGGCCCGATCCACTTAGGCGCTCTCGGCCATTCCGTCAATTATCGAATTGGCAACGCGCGCGTGGTACAAATGCCGGGTGGAGATAAATTCCGCGCACAATAGTCGATTTCCGGCTTGACCTGGCGCACCGGCTAGGGTGTCTGAGAGGGTTGGGGATGCGCGCAAGTAACAAGAGGAAGAGGCATGCCGAAGATTTTCCCTTTGACGATACTTGTCATTTCGTCCGTCGCGCTTGCGGGCTGCGGCTACACGCCTGAAGAGCGTGGCGTAAGTGGCGCGGCTCTAGGCGGCGCGACCGGCGCGGCAATCGGCGCGGCCACCGGCGGGGGGGTCGGCGCGGCTCTCGCTGGCGGCGCGCTTGGCGCGGCGACCGGCGCGATTGTCGGCGCCAACACAGCGCCACCGCCACCGCCTCCTGGCTATTACGGGGCGCCGCCACCGCCACCGCGCTGCGCGCGGCTCGGTTATGACGCCTATGGCAACCAAATTTGCGTGGCTTATTACCGCTATTGAAACCCGACAGCTCTTTGCCCGCCACGCTCGATCCCTCGCCCAACCACGGCGAGCGCAAAGGCGGCCGGACGCCAGACTCGATTCTCCTGCATTACACTGGCCTGCCGACCGGTGAGGCCGCCTTGCGGCAACTTTGCGATCCGGCGACGGAAGTGTCTTCGCACTACCTTGTGCGGGAGGATGGACGCCTCTTCCAGCTCGTGCCGGAGGCGCGCCGCGCCTGGCACGCGGGCCACGGCGTTTGGGCCGGCGAGAGCGACATGAACGATGTTTCGATCGGGATCGAAATCGCCAATTCGGGCCATCGGGGGGGCTCGCCAGCCTATCCGTCCGCGCAGATCGAAACCGTCATCGCACTCTGCCAAGATATTATCGCCCGCTGGCGGATCCGGCCCGAGCGGGTGCTCGCGCATTCGGACGTATCGCATGGCCGCAAGATCGATCCCGGCGAATATTTCCCCTGGGGCCAATTGGCCAAGGCCGGAATCGGCCATTACGTGACGCCCTCCGCCATCGAGGACGGCCCGCGCCTTAAACCCGGCACCAAAGGCCCGGAAATCGAGGCCCTGCAAGCAATGCTCGCGAGCTACGGCTACGGCCTCGATTTAACCGGTCTTTATGACGCCATGACCTTATCCGCGGTCACCGCCTTCCAGCGGCATTTCCGGCAGGCCCTAGTCGACGGGATCGCGGATCGCTCGACCGTCACGACCTTGCGGCGGCTGACCGGCTCATTGGCGAATAGTTAAACCAGAGTCGCTTGGGCCGGCCCGGCGCAATTAGATGGCACCTGTTCTTGTGGCGAGCGAGAAATAAAAACGTAAGGCACGTGCTTGCGTTCGAGAATGTGTGCAACCTCGAATGTCTTGCCGTCTGTCACATTCACATCCAAAAAAGCAAAGTCGAGGGCTTCATCCAAAACCTTTTTGGTGGCCGCGACAGATGCTTTGACCGACAATCTCGGCGATCAACGGTTCGTCTTCCACAATGAGAATATGCAGGGTTTTCATGGAAATAGCCTAGCTGTCGATTGCGGTGTGAACTCATTAATTAACGCCCTGGCGCAAGAAGGGTTTCTTATTCAATGTCGGATTTCTGACGGACGAATGCCTTATTTGGTCCCTACATGTTAACAGCGGTTGCCGTGGAGGCGCTTATCGGCGCGCACGCCTGTTCATTCCTGCGGTCATTGGCCCCACCGGTCGGGCGGGGAACACGGCTATGGCATTGGAATATTCCGGCCAGGGCGGACAGAACCGTCTGCTCGCGGCGCTTTCGCCTCCAGATCATTCTCTTTTGGCCCCCCATTTGAAGGAGCTGTCCTTCGAATTGGGATTGCTTTTGCAGGAGGCGGGCGAACCGGTCCAGCACATATATTTTCCCCAGCAAGGAATGATTTCCCTTCTGGCTGTGATGTCGGATGGGCAAGGGATCGAGACCGCCACGGTTGGAAACGAAGGCGTGATCGGAGCCATGTCGGGATTCAGCGCCCGCCGGGGCTTTACGAGGGCAGTCGTCCAAGCCCCCCTGGTGGCCGCGCGCATTTCCAGGGGGGAATTTCATGCGGCCGTTCAGCAAAGCGAGGGTATCAGAAATCTGATGGCGAGCTACAACGAAGTGCTCCTGGCACAGGTTCAGCAAACGGCGGCATGCAACGCCCTCCACTCGTCGGAATCCCGCTTAGCCCGTTGGCTGCTCCAGACCCGGGATCGGATCGATACCGACGTCCTTCCGCTGACCCAGGAGTTCCTTTCGCAAATGCTAGGGGTACAGCGAACGACGGTCACTTTGGTAGCCGGCCAGCTCGAACAGATGGGCGTCATTCAAAATCGCCGGGGCCGGATCGTTATTGTTGACCGCAAGGAGCTCGAAAATGTGGCATGCGAGTGTTACGCGATTATCCGCGACCAAGTAAGCACCGTGCCGACGGAGATTGTATACTGAACTATTTTGTCGGATTTCGGGCGAAATTGTGTCGGGTATCGGGCAGACGAGGGGGCGCATGTGATTGGTATTATATTTACCAAGGTGTGGGTGCGGACGCGCGTGGAGGACGATAATGATTATAGCGGATCAATCCGCGGCCGTGCCTGCGCGACGGCAGGGGCAGACTTCCCAGCGCACGGTGAAATCTTTAGGTCAGTTGCCGCTTGCGGGGAAGTCGGTGCTCATAATCGAGGATGAGCCACTGATCGCTATGGGCATCGAATCGTGTCTTCAGGATATCGGCGCCGCCGTTGTCAAAATAACCAATTCCGTGGCCTTCGCGCAACGCGCTCTCGACGAAGGCATTCCATTCGATGCGGCGATTGTCGATCTGCACGTGGCGGATGGAGATGCGAGCTCCCTGATCCAGATTTTATCCGAACGCGGGATTCCTGTCGTGATTACGACCGGGTACGAGGTCGATCGGAAGCAGCCCGCTCTAGGCAGAGCGGTCGCCATTCTTCGAAAGCCCCATACCGAAAGCGACCTCATCATTGCCCTTGGGCGGGCGATCAATTAGCGCGCTCTGCTTGCGGCGTCCGCCACCGTTCATACGCAACGCGTTTTGACCGCCAGAAACACCGGTTCGATCACGCGCTTGACCGTTTGAACCGCGCGGGCGCGACGCTCAGAATTCGACGGGGCTTCAAATTCCCTTAATTCGATGCCAACGAGTTCGCTTTCGCGGACGAGTTCGCGCGACAACGCCCGCGGCGCCGCCGGGTGTAGCGGGCTAATACCATGTCTCAAAGAGGGCGACCCATCGATACCGTTCGTCATGCCCGGACTTGATCCACGGCTGTCCGGTACGAGTTTTGCTTGAACAGGCGCACGACATTGATTCTAATTGGTTCCAGAGTTTTGCGACTCAACTGGACACGAAAAGGGATCAACGCCGTGCGCCATACCAATAGCGTCTTCCATGACATCCTCAAACTTGTTCCGTGGACGACTTTCGACAAATTGGTCGATGAATACGGGACCGACGCGGCGGCGCGCAGTTTTACGACGCGCCATCAGTTCATCGCGTTGCTGTTTGCCCAATTTTGCGGCGGTTCGTCGCTGCGCGAAGTCGAATCCGTGATGTCCAGCCACGAGGGGCGGCTCTATCACGTCGGCGCCAAGGCGCCCAAGCGCTCGACATTCGCTGACGCCAATCGCGACCGCGATCCCCGAGTGTTCTCGAAGTTGTTCGAGCACATGCTGAACGCATCGACGCGCGGGTTTCGCCACACAATGCGCGACGCGGTGCGCCTGATCGACTCGACAAGCCTGCATCTTGCCGGTGTTGGCGCGCAATGGGCGCGCTTTTCCAGCGATGTTTTCGGCGCCAAGGCGCATGTCATTTATGATCCCGACCTTGGCCGCCCTGTCTATCACGCGGTGACGGCGGCCAACGTCAACGACATCACTGCCGCCAAACAAATGCCGATCGAAAAGGGCGCGACCTATGTCTTCGATCTCGGCTATTACGATTTTGCCTGGTGGGCGCGGCTTGAGAACGCGGGTTGCCGTTTGGTGACGCGCTTCAGGAGCAACACGCCGCTGCGCGAGCCACAAAACATGCCATTGGCGAAAGGATCGGACGCTCTCACCGATCGCCTCGGGTTTTTGCCCGCCCGTCTGGCCAGCAATCGCAAAAATCCGATGCAGAGCGCGGTGCGCGAAATTGTCGTGAAGACCGAAACCAGCAAAAAACTGCGGATTCTCACCAACGATCTCGACGCCTCCGCCCAGGAGATCGCCGATCTCTACAAGCGCCGCTGGCAGATCGAATTGTTCTTCCGGGTGATGAAGCAAACGCTGAAAATCACCAAATTCCTCGGGCGTTCCGACAACGCGGTGCGCATTCAGATCACGGTCGCGCTGATCGCCTTCCTGCTGTTGCGTCTTCTGCAAGAGATCACCCATGCAAAGCACGGCTTCCTCGAACTCGTTCGACTCGTGCGCGCCAATCTGATGCACCGAAAAGACATCTCTCACCTGCGCCAGAATGCTCCACTCCCGCCCCTAGACTCTCGACAACTCGAACTAAACTGGGCAATGACATGAACCGGACAGCCGTGGGCCTGACCCGGCCATGACAGCGCCATTCGCGAACAATGAGATTTGTTATAAGGGCGAGCCTGCGCCATTGCGATTATCATCCCGGCATTTGACATTAGGGCCGCTCCTTGCAACGAAGCACCGGCATGAACCACCAAGATCCGGTCGCCCGGCGGCGGACCTTCGCGATTATCTCCCACCCCGACGCGGGCAAGACGACGTTGACCGAGAAGCTCCTGCTTTTCGGCGGTGCGATCGGGCTTGCGGGCGAGGTTCGCGCCAAGGCGAACCGGCGCCAGACCCGCTCGGACTGGATGGGGATCGAGCGCGAGCGCGGGATCTCGGTCGTCACCTCGGTCATGACCTTCGAATATGGCGGTTGCGTCTTTAATCTCCTCGATACGCCAGGTCACGAGGATTTCTCGGAAGATACGTATCGGACGCTAACCGCCGTCGATGCCGCGATCATGGTGATCGATGCCGCGAAAGGCATCGAGGCGCGCACCCTTAAATTGTTCGAGGTATGCCGCCTGCGCGATATCCCAATCCTGACGTTCGTCAACAAGCTCGACCGCGAAACGCGGGATCTCTTCGTTCTCCTCGATGAAATCGAACAATCGCTCGCGCTCGATGCCGCCCCTATCACTTGGCCGCTGGGGCGCGGCCGCGCCTTCGCGGGCACGTTCGACTTGCGGCGCAATCTCGTGCGGCGGCTCGACCGCGACGGCGCGCCCGCGCCTGTTCGCGGGCCAAACGATTGCTTCATTGCCGGCCTTTTGAACGAAACGGATTTCGCCAAAGCCCGCGACGAGATCGAGCTCGCCCGGGCGGGCTTGAAAGCATTCGACCCTAAGTCGTTTTTGCAAGGCCATTTGACGCCCGTCTTATTCGGCAGCGCCTTGCGCAACTTTGGAGTGCGCGACTTGATCGACGCGCTGATCGATTTCGCGCCGCCGCCGCGCGGGCTTCGGGCGGCTTCGCGAACCGTCGACGCACGCGAGGAAAAAATGACCGGTTTCGTGTTCAAAATCCAGGCGAACATGGACCCAAATCATCGCGACCGGATCGCTTTTCTTCGCGTTTGCTCGGGCAAGTTGACGAAAGGCATGAAGGCCAAGCTGGTCCGCACCGGCAAAAATATCGCGCTGAACGCGCCGAACTTCTTCTTCGCGCAGAATCGGCAACTGGCAAACGAAGCCTATGCGGGCGACGTCGTCGGTATCCCAAACCACGGCACTTTGCGCATCGGCGACACCTTGACGGAAGGCGAGGATCTCGTCTTTCGCGGGATTCCGAGCTTCGCCCCCGAGATCCTTCGCCGGGTCAAGACCGGCGATGCCATGAAGGCGAAGAAGCTGCGCGAGGCTTTGGGCCAAATGGCCGAGGAAGGCGTTGTCCAGCTCATTTTGCCGAACGACGGAACGGGCGCGATCGCTGGCGTCGTCGGCGCCTTGCAGCTCGATGTCCTCGCCGAGCGGCTTCAAGCTGAATATGGAGTGCGCGCAACTTTCGAGGCAAGCCGGTTCTCGTTCGCGCGCTGGATTACGGCGAAGAGCCCGGCCGGACGCGACAAATTTATTCACGCGCACCCAGCGTCAATGGCGCGCGATTTCGACGGCGCGCCGGTCTTCCTTGCCGCCTCGGCCTTCGATCTCAACTACGAGCAGGACAACTGGCCGGAAATCGTCTTTTCGGACATCAAAGACAATTAGCGCGATCTCGCTCGGCCGTTGTCAAGCACGGATCCGCGTTGCTAACTCATCTCGTGATTGGCAAGGGGAGCGAAATCGACAAGGGCGCCGCTGCCGCGCCGACCATCACCCCGTGGAGGAGGGACCCATGCGGCGTGGAAAAGACTATCCTACTTCGTTTCTTTTTTTTTCGGATCCGCGAGGACCCATCGCCCGTAAAGAAACAGAACAGTCACAAAGATCACGGCGCAAATGCCGCCAAGAGGCGTCCCAACCCAACTCGCAATGTCTAGAAGCTCGCCCATAAGCTTTCACTCCCTTATTAGTTGATGAGCCGTCGGGATTAATTTTCTCCGGTGCTCGACGGCGAAAGCGCCGAATGTCATCATTGGCAATATGGTGTAACCGCGACACGTGCGCAAGAAAAATGTTAAGCGCGAGCAGCCCCCGCCTGCGAAAGATGAGTCGTGATTTAGTGCACTATCGATAAGCATCATTCCTTTGCATTGAAAGCTTCTGAAGCAGGACGCAAGCAGTCATGCCCAAAGTCTCGGCGAACGCCCGGTTTACCAATTGCGGCAGTTGCGCCATAATGCCGCGTGGCGGCCCATGAACCCCGAAATCAACACCAAAATTAAACCGGAGCCGGAGTCGCGGCAGCCAGGACCGGACGCGGCAATGCCGCGGCTAGCCCAGGCGAATTTACAGGGGTTGCATGGCCGGCGCCGGGGCAAGAAGCTCGGCGCTCATCATGCCGCTCTTTTGAGGACGGTTTTGCCGTGTCTCAGCTTCGATATATCGCGGCCCATTGCCGATCCCGCCTGCCTATTTCCCGATAAGCCCTCCGCGATTTGGCTTGAAATCGGCTTTGGCGGCGGCGAGCATCTCGCCGTGGAGGCGCTTGCGCATCCCGGTATTGGCTTTATCGGCTGTGAGGCGTACTTGAACGGCATAGCCAAGGCCTTGGCGTTTATCGAAGCGGGTCGATTGCGCAATGTGCGTCTCTACAATGGCGACGCCCGGGCGGTGATCGAAGCGCTGCCAGCAGAGGCCTTGGAAGGCGCCTATCTGCTTTATCCCGACCCTTGGCCAAAGCGGCGCCACCACAGGCGCCGGTTCCTGTCCGGCGACATGTTGACCCGGCTCGCGCGTGTCTTGCGTCCGGGCGCCGAGCTTCGCTTCGCCACCGATATCGATGGCAATGCGGGCTGGACCTTGGCGCGCGTCTTGCGCTCGCCCGATTTTGTCTGGGCGCCGGCGAGCCCCAAGGATTGGCAAACGCCCTGGGACGGATGGACCGGCACGAGATACGAAGAAAAAGCCCTGCGCGGCGGGCGAAGTCCTGCCTACTTCACTTTGCTTCGCAAATAATGGGCGTTTGCTCGAATCGGATCCGATTACGTTGCCAAATGTTTACGTCGCGCGGATACGTTCGCGATAGTGCAACAAGTTGTTCACTTCCTGAGCTATGCGTTTCAGCATTGCTGGCATTAACAATCGCCACGGCATAGCTAGTCGCGCCATCGAGGAGACGTCGTGTGACCATCCCATTAATCTGGTGCCTCCTTCTTGGGGCGATTCTCGGGCGGTTTTTCAAGGTTTTGGTTCTCGTCCCGGCGTGCGCGTTCATCCTCGCCGCCGTTCTCGCCAGATCCGCTGCTGTCGAGCAAAGCCTGCTCCATCCCCTTATTGAATGCGCCGGGCTGAACGCAAGTCTCCAAATCGGCTTCCTTTCCGGCCAACTTTCCTTTTTCATTCCCGGTTTCATTCCCGGCGTGTCGCAACGCCAAGGAAGCTGCACCCGCGCGCGTTCTCTGCTACGCCAATAGCGGCCAAGGCTACGCCAATAGCGGACACGCGGCGCCGGTTACGCCGGGCGCGGGACGGCCGCCACGGGCGCGGAATTTCATCAGTCTTGCTAGATTGTGAAGAATATCAATAGATAAATACGTACAGATATGATAAGTTTTTTTTATCGCTTTTTTGCCTTTCTGGACAGACGGATTTGCGCCGGCCTAGCGCGAGTGCAGCTGCCTTGCCCCGTACCGGCCTGGGGTCGGAGGCGCCGGGTCGCCTGCGTCCGGGAGCAACCCCGGAGTGGCGCCCCGTCCATTTGCCGGCCGGACTGGCGTTTCTCACCGCCTATGGTGTGAACCCCGCGCTTTTGTTCGTCGCGGCCGCGGAGGCACGCCGGCAAGCGATCGCGCCGGAGGCCGCGTTGCTCGCGAGCGGGTCGATCGGCGACAGTTTCTATTATCGTTGTCTCGCCCATCGCCTCGGCGCGGCCTTTATCGACGGAGAGGTGGCGTTAGGCGACGGCGCGCGCTATCCGCATGTGATCCATGCGGGCCTCGCGCCGCTCGATGGCAACGGCGGCCCTAGGTGGCTCGTGGCACCAGCCGGACGATTGCTCGACCGTCTCTTGGCAAGAGCGCGCGGCGGCGAGCGTTTGACGGGAGGACGCGGTGGCGAATGCTTGGGCGCGCGCCTTGCCATCGCGACGCCTTCGCATTTGTCCCACTTGGCGCGCGCGGCCGCGACCGCGTCGATCCTGCGCGATGCGAGCCTCGGCCTCGCCAACCTCGATCCGAGCCTTTCCGCGAAAACCGGCCCTTGCCAGGCGCAATGCGCCTTTGTCATGGCGGCCATCGCGGCCTCCACCTTTGCATTCGGCCTGGCCCCAGCATTTACCCTCGCCGTCGTCTCGCTATCGATGACATGTTTTTTTCTGGCCTCGATTTGGCTTCGTCTGTTCGCCGGGGCGGCGAGCACTGTTTGCGGACAAGATCCATTTCAAGCGGGCGTCGAGGATCGCCTTCTGCCGGTCTATTCGGTCGTGGCGGCGCTGCACCGGGAAGCGCGGGTCGCGCCGCAACTCGCCGCCGCGCTCGCCGCGATCGACTATCCGCGCGGCAAACTCGACATCAAGCTCGTGATCGAGCACGGCGATTGCGCGACGCGGCGCGCAATCGAGGCCTTGCATCTGCCCGCCAACTACGAAATCGTCGTCGCGCCCGCGGGCTGGCCAAGGACCAAACCTCGCGCGCTAAACATCGCTTTGCCGCTGGTGCGCGGCGAACTCCTTGTTATCTTTGATGCCGAGGACGCTCCTGCTCCGGGCCAATTGCGCGAGGCGGCGGAACGTTTTTTGCGTGCCCCCCGCAAGCTGGCCTGCCTTCAGGCAAGGCTCGCGATCGACAATATCGAGGATTCCTGGCTGACCCGATTGTTCGCGATTGAATACGCGGTGTTGTTCGATGTGTTGAACCCGGGCCTCGCGGCGCTTGGCCTGCCGCTGCCGCTCGGCGGCTCGTCCAACCATTTTCGCACCGAGGTTTTGCGCGAAGTGTGCGGCTGGGACGCCTGGAACGTGACCGAGGATGCCGATCTCGGCCTTCGCCTCGCGCGCTTCGGCTATCAAGTCGGTGTTTTGCCGTCGAGCACGCAGGAAGAGGCACCGGCGCTGATCTATGCGTGGCTGAGGCAGCGGCGGCGCTGGTCCAAGGGCTGGATGCAGACTTTCATCACGCTCACCCGCGATCCCCGCCGCCTCGTCGCGGAGCTTGGCGCGGTGAACAGCCTCGCGCTCGCGCTGATGATGTCCGGTTTGGTGATCGCGCCGCCGCTCTGGCCATTTTTTACCGCGCTCATGGTCCATGATCTATGTGCGGCCCGGCCGTCGCCCGCGTCCGCATTTGAACTTCTCGAGGCCGTGCTTTGGATGTCGGCGGTGCTTTTCGGAGCAGCTTCGATCCTATGGCTCGCGATCCTCGGGATGAGCCGGCGCAAGCTATTCGGTCTTTGGCCTTTCCTGCCGCTGCTCCCCCTGTATTATCTGCTAACCTCGGCCGCGGCCTGGATGGCGCTCTATGATCTTATTCTGCGGCCCTATCATTGGCATAAGACCGAGCATGGCCTCGCCAAAACCTCGCGGCAAGGCTTGCTCACGCGCGCCGCCAGGGCGGCGGCGATCAAGGCCGCCCCAGTTGAGGAATAGCGGGATCTTGCTCGCGCGCGGGAACGGCTTTCACGGGATCGAAGGTATTTCGCCCCTCGTGGCAAAGCCCCGAACTTGCGCCCCAGAAATTAATCCTCGACGCCAGCTTGTAACCCGGTGAGAGGCCAGATGAGTGCAGCGCGGAATTGTCCGTTCCGCGAAGAGCCCGGCTGCTCTTAAGCGGCGCCAGCGAAAGCCGAGACATTTCGGGGAGGTCGAGAATCCGGCTTGGCTTTCGGGGCGCTTAACCACCATGCCGGTATAAAAACACGCGACGCCCTATGGCTCGCCTTTCGCCGCGAGGATTTTTTCGCGCAAGGTCTCGGCCATCTCGATTAAGCGGGATTTGCTGGCCGTCCGGAATTCTTCAAGTGCGCCATCGACGGCCAAAAGCGCTTCGTCGAGATGGCGCGGCTCGCGATCCTTTTCGAACAAGGCGCGGTGAACGACGGCGAGATTGTGCTGGGTGACGGCCCATTGGACCGGAACGCGCGCGCGGGTCAATTCCTGCGTGGCTTCCAGATGGGCTTCGACGGCCTCTTCGAGCCGCGCCGTGCCGCTCTCGAGCGCGCCGAGGTCCTTGAGCGCGGTGCCGAGATTGTTCTGGGTCGTCGCCCATTCAAGCGGGCTGCGCGCGCGGGTCAATTCCAGCAAGGCGTCGCGGTAGGCTTCGACAGCCGCCTCGAGCCGCGCCGTGCCGCTCTCCCGCTCACCAAGCGTTTCGAGCGCCGCGCCGAGACTTATTTGGGTCCTCGCCCATTCGAGCGGCGCGGCCTCGCGGGTATATTCCTTCAACGCTTCGCGATAGGCTCCGACGGCCTCCTCGAGCCGTGCCGTGGCCTTCTCCCGCTCGCCGATCACTCTCAGAGCATTGCCGAGATTCATCTGCGCGGCGGCCCAATCGAGCGGCGCGCGCGCGCGTGTATATTCCTCCACGACCTCGCGAAAGGCGGCAACCGCCTCTTCGAGCCGCGCGGTTCCGCGCTCCCGCTCGCCGAGCCGTGCGAGCGCATTGCCGAGATTCATCTGGGTTGCGGCCCAATCGAGCGGCGCGCGCGCGCGGGTGTATTCCTGCAAGGCTTCGCGATAAACCTCGACGGCCTCCTCGATCCGCGCCGTCCCGCTCTCCCGCTCGCCGAGCGTTTCGAGCGCGACGGCAAGATTCGTGCGCGCCAAAGCCCGTTGGAGCAAGTCCTCCGGGCGCGCAAGGAGAGCGAGTCCGCGGCGATAGGTATCGATGGCTTCGATCAGCGCCCGGTTATCCTCGGACTGCGTCCCTTGCTCCAAAAGTTCGTCGGCCCGATCGAACAACGTCTTGGCTTCCTGCCGCGTGTCGGGGGCCGCAACGTCCGCGCTCGCGGAATTTTCGGCTAGCTCGCCCGCGGCGCGCCGGCTGAATTTCGCCAATCCCAAGCCGAGCGACCGGCGGCCGGCAAGAATCGTTGCGCCGACGATAAGGAATGCGAAGACCCAGCCGACCCCGGTCGAGCGAAAGGCATCGATGCTCTGATCGCTAATATTTCCGAAAAAATTGCCCATGGCGATTCTCGCTTAATTATGCGTTCGCATGATCTAAGCGAAAATGTCTGCGACTTCATTAAGATCATGCTTTAACTGCCCCGTACTTTTCATTTGCGCATGGCCGCGCCAAACGGGGGAGTCAAAACGCCACGGCCTCGCCCGCGCTCGCGGGCCGACCGCGAACGCCGCTATTGCCTGGCGTCCTCCATTAGCGTCCTCGGCGAAGCCAACCAGAAATATCGCGCGGCGCGCCTCTCTTCGTTGTCGCAATAGGCGATCACGGGATTCGCCATGCTGCCCTGAAAATAGAATAGAGGAATTCGCAGCTGCGCTTGCGGGCTTCGAGCCAGGCGCGCTGCATGTCGTGCAGCTTGTTCCGCTGATCGTCGTCCAGGCTGTCGCGCAACGAGCGATAGGAATCATTGAGGATGCTATCCCACGCGCGTTGCTCGCGGTCGTGGCAATCGACCTGCGTCCCTGGCACGTCGGAATCGCCGATGCGGGCACTGGCGATGGAAAAGAGATCGCGGGGGTGAACGCCCTTCGCCTTGAGGCAGGCCCTACGTGTCGCAACGGCGCTTGCCGATTCGCCTTCATCATCGGTCGCCCGCGCGAGCCCAGCACCTGTCGCGGCACATAGCGCCAGCGCAACCGCGCCAATTGACAGCAATCCGCTCCTGCCCAAGAGGTCTTACCCCCACCTTTCCTTTGAACATGTCGGCGCCACATGCAGGGCGCTGTCGTCAAAACGACAAGACCTCGCCTATGCGGGGAACGGCAACTTTAGTCGCGTGGCCGTTCATCTCCGCGACGAAGTGGCTTGCATCCTGATCGAGAACATCGAAAGTCCCATAGTGGCAGGGGACAACGATATCGAATTTGAAGAAACGCTTGACCGCGAGCGCCGCCGTCCGTCCGCTCATGGTGAAACGGTCGCCGATCGGCACAAGGCCGATTTTTGGCGCATAAATCTCCGCGATTAGCCCCATGTCGGAGAAAATATCGGTATCGCCCATGTGGTAAACGCAGGGCCCATCCCTTGGCGTGATGACAACGCCGTTCGCGCTGCCGAGATAGATGGATTTCCCATTGACGACGGTTCCCGACGAATGCAAAGCCTGGGTGAGGCTCACGCTGAACAGGCCGCAATCGATCGTGCCCCCGGTGTTGCCGGGGTTGATATTTTCCGCGCCTTGCGCATTCAAATAGATACAGATCTCGAAATTCGAGATGACCTGCGCGCCGGTCGTCTTGGCGATCTTGGCCGCATCGCCGATATGATCGTCATGGCCGTGGCTTAGCACGATGTGGGTCGCCCCTGTCGCCGCCTTTGCGGCATCGCCGGTGAATTTAGGGTTGCCGGTGAGGAAAGGGTCGATCAAGATGACCGCCGCGCCTAGCTCGATGCGGAAGGCCGAGTGGCCGAGCCAAATCAGGTTCATGGGGCGCTTCATTCAAGCGGCATGAGCATACGTGCGCGCTCCTATGTGTACACCTTTTTGTGTACACATAGGAGCAGTTTCCGATCAAATTGCGTTAAGCCTGGCGGCGGCGAAATAATTTCGGCGCCGCCCGCAATCAGGGATCATGCGCGCGGCCGCGCGGGGCGCCTTCAATGTGGCGAACGCCTCCCGAGCGAAGCGCGTCAATTGCCGGGTTTTATTGCTAATTTTCACGACGCAATTATGTTAGGATGAAAGAGCGGTATGCGAAGGAGCGATGAAGGTGAACAAACTCGACCGGCCCCGCGAAATCATAGAATATTGCCTGAAACCCCTTGCCTTATCCACGGCGACGGAGGAGTACAAGGAAGTCTATCGCCGGCTTGAACATGTCATAAAAACATTGCAGGTCGTGGCCGCCAGGGACAAAAAACCCGTCGCGATCGACTTTTCCAAGATGAGAACGATCAATATCAATGAGGTCGCGCATGGCGATGACGCCTAAGCAACACTGGTCTCCTTCCAGCTCGGGGTCAATTGCGCGTGGAAACCGAACGGCGCCCCCAATCTCATGTTGATGCGGGCCGCCAGCTTGTCGCTACGGCTCATCCGGACGCCGCGCGGCTATGTCGCACTGCCGCAAACGCCGGTCAAACAACTTCTATCCGCGTAATCGAGGCCCTAACGCAGCCGCGTGCGGCCTGACACGACGCTGAACGCCAGGGTTGTGGTTTTGCCATGCCGGTGCCCGGCGGCGGCGGTCCGGTGCCAATGGCCATGTCTTGCCCAGCTGTGTCTCGCCGTCCAGCTGTGTCGCGTCCAACGGTGCCAGCTCGCGCGGCCGTGGCGGTGATGCGAATCCTCCGCGATGGCCACTTCGGCATGGGCGTTTCCGGTTCTTGCCTCCGCGTCCTGGCTATCCACGTCCGCGCCTGCGCGAGTCCCGCCATGGCCGCGGGCCACCGGGCCGAAGATGGCGAGGCACTGATTGTAAGCGTCCGCCGCCTGAATTCTTTCACAGTCGTCGATGCTGCGCGGCGCGGCTTTCGATTGCGCGGGGGCCGCGACCAGCGCGGCTGCGAATACTGCGGTAAAAATGGCTCGCAAGGGTTTATCCTCTCAGACAAGCGCCGGTTTTTTTCGCGACCTCGGCGACGATCTTGCTGGCCGCGGCGTCGATCTCGGCCTCGGTCAGGGTTTTTTCGCGCGGTTGCAAGGTGACCGATATGGCGACCGATTTCTTCCCTTCCGGTATGCCCTTGCCTTCATAGACATCGAAAACGCCGGCGCCCGCGACGAGCGTCCGTTCGGCCGACGCGGCCGCCTTCACGATGTCGGCCGCCTTCACGGTTCGATCGGCCAGGAAGGCAAAGTCGCGTTGCACGGGCATGAACCCCGGAAGTTCGAGCTTCGGTTTGGTCTTTGTGGAGCGCGATTTCGGCGCCGGTATGTCATTGAGGAACAATTCTAAACCAGCGACCGGCCCCTCGGCGCCAAGGGCTTCGAGGTGGCGCGGATGGATCTCGCCAAACGCGCCAATGACATTTTTTGGCCCCAATTGGAGGGTGGCCGACCGGCCAGGGTGAAACCAGGCGGGTCCGCCGGAAATGAGCTGCAATCCGCGGGCCGGCACGCCGAGCGCCGATAGAAGCGCGAAGGCGTCGGCCTTGGCATCATAGAGATCGACGCCGGCGGACGGCATCGACCAATGTCTCCCCGAGCCTTTTTCTCTCGCCATGCCGCGCCGGATCGCACTGGCCGCGATCTTCTGACCCTCCACGTTGCCGCTCAGGAAAACTTGCCCAACCTCGAAAAGCGCGACATCGCCGTGGCCACGGTCGGCGTTGCGTTGCCCCGCCGCGATCAGTCCTGGCAGGAGGCTCGGGCGCATGTCCGAAAGCTCCGGGGCAATCGGATTGGCGAGCGCGAGAGAAGAAGCGCCGCCGCCAAACATCAGCGCGCGCTGGCGCGAGAGGAATGACCAAGTCACCACTTCGACAAGGCCGTTGGAGGCAAGCGCCCGCTTGGCGCTTTTCACCCGCTTTTGCAGCGGCGACAGCACGGGTCCCGCGACTTTTGCGCCATTCGCGCGCGGCATTCGGACGGGCGCGACGCGATCGAGCCCCGCGATCCGGACGATTTCCTCGACGAGATCGGCCGTGCCTTCGACGTCGGGCCGGAACGAGGGCGCCTTCACAATCGCCTCTCCGGCGGCGCCGGCAAAATTGACGATCTCGAACCCGAGGCTCTCGAGAATGCCAGCCATCTCCGAACGGTCGAGTTCGAGCCCGGTTAGCCGCTTCACCTCGCTCCACGGAAAGACGATGCGCTGGCCGGGCCGAGGAATCCGCCCCGCAAGGGCGATTTGCGAGACAACCCCACCGCAAAGTTCAACCACCAGCCGCGTCGCAAGCTCAAGCCCAGGAAGGCAAAATGCCGGATCGACGCCGCGTTCGAACCGGTAGCGCGCGTCCGAATGAATGCCGAGCCTGCGTCCGCTGCGGGCGATATTTGCGGCATCCCAAAGGGCCGATTCGATCAGCACGTCCGTCGTCGCCGCGTCGCAGCCCGAGGCTTGGCCGCCCATGATCCCGGCCAGAGATTCGACGCCCGCGTCATCGGCAATCACCACATTGTCCACGTCGAGTTTATAAATCCGGCCATCGAGCGCGGCCAATTCCTCGCCCGGCATCGCGCGGCGTACAGTAATGTTCCCCTTGACTTTTTTTGCGTCGAAGACGTGCAACGGGCGGGCCCGGTCGAAGGTGAGATAATTGGTGATATCGACGAGCGCATTGATCGGTCGCAGCCCAATCGTCTTGAGCCGCCGCTGCATCCAACCGGGACTTTGACCATTCCTGACGCCTCTCACGAGGCGCAGCGCGAAGGCGGGCGCGAGATGCGCATCTTTTGAGGCGAAATCGAGCCGGACCGCGACCGGACAAGGAAACCCGCCCTCGACCGGCGCCACGACCTCGCTCTTTAGTTTGCCGAGCCCCGCCGCGGCGAGGTCGCGGGCAATGCCGTTTATCCCCGCGGCATCGGGGCGGTTGGGCAACAGATCGATCTCGATGAGCGGGTCGTCGAGCGACGCCCATTGGGCATAAGCCGCGCCCACAGGGGCCGCGTCCGGCAAATCGAGAATGCCGTCATGATCATCGGATAATTCGAGTTCGGCGCCCGAACAAAGCATGCCGTTCGATTCGACGCCACGGATAATTCCCTTGCCAAGCGTGACCTTCTTGCCGGGAATATAGGCGCCTGGCGCGGCAAAAACCGACTTCATGCCGGCCCTCGCATTGGGCGCGCCGCAGACGACCTGCACTAAGGCCACGCCCCCGGCATCGACGAGACAAACCCGCAGGCGGCCGGCATTGGGATGGGGCTTTGCCTCGACGACGCGTGCGATGACGAAATCCTTGAGCGCGAGAGCCTTGTCATCGACGCGCTCGACCTCGAGGCCGATCTTCGTCAGCGCTGCCACGATCTGGTCGAGGGTGGCGTCGGTCTCGAGATGGTCCTTGAGCCAGGAGAGGGTGAATTTCATTAGAGCCCCAAAAAGCGCCGGGGCTTGAGCGGAACGAAATGCGTTTCGCCCGCCGCCCGTGATTCTCGTTTCCCGTTTCTAAAGCTTCTCTCGGCCAAGAGGAATTGCTGTTCAATTCGAAATTGACCAAAGGTTTCAGCCGCTCTGCAAGACAAGCCGCGCCATTTCAATTGGAGCAGGTACAATCGAACATGCCGGCCACCATCGGCGCGGCTTGGGTTCCCCTAAAATCGGCGATGGAATTTTGGACGGGAGGAACGCTGTAGCAAGTATTCAGCCCATTTTCCATCGCGAGGCATGGCCGCGCCCGGCCTCCCCATGCCGGCCTTAGCGTCCGGCGCCGGCGGTTTCGGACTTCATCCGCGCGATGGCCGGCGATTTCACGGAAGCGACAAGGCGAATTGTCCTCGAACAAATGTTGAGGCGGCGCCGGATAAATCTACCTGGCGCGCCGCAAATCTTGGCGCGCCTCGTCTTGCCTTTGGCCAAGCCATATTTTTGTGGCTAGCTCGGTGGAATTGTGAACATCGAGAGTTTGATAGAGCTTTTTGCTGTGGTCCGCGACCGAGGAGGATTGGATGCCGAGTTCATCCGCGATCGCCGACCTCGACTTGCCAAGGGCAAGGTGAATTCCGACTTTCGTTTGCGCCGGAGTGGCGCCGCTTTCGCGCAACACGCGAGCGGCATGGGCAATCGCATGTTCGTGGAGTTCGATCGTTACCGCTATGAGACAGGAATTCGGGTCCTTGGCGACATCCACGGCGACCGCGCCCTCTGGCACGAGCCATTTGGCTTCGAGGGTGACAACGCCATAGGCTGTTGAAATGTGCATGCGCGGCGGGGCGTTCGAAGTCCCGCTCGCCGTGCCGGTGATCTGCGGGAGAAGCTTCAAAATCGGCGCAGGCAGCCTATCGCGGACTAGAACGTAGCGCGTGTCGTAGGCCGGCTCTCGCACAAGCATTCGGAGCAAGGATTCGGCGCCAGGCGTTTGAAAGACGAGCTTCGCGTTAGGCATCAAGATCAACTGTCCGCTGCACACCGCCGCTCCTATAATGCCCCATGAATCCTCATCCGCCGGGCGCTCACCGGAGGGTTGGGGACGCAGCGCATGCGCCAGCCAGGGGCGCAGCCGGTCGAGGCACTGCACATCGTCCGCGGTGAAGGGGCGAGCGCCGCGCGGACGGGTCAGCATCAGATGCGCCAAGGCAATATTCCGGCCGGCTTCGCTGACCATCGCGTCCAAAATCCAGCAGGAATCGAGGGGAGCCTCTAGCTCCCGATACCAGCCGCTCTCCAGCCAACTGCGGCCTTGCAAATGCAAAGTCCAGCCGATCGCATTCGCGCGGATTGCAGGCGCCAAAAGGGACACTGGGCTCGATCGGTCATCGACGAAATGCCGCTCGCGCTCGCGGAAGATCGCCGCCGTCTCGGGGTTTTCGGCATAGCCGGGGCCGTATGTGGCATCGGGCTCCAAGAGAATCATACGGCACCACCCGTGCGGCAGGATCTCATGCAGCAAAGGCGCGACCGCAATCATTGCGCTCTCGGGCTTGAGCCCGAGGCAGCAAAGTGTTTTGAGATGCTCGACCGCTCCCATCGGTATCCCCCTCGGGCGTCGGCGCTACCGCAACGAACCGCGCGTTATCACAACGCCATTGGTTCCGCATCAGACGTTCGTCCTATATCGAAAGACAGGTGATAGCTATGGGAAAGCGGCGCACGTCATTAAATAATTAGTGACAAAGAATGTCTAACGATAGAAATTATCTGTCGCGCTCTTCCGCTCGAGTGCCCGCCTGGAATATGCGCCGCAAAGCCCGTAATAGGAGTTCATGATGCAGAATTGTGCCGAAAACCCCCGAAATCCGCCACGGCGCCCCCTAAGCAGGGGATGCGGGAACGAAATGAACCGCTTAAAGTATCGGCATTTAGAGCATGAACCAATTTTTCCCCGTTGCCAGCGAATCTCCAGGGCTGGCAACGGGGGCTTGTTTCCCGATCCGCGCGATTGCCGGCGGCTGGCGAAGTCCGGAATGAACAGATGTGAGGTTACAGGAGAAGATCATGATCACAATGTTTAGATCCCGCGACGCAGCCTGGGCGGCAGCAAAGGAATTATCCCAGCTGATTCCAGCCCATGACTACGAAGCATGGCCAGATCGGGGGTACTGGGTTCTCGTCATGCGGTATCGTAATGATGACGGCCATATCCGTTTCAAATTCGTGGAGCCAGAGGACCGCTTAAGCAAAACTTGTAATATTCAAGAAAAAACCCTGGGCCGGGAGAGGCGGCAAATTCTTCAGCCTGATAACTTCTCGGCAGAGCTTAAACCTTTCGCCTCCCGCAAGGCCGAACCGCCCGCCTCGCGCAAGGCCGAACCACGCCGCCGAGTCTGCGTCGAAGCGATGCAGCGAGAGACGAACTCAAGCGGTTCCTGGCCAGTGCAGCCGCCATGTCTTTAAGCCGGAGCGCGGGTTCACGCCTTCCGCGGTCTTGGCAAATCCTTCGCGCTCGTAAAACGCTAGCGCGCGGGCATTGTCCTGATTAACCTCGAGAACAAGACCGTTCGGGGAAAGCCGGCGTGCCTCGTTAAGGAGGAGCTTTGCCGCGCCGGTTCCTTTCGCCTCGGGCGCGACCGCGAGCTGATCGAGATAGGCCCTTGCCGGGTCTAAGGTCACGAAGCCGAGGATCCGGCTTGAGCCGTCAAAGGCGCAGATCGTGACGGCGCCTGCCGCTTCGAGCGCCCGCAAATGATCGAGAAACCACGGCCGCCGCGCATCGAAATCGATGTCCGGCATGGCCTCCCGCCAGCTCGCCGCCCAAAGGCACGCAAGGCTCGCGCCATCGGCATCGGCTCGAACCCGCAGCCAAACTCCCGCAGTTTGTGAAGGATGCCGCGCCAAGTTTAGCAAGACCCCAACGTTTCATAGTAAGCGAACGAGGGGTATCATGAAGTTGCATGGACCGGCGAGATTTTCGCGGCATTGGCCGAGAGGCGCAAGAAGCGCGGTTTACCCCGCGCGCAGGGAACCTTTGCGCCCTTCGACTTGCCTTTGGTCCAGCCAGATTTTTGTGCTGAGCTCGGCGGCGTTGTGAACGTCGAGAGTCTGATAAAGCTTTTTCGTAAGATCGTCGACCGAGGAGAATCGGATGCCGAGTTCGTCCGCGATCACCGGTTTCGGCTTGCCTAGAGCGATTTGAATGCCGACTTTCACTTGCGCCGGCGTGGCGCCGCTTTCCCGCAACATCCGGGCGGCGTGCGCAATGGCGTGCTCGCGCAGCTCGATCGTCACCGCGACGAGACAGCCTTTCGGATCCTCGGCTATGTCCGCGGGGATTGTGCCCGCCGGCCCGAGCCATTTTGCTTCGAGCGTGAGAACGCCGTAGGCGCTCGAAAGCTGCATGCGAGGCGGGGTGTTGGAAGTCCCGTTCGCGGCGCCGCCGATGCACCGGAGAAGTTCTAAGATTGGCGCGGGCACGCTGTCGAGGACTGGCACATAGCGCGTACAGTCGGCCGGCACACGCGCGAGAATTCTGAGTAGAAATTCTAGGCCAGCGGTCTGAAAGACGACCTTTGCGTCCGGCGTCAAGATCACCTGACCGCTCAGCACCGGCGCTCCTGCCATGCCCGCTAGGTCCTGATCTTCCGGCCGCGAGTCCCCAGATGCGGGCCGGTGAAGCGCATGCGCGAGCCAGGGGCGCAGCCGGTCGAGCCGCTGCACGTCGTCCACGGTGAACGGGCGGGCGCCGCGCGGCCGCGTCAGCGTTGCACGAGCGAAAGTCCGGCCGCCATCGCCGATCATCGTATCCAAAATCCAGCAGGAATCGAGTGGAGCCTCTATCTCCCGATACCAACTATCCTCAAAATAGCCCCGGCCTTGCAGATGCAAAGTCCAGCCGATGCCGGCGGCCTTAAAGGCGGGCAGCCAGAGGGAGCCAATGGGGCTCGATGGATTTTTTAGGAACCGCCAGAGGCGCTCACTATAGAGCGGTGGCGCTCCTGGGTGTTCGAAGTATTTGTTGCCCATCGTGGCGTCGGGCCTCAAGAGAGCCCAACGGGTCCAGCCATGCGGAATGATCTCGTGCAGCACGGGCGTCAGGGCGATCATCGCGCTCTCGGGCGGCAGCCCGAGGCAGCACAAGGTCTTGAGATGCTCGACCGCCCCCACGCCCGCCTCCCCAGAAGCGCATCGCGATTTTCGAACGATATCAGAAACGCCGCCCCGTGAACACGGGGCGCGTATCGTAGCTTTGCCACCTATGCAAAGTGACCCATCAGTCTTATGGGGTCCGCCGCAGCCTTTGCGGTGACATCACGGACACAACAATTGAGGTAAACAAAATGATTGGAAGTCAGCTACTGAAGCGTAAGCTCGTTTTCTCGTCGCGTTTCCCCTTCACTCTCCTTCTCTCCCCGCTCGCTTATGCCGTCCTGTTCCTGCCGTGCCTTGGCGCTGGTCCGGCAGAGGCGTCTTCGCTCGCGACCTTTGTCTCGGGCAAAGGCACCGATAGCGGCACTTGCGCGGCCACGAATCCCTGCCGCTCCTTCCAATTCGCGATCGACCAAACCAGTCCCGGCGGCGCGGTCAAGGTGCTCGATCCCGCGAATTACGGCAGTATGATCATCACCCAATCGATGAGCATCGCGGGGATCGAGGGCGCCGGCATCAACCGCAGCGCTGGCGACGCCATCACCATCAACGCCGGTCCAAATGACGTGGTCAACCTCAGTCACCTAACCCTCGACGGTCTCAAGGTTGCGACGCACGGCATCGTGCTCAACTCGGCCGGCTCATTGACGGTCACGGATTGCGTCGTGCGGAATTTTCTTAGTGATGGAATCACCCTTCAGCCAGCGGCCGCGGCCAAATTCCTGATCAAGGACACTCTCGTGTCGAATAATATTTTCGGTTCTGGCATTAGTGTGAGGCCGCAAGGGACTGGTTTGGTCCAAGGCGACCTCGACCATGTCGCGATGAACAAGAACGACGACGGCTTAGTTGTCTTCGCGCCGGCGGATATCACGGTTGTCGATAGCAGTGCGACCCGCCATCCTGGCACTGGCATTTCCGTTCAGCCCGGAGCAGCGGTCGTCCGGCTGGCCCATTCGACCATTACCGGGAATTTCGATGGCGTCTTTCGTGGCGGGACGGTCGAAACCTTCGGCGACAATCACATCCACGGCAATACCCACACGGACGGTTTTCTCCCATTAACCAACGTTGGGACCCAATGAAAAACCGCCACCGGGTGGGGCAACGCAAGTGACCCGGCCATGCGCCCTCGATCGAAAAACCCGCAACGATTGATGGCGGGCAGCTCGAGCATGATCCCAAACAAAACAAAGGGATAGTGACCGTGAGCGATTCAATTTGAAGCGCGCATGGCCTAGGCTTCATTGTTGCGCACCGCAGCGGGCACGACGCCTCCCGAGCTGCGCCCGGTGCGCGTCGATGAGTCGATGCGCGGCATCTCGTCGTTTACCTTCAAGGATGAGTGAGTGATTTGTATGAGGGGCTGAAGATGGAGGCAAATTTAGCTTTGCTTGCGCCTTTCGCGATCGAGACTGGCAGCGGCGGTCGCCCAGATTTGCGCGCCTCGTCTTCGCCGAGCCAGATTTTCGTACTGAGCTCGGCGGCATTGTGAACGTCGAGAGTCTGATAAAGTTTTTTCGTAAGATCGTCGACCGACGAGAACTGGACGCCGAGTTCGTCTGCGATCACCGGTTTCGGCTTGCCAAGAGCGATTTGAATGCCGACTTTCACTTGCGCCGGCGTGGCGCCGCTTTCCCGCAACATCCGGGCGGCGTGCGCAATGGCGTGCTCGCGCAGCTCGATCGTCACCGCGACGAGACAGCCTTTCGGATCCTCGGCTACGTCCGCGGGGATGGCGCCCGCCGGCCCGAGCCATTTTGCTTCGAGGGTGAGAACGCCATAAGCGCTCGAAAGCTGCATGCGCGGCGGGGTGTTGGAAGTGCCATTCGCGGCGCCGTCGATGCGCCGGAGAAGTTTTAAGATTGGCGCAGGGAGGCTGTCGAGGGCTGGCACATAACGCGTGTAGTCGGCCGGCTCGCGCGCGAGAATTCTGAGCAGAAATTCCAGGCCAGTCGTCTGAAAGACGATCTTTGCGTCCGGAGTTAAGATCATCTCACCGCTCAGCACCGGCGCTCCTGGCATGCCCGCTAAGTCCTGATCTTCCTGCCGCGAGTCCTCAGATACGGGCCGGCGAAGCGCATGCGCGAGCCAGGGACGCAGCCGGTCGAGCCGCTGCACGTCGTCCGCGGTGAACGGGCGGGCGCCGCGCGGCCGCGTCAGATGAACAAGCGCGATGCTGCGTCCGCCGTCGGCGATCATGGCGTCGAGAAACCAGCAAGCGTCGAGTGGAGCCTCTATTTCGCGATAATAGCCGCTCTCCAAATAGTCCCGGCCTTGCCGATGCAAAGCCCAGCCGATTCCGGCGGCCTTGAAGGCGGGCAGGTAGAGGGAGCAAATGACGTCCGAAGGATCATTTAGGAACCGCCAGAGGCGCTCGTTATAGAGCGGTCGCCCTCCTGGGTGTTCGGCGTATCTGTCGACAATCGCGGCATCGGTCCCCAAAAGCATCCAGCGCGTCCAGCCATGCGGAATGATCTCGTGCAGCACAGGCGTCAGGGCGATCATCGCGCTCTCGGGGGGAAGCCCCAGGCAGCACAAGGTCTTGAGATGTTCGACGGCCCCCACCCCCGCCTCCCGTGAAGCGCATCGCGATTTTCGAACGATACCAGAAACGCTGCCCCGTGAACACGGGGCGCGGGACACCGGACGTTATGGGTAGACTTTCCTATTCGTCCGGTCATCCTCCGGTCATATGGTTCCCGATAATACCGGGATCGGCTAACGTAGGAGAACACAATGAAAACGTCTGCAATTCTGGCCTTGTTAATGGCATCCGCCGCGTTTTTGCCCATCCAGGCAAGCGCGAGTTCCAAAACCGTCGCTTTTCCTATGATCAAATCGAAGGGCCCGGCGGCCAGCTGCCCTAATACTCTTCAACCGTCGGCGACGGTCATTGTTCATACCTTCGGCACATTCGAAAACTTAGAGGTTTTCGTCAAAGGCCTGCCGCCGAATACAGATTTCGTTATCTTCAATATCCAGGTCCCGAACGCGCCATTTGGGCTTGCTTGGTATAACGGCGACATCATGACCGATGCGAACGGCAATGGCGTCACCAATTTAGTCGGCCGTTTTAACAAAGGTACCTTCATCGTTTCTCAAAAAGCTTTGCCGTCGGCGAACGTTTTCCCCAGTCCGCCCGGAGTCCTCCCCCAATCAACGACCGGCGCAAAGGTCGACCCCGTGCAGATCTATCACCTCGGTATTTGGTTCAATGATCACAACGATGCCGCGAAGGCTGGCTGCCCTGGCAATGAGACGCCGTTCACTAGCAACCATGATGCCGGCATTCAGATCCTCAACACGGGAAATTTCCCCGATAACGAGGGTCCTTTGTTCCACCTCGCAGAATAACAATGAAAGCTGGGGGAGGCGGGCCCGCGCCTCCCCCAGATACAAATTAGCATGGGAGCGTTTCGCAGCCCCGCCTTCGTGGCGGGGCTCGCTGTATTTTCGCTTGCCGGCGCAGATCAATTGAGATCCTCGACCGCCCGCATCTCCGCCCCCTGAAGCGCACGCGGATTTCTGTCGATATCAGCAACGTCGCCCCGTGAACAGGGGGCGCGGAGAGTCAGAGACTGTGGTGAAACTTCTATCGGACGGCTTGAAGGCAAATTCGCCGCAAGAGGACGTCCGATAAGGGGCCGGTAGGATCTCCGAGCGGCCCATTTAGCTCTAAAAAAGGATATGACGATGAAAAAGCTGTTATTTGGCGTGGTATTCGCGTCAATCGCGTTCGGAACCAATATCGCCTTGGCGGACGGGTGGCCGCTGACAGTCGAGGCGGCGCGGTACTCCTCTGTTATTAAACACGCGCCTATCCCCGACATCCTGAAGCCGCCGCCGGGAAATGTCTTGCTTCTGCGAGCATTCGGCAAGGGAACCCAAAAATATGCCTGTCCAGTTAGCGCCACCTCGAACGCGGTGCCGCATGCGATCCTGCTTGCAGGCGACAGGGATGAGGGAGATTTGGTGGCTATCCATTTCGGAGGACCAACTTGGGAGGCTTTGGACGGCAGCTCGGTCGTAGGTGACGGCCCAAACGCGAAGCATTTTACAGCTCCAGACCCGGATGGCGTTGACTGGTTGTTGCTCCCTTCCAAATCGACGTCGGGCAACGGCCTGTTTGGTCGGGTCACCTTCATCCAACGGCTTTTTACCGACGGCGGGAAACCTCCTGCGGCGGGCTGCAGCCCGGCGCAGAGGGAAGTACTTGTTGAGTACAGTGCGTGGTACTTTTTCTACGTGCCTGCAGCTGCAAAGCGCTAGCATCGTGGCAACTGCGGTCATTTTGCTCTAACGTCCGATGTCCGGGGTAGATTGTCGCCCCGGACCTTCGGAGCAGCTGCTTCCATGCCGGCATCCGTAGACAATAGAGGCTCACGCGGCGATTCGTTACTCGCCGTCGCGCGGCGCGGGCGCGGCGGCAAGCGGCGGTCATGCCCGCCAGCCTGCGCGACTGGGGCTTTTCACCGGCTGTTGAATGCCATCGCAAGCGGGAGCAAGCTTCTTCTCAAAATCGCTGGAAATCAGCCCGCCAACGTCGTATCCTCGGTCATGGCGAGGCAAGCTCGCGCCATTATGGCGGTGGAGGGACCAGACCGAATTTTAATCGGGGGCGCTGCCCAGGCACCTGTCGTGATTGCGAGTAGTTGCTTCGGCCCAGAGACGCGCAGATGAGTCTAGTTGCAGTTGAAGACTTCGCGAAATATTTGGCGGACAAGAATTTTCTGCTTTCAGACGCGGAATTTGAGTCCGCTTCCTCCAGCGCGTCCAAAGCGGAACGATCCCTTCGCAAACTTTGGGAGTCGACCGAGCTCACCGCGAATGGATTTGCCGATGAAGTCGCCCAATTTTATGGCTTGAAGCGGCTTACCTTGCCCCAGCTCGTTGCCGCGCCTGCCTTGACCGGACGCTTTTCGCCGCGCTTTCTGCGCGACACCGCTGTGTTCCCGTTCGAGCTGCCGAAGGGTCAATTTAAGCTTGCCGTCGCCGACCCGAGCGATGCGGCCGCTGTCCGGGCCGCCGAAATCGTCCTTGGCGCTCCGGTTTTGGTCGAGATCGCCTCCTTCGAGGACATCGCGACGGTTCTCGGCGGGCAGCTTGGCGGCGAAGAGGCAACAGCGGCGGACAGCGAGTCCCTGGGCGCCGGCGCCGAGGACGACATCGAAAGTCTGCGCGATCTGGCGAGCGGCGCTCCGGTGGTGCGCGCGGTCAACGACTTGCTCGAAAAGGCCCTGGAACTTCGTGCCAGCGATATTCACATCGAACCGTTCCGGAACGGCCTTGTGGTGCGCATGCGGGTCGATGGGTTGCTGCGCGCGGTGGCCGCGCCGGCCAATGCCTTGCCGCAAGCCCTGATCTCCCGGATCAAGATTCTCGCCGGCCTCAACATCGCCGAGCGGCGCCTGCCGCAAGATGGCGCGGCAAGGCAGAAGGTCGCGCGCTCGGAAATCGATATTCGCGTCGCCACGATGCCGACCCAGCACGGCGAATCGGCCGTCATCCGCCTCTTGCCGCGCGATCGCGGGCTGCTCGACGTCGCAAAACTTGGCTTGTCGGTCGCCGACGAGAAAACTGTCCGCCGTCTGCTTGCGCTCCCGCATGGCATGATCATCCTGACGGGGCCGACTGGCAGCGGCAAGACGACGACCCTTGCGACCATGCTTTCGATCCTCAACGACCCGTCGCGCAAGATTCTCACCATCGAGGATCCGGTCGAATATGAGATCCAGGGCGTGAATCAGTCGCAGGTGAAACCCGCGATCGGGCTTACGTTTGCCACCGCGATGCGCGCCTTTGTGCGGCAAGATCCAGATGTCATCATGGTTGGCGAGGTGCGCGATGCCGAGACCGCGAACATCGCCGTGCATGCGGCGCTCACCGGCCATCTCGTGCTGACCACGCTTCACACGGAAAACGCGGCGGCGGCGGTGCCGCGCCTGCTCGATCTTGGAGTTGAGGGTTTTTTGCTCAAATCGACATTGCGGGCGGTGATCGCGCAACGGCTGGTTCGTATTCTTTGCGACCGGTGCAAGCGTAAACGCGTTCTGACGTCCGGCGATCTTGCCGCCGATCCGCGCTTTGAGGCGCTTGGCTTGCGGTCCGGCGATTGCGTTCACGAACCGGCCGGCTGCGAGCGCTGCGGCGGCGCCGGCTATCGCGGCCGCAATGGGGTATTCGAGGCGCTTGAATTGAAGGATGCGGTGTACGACCTGGTCGGACCGCACGCCGATGCGCGCGCGATCGATCTTGCCGCGAGACGCTCCGGCATGACGACGATGGTCGAGGACGCTGTCGCGAAATGCCGCGCCGGCGTCACCTCCGCCGCCGAAGTTCTTCGCGTCACGACCGTGCGGTGAGCCATGGCGAGTTTCCGCTACCGGGCACTTACTCCCAATGGCGAAGTGGTGAGCGGGTCGATCGCGGCGACCACGGCGGCGGAGGTTGCCGAGCGCGTCGAATATCTCGGCCTCATTCCGATCGAAACGGTAAGCGATGGAAGCGGGCCGGCCGGCAAGCACTTCGACTTCAACTTCCTGTCGCGACCGCGTCCCGAGGACGTGACGATTTTCACCGGCGATCTTGCGCTTCTTTTGCAAACCGGCGCCCGCATCAACGATGCCCTCGAATTATTGTCGGACGACGCGGACATCGGCCGCTTGCGGCCGACGGTTGCTAAGATCACGGCCGCCATTCTCGCCGGCGAAAGTTTCGCCGACGCGCTGGCTCACCATCCAGCTTTATTTTCGCCGATGTATGTCGAGCTCGCGCGGGTGGGCGAGGCCTCAGGCACGCTGGTCAATATCCTGGAGGTGCTTGGTGCCGAGCGGACCCGTGCCGAGGCGCTGCGCCGGCGCTTCGCCGACGCCTTGCGCTATCCCGCCTTTGTCTTGGTCGCGGCAAGCGCCGTGCTTGTCTTTTTCCTCACTTTCGTACTGCCGCAATTTGGCGCGGTCCTACGCGACTTCAACGCCAAGCTCGACCCGATCGTGCTCGGCTTCCTCGCGCTTTCCGATTTCCTGCGGGCGCACACGGTAGCGCTCGCGGCGACGTTCGCCGTCGGCATCGGCGGCGGCTGGTTTTTGCTGCGCCGTCCCAAGGTGCGCGGCAAGATGGTGGAAGCGCTCGCGCATTTGCCTTTCATCAGCCGGGCTTTGGATTTTCATCGGACCTCCATCTTCTGCCGTAACCTCGGCGTTCTCTTGGCAAGCGGAGTCCCGTTGACGGCGACGCTGCGAATACTCGCCGATTTGATGGCAACGACGGGACGCTCGAGCGCCTGGAGCAAAACCGTCGATCTCGTCCGCCACGGCGGCAAGCTGTCCGACGCGCTCACCAAGACAGCGGTGATTCCGGCGATGGCGATCCGGACCTTGCGGCTTGGCGAAGAGTCGGGTCAACTGCCGTTGCTTGCGCAACGCATCGCGGAGTTTTACGAAGCCAAGCTTCAACGCAGTCTCGATCGGCTGGTCGGCATCGCCGGCCCCATGGCGATCGTCTGCATCAGCATCATTGTCGGTGGTCTGATCGTTTCGGTCATGACCGCTCTAATGTCAGTCAACCAAGTCATCGGATGAAAGGATCTATCGCGATGAATATTTGCAACATGTGGCCGCGCGGGTTCCGGCGGCCGGAGCGAAGCTTGGAACAAGGCTCGCGTGCAGCCGAAATTGCCGCCGCCTCCCGAACCGGCCATGAAGACGGCTTTACTTTGATCGAAATCCTGGTCGTGATCACGATCATCGGCCTGCTCATGAGCCTTGTCGGCCCGCGGGTCCTCAATTACCTCAGCGAGTCCAAGGTGAAGGCCGCCACCATCCAGATCCAGAGCTTCACGAGTTCGCTCGATCTTTTCTATCTCGATATGGGACACTATCCTACGACGTCGGAAGGCCTTGTCGCCTTGGTGCAACGTCCGGGGGGCGAAACCGGATGGAACGGCCCCTATTTGCAGAAGGGCTACGTGCCCAACGATCCTTGGGGGCATGCCTATAGCTACCGTTCGCCGAGCGAGCACGGTCCCTATGAGATCGTCTCGCTTGGATCGACCGGCAAGGAAGGCGGGACCGGCACGGCGGTCGCCATCAAGAGTTGGGAGCGACGATGAAGCGGCGCCGGGGCGAGGGCGGCTTTACCCTGCTCGAGATAATATGCGTCCTCGCCATCATAGTAATGCTCGCGGCGATCGCGTTGCCGGCGTTTCCGCGTGGAACCTCGAAGACAATGCTCGAAGCCTACGCGCTGGAGACGGCGGCCTTGCTTAAGGCCGATCGCAACGCGGCGATCCGGCGCGGCGCCGCCGTCGCGACGGACCTTAGCGCGATATCCCGGACGATCCGTTCCGGCGCGACCGGGCGCTTGCTGCAATTGCCCCAAGATGTCGGGTTTAATGCAATTCTTGCGAGCCAATGCGACCGCCGCGCCGCCGGAATGACGATCGAGTTCCTTCCGTCTGGAATGTCCTGCGGCGGGACGATTTTCCTCTCGCGGCTTGGCACAACTCTCGAAGTCCGCGTCACTTGGCTGACGGGGGGCATCGAAATTGTTCCAAGCAATGTCTTTTGAGCGCCGCGACGAGGACGGAGAGTCCAGCGCGGGGTTCGCCCTCATCGAGGCCCTGGTTGCGCTCGCCGTCGCGGCCGTTTCCTTGGCTGCCATCGGGTTGCTCATGGCGGGAAATATCCGCGGTTCGGGAAGGATCGAGCAACATCTCGGGCTCGTCGCGACGGTGCGGGCGGTCGAGGCCGGCCTTCCCGATCGAGCGAGCCTTGCGGCCGGAACCCTCACGGGCGAAATGCATGGCCAAGCTTGGTCCGTCGATATCGCGCCTTTTCCGGGCAATTTCGTCAACCCGCGCGCGGCCCAATTCTGGACACCCCAAATCGTTGTCATCAAGGTGCTATCGCCGTCCGGAGCGGCGCTTCGGCTCGAGACCATCATGCTTGGCAGGAGCACCGGCGAACGATGAAAAACCGGCGTGTCTCTGCCCGCCGCTCGTCCGAGGTTTGCGGCTTCACGCTGCTCGAAGCTCTTATCGCGGTCGCCCTGATGGGCGTTCTCCTCGCGACACTTGCCACGCTCACGGCGCAGTGGATCCCGGCCTGGAGGGCGGGCTTTGACCGCGTGCAGAGGGCCGATCTGCTCGGCCTCGGCCTCGACCGGATCGTCGCCGATGTTGCCGCGGCGGAATTCGTATCGCCAGGCGGCGCGAACGCGCGGCTTCTCTTCGACGGCACACCATCGTCGGTGACCTTTGTGCGATCGGCGATTGGCCCAAATGCATCGGCCGGGCTCGAAATTGTGCACATCGGAGAAACCGACGACGAGCGGGGCCGCGTGCTGGTCCGCTCGCGGGCCCCGTTCGTGCCGGTCACGACCAAGGACGTGGAAACCGGCGAGCTTGAGTTCACCAATCCGATCGTGCTGGTCCGCCCGCCGTTTTACGTTTCGTTCGCTTTCGCCGGCCGCGACCGCATCTGGCAAGAAACATGGCATGATGTCAGTCAATTGCCAAATGCGGTCCGCGTGACGGTGCGCAATGCCATGACAGACGAGGTCTTGCCGGTCTCGACGGCGACCTTGCTCAATGTGAACGCGCCGGCCGAATGCGCGCGGGGCACGGGAACCGCTTGCGGCGGCCAAAATAACGCGGGAGCGAGCAACG
>JBOHJV010000016.1:0-32469 GCA_050728695.1 Methylocella sp. | reverse complement strand
CGATAGCCGCGCGCGAATAAGCGATCCAGGCGCTCGAATCCTTGGGATTTGCCACGACGATCGCGGCGGTCAGTTTGAGAACGGCCTTGGGATCCTTGCGCCCGAGGGCTTGAGCTAAGTCCTTGCGCAGTTGCGCGAGCGGGCGGCTGGACAGCGCACCCAAATCCTCACCGATATTTTGTTCGAGCCGGGTCGCGTCGCTTTCGAGCTCCTCGCTTACAAAACTTGGCCGCGCATGCGCGACGCCCGCCCACATTATCAGCGCCAAGCCTAGGGTAAGAACGGCCGACTTGCGCATTTCCTTCCTCGTTCAAAGGAGAGACCATGGGAAAACCGATGTTATCATAGCGGGTTCGAATGTCATGTTTCTTCGAATGTCATGCTTCAGGGTTGACCCAAACCGGGGGCGCCGTCAGGGCAAGGCGAACGTCCCTCGTAGGCCTTCTTCAATCCCTCGATGTCGAGCTTGACCATTTTCAACATTGCTTCCGCAACGCGCTTGGCGCGCGCCCGATCCAAATCCTTCATCATTTCCCCGAGAACTGAGGGCGCGATTTGCCAGGAGAGCCCATAGCGGTCTTTCAACCACCCACACTGCTCGATCTTTCCGCATTCCGACAACGCCGCCCAGAGCCTGTCAATTTCGGTCTGATCCTCGCATTGAACCATGAACGATATGGAATGATTGAACGCGTCGCGTGGCCCCGCGCTGAAGGCCATGAACGGCTGCCCCATCAGTGTGAACTCGACCACTTTCACGGAACCGGCCGGGCCGCTCGGACTGTCCGCAGCGAGCGCCGTAACACTATCCACTTTGGAATTGGGCAGCACCGATGCGTAGAAGGCGGCGGCTTCTTCTGCTTTCTCACTGTACCAAAGATTCGGGACTATTTTCGACACCGTTGCCTCCCGTGCCATAAAGACGCCGACTCGCAGAATGCCGCAGGCGAAATCTCTGTTCAAGCCACGAGCGGGGTCCGCGCGGAATTCGAGACCCATGCACGAATACTAAAGCCTTGATTTAGAATGGCTTTCTTGGTGCAGAATTCCGTTGCGAGAGGATCCCAGATTTGGCCATGCCTTCGCGTTTGACGTCTTTCGCAAGGATCGATGTTCAGGTCCAAACCCGCGATCGCCGGATGAAGCAAGATGTTTTAGGCGCCTCTGGAGCGATTCAGCCATAATGATTAGGTCGTTTTGGATTGATCGAGGCTGGGGAACCAGGCGGTTGAACCGAGGGTTCTCAGGGTCGATGGCTTGACGGCGATCGTGGGCCGTTTTTCGGAATCTGGGCGTCCAACCAGTTCAGAGTAGAACCATTCACCTCGTTTCGGGGTTCATCCGGGAATCCGGTTGAATTATTCGGGGGCACCGTGAAAGCTCGTGACCGTCCGGCCCCTCGCCGAGAGGTGAACACTACAATACAGGGAATAAGAGAATGACTATAGGCATCGCGCACCTTCAACCGATGGTTTCTTTGCTCGCCGGTATCCTCATCTTGATCATGCCGCAGTTGCTCAATTACATCGTAGCGATCTTTTTGATCCTCTCTGGTATCTTGGGCCTCGGGCTGATTCAATGATACAAACTTGACGTCAAGAAACGGCTCGAAACTTATAACAGTCCGGTCTATTGCTGCCAAGCTCGCTGCAAAAAGCTCGCCGGAATCAAGCCATGTTAAGGTGGCGCAGCTTGGGACGCTCTGCATGCCGCCCAACCCGTTGCGGCAGCAACGAATGGATACACGATGATGAATGCCGCGACCACCGCCGAGGCGAGCTGGCGGCTAAGCGCAAGGCCGCCGTGGCTCACTGCTTGTCGAGGGAATCACCAAAGGTGGCGCCGGGCGTCTGCGAGAAGGTGCTGGCCGACACCGGCGGGCAGGGCTACGTTGCCGGCAAACGCCACGCAACCCGGCGAATGACTTAGACACAAAGGTGCAACATGGGAATGAAAGATGCATGGCATAGGCTAAGGATGATCTGGAATTTTGCCGTCGGGGTGTTGATCGGCGGCGCTGGCGTAGCGGCGTCCTACTTTTGGTTTGCCGCCCATCCATCGAATCCACCCATGCCAGCCCAGGTTATAGCAGCGCCCACCCGTCCTTCAGGGCCGCCGCCTGGCGCAGGACCGCCACCGGGATGGCATTTCGTGCCGAGCGGCGTGGAAGGCTGCGCGGACAAGTTTGGATGCGCCAGACCAGCGTTTGATTCCGATTTTTGGGTGTGGGTAGCATCCGGCGAGCAGGATTGTGCGGACGAGCACGGGTGCGCGCGACCATGGTCGCTAGGTAAGGGTGACGCGATGCCGCCCCGACAGGCGGGAGTGAAGCCCGAGGGGCCGGGGAAAAAAGGGAACGAGCCAGAAGCTGAACCGGCAAGCGACGCCGCGTCGCAACCGGGCGGCGCCGGTGCCATTCCTGCGGGACATGAATTGCCGTCACAGCCGAAGCAAGTGGAGCCGGCAACGCCGCCCCCCGGATCGCCGTTAATTCCCGGCCACGGAAGCGAGTGAAAACGCCAACCGGCAGTCGCGACGCCCGTCATGGGCAAAATTCAAGCCATATTCACCAAAATTGGAGCCTTGATTCAAAAGGGCTTTTTTGGTGCGGAATACCGCTGCGGAACGATCCCGGATTTGCGGCGGGCGTTCGTTTGACGCCTTTCGCCGGGATCGATGCAGCGCGGGTCTATAGCCAGAGACATATGCCGGCTTGAGGCCAAAGGCAGCCGCAACGCCGCGGGATACGAACCCGCTTGGTCCGATAACGTTTGTCTTATGACGTTTCCGCGTCCGCAATTTCCACGGCTTCCGCTTCCACGGCTTCCGGTTCCGCCGTAGAGACGGGCTCGCTCGGTGCCGGCTTCTCGGGCAATGGGAAGCTTGGGCACATGGGCGTTGGAATGTCGATCTCGACCTCGAGGGTCGAGATCACCTCGCCGCGCTCCATCTTGACCTTGATCCCGTCCTGTTCGACCGGGAAGTGCTTGGCGATCACCGCCATGATTTCTTCCTGAAGAATGGCGATCAGATCGGACTTGCCGGAGACGGCGCGCTCATGCGCGAGCAGGATTTGCAGCCGTTCCCTGGCGACCGGCGCGGTGCGCGGCCGCTTGAAATAATCAAAGAGTTTCATGCCGCCCTCCGTCCAAACAGCATGCCAAACAGGCCTTTCCTATCGCTTGGAATCGTCATATCCAGGGCTTCGCCGTTGAGCCGCTTCGCGGCGTCGAAATAAGCCCGCGCCGGCGCGCTCGCCGGATTGTTGAGAGTGACCGGCGAGCCGAGATTGGAGGCGCGCAGAACCTCAAAACTTTCCGGGATGATTCCGAGCAGGGGGATGGAAAGAATTTCCAGCACATCCTCGACATTCAGCATTTCGCCGCGTCCAGCGCGCGCGGCATCGAAGCGGGTGATCAGGAGATGCTTTTCGACGCGCTCCCCTTTTTCCGCCTTTTCGGTCTTGGAATCGAGAAGACCGATCATTCGATCGGAGTCGCGCACCGAGGATACTTCGGGGTTGGTCACGATGAGCGCGACATCGGCATGGCGCATGGCAAGCGTGGCGCCACGCTCGATCCCGGCGGGGCTATCGCAGATCACCCAATCGAATTTTTCCCGCAGCTCGCCGATGACGCGCGAAACGCCCTCTTCCGTCAAGGCATCCTTGTCGCGCGTCTGCGAGGCGGGCAGCAAGTGCAGCTCCGGCACGCGCTTGTCGCGGATGAGAGCTTGCGCGAGCTTGGCGTCGCCTTGAACGACATTGATCAAGTCGTAGACCACGCGCCGCTCGGCCCCCATGACGAGATCGAGGTTGCGCAACCCGACGTCGAAATCGACGAGCACGACCTTTTTGCCCGCGCTCGCCAGCGCCGCGCCCAACGCCGCGGTGGAAGTCGTCTTGCCGACGCCGCCCTTGCCCGAAGTGACGACCAAAACCTTGGCCATGTTGTTAACTCCCAATTTGTCTCATTCCTGAGCCATCATCATCGAATCACCGTCGAGCCAAACCTGAATCGGCTGGCCGCGCAGGTGCGCGGGCATATCGTCGGCCACCATGTAAAGGCCGTCGATCGAAAGCAGCTCGGCTTCGAGCTTGCGGCAAAAAATCCGCGCGCGGGCGTCGCGCGAGCCGGCGATCGCCCGGCCCCGCAGCGTTCCATAGACATGGATCGAACCGCCAGCGATCACCTCGGCGCCCGAGGCGACAGATCCGACGACAATCACATCGCCTTCGGGGTGCACGATGCACTGGCCGGAGCGGACGAGACCGTTCAGCATCAGGGAATTGGGCTGCTGCGGCGCGGGGGTCACAACGGGAGCGGGGTCGGCCGCGGGCGAAGGGATGTTGGCACCAGCCGCCGCCGCATCCGGAGCGGAATCGCAATCAACCGCGGGGGCAGGCGCCTCCGCGGCGGCGGGAGGCGTATCGCCAAGGACGGCGCTCGTCTGCCGCCCACTCAAAAGCAGCGGCGGCATCGCGAAGTCGAGCCAGGACGGTTCGGCGCCTTCGATCCCCATCACCTTGATGTTGCGCGAGGCCAAGTTTTGCAAAAGCTCGGCGAGGCCCTGCTTGCCAGGCTGAAGAACCGCGACGTCGAGCACCGCCGGCCGCCCGAAGAAAAACCCCGGCGAGCGTTCGAGCCACGAGTCGAGCTCTACAAGCCAGTTTGCCACGGGCGGCTCCGGCGCCAGAACCATGGCATGGTAGGAGCGGCCATGGAACCTTATGGAATGACGGGGGTGGGCAGCTTCTGTCATGCGCGCGCCTCGAAATCTCTTTCGTAGGTTTACGCAACGCATGGTTAACGCCGGGTTAAGGTTGTGACTCGCGCTGCGAAACTGAATTCGGTAGAGAGCCGGTCTTGCCAGCAGCCACGGTCTTCAGGCGACCGGAAGCCGGTGCGAATCATGCCCTCAGGCCGATGCGGCAACTTTCATGCCCTCAGGCCGATGCGGCAACCTGTCGCGCCTTCGTGCGTAAATTGAATAATGATAATAGTCGATTTTACGTTATCGTATTTTATTCGCGCTGCTGTCTATCGTTCCGATCGCGGGAGCGACCTTTGCAAGCAGTGGCCGGAGAATGCTCATGAACAAAATCACCGTGGTTGCGATTGCCGCCACTTTGTTCGGCGCTCCCGTATGCGGCGCTCATGCGGGCTCGAACACTAATGGCGTGTTAGGGTTTCTGACTTCAAACGGCACGTTCCGCCCGGTGCTGACCGAGAGGGCAACCCCAAAAGCCGCGGCAGCGGCGACCATCTTTAGCGGCAGGTTGACGGCGAATTTCACCTTTACGATTTCGAAGAATTCCAACGTGCCGCCCACGGCCCCGATCCTCTGCGGACTCCAGGCGTCTTTGTTCGGCACTGAATACGACCGGCGTGTCCGATTTCGTTGCCGAGTCGGATCAGGCCACGGCCACGGTTTCCGGCAACATCGCTACTTGTCAAGTCGTGATACCCTATACTTGGACTTTGTCTGTTCCCACATTTGACAATGTCACAATATCCGGCAGCGCAACGGCGGTGGACACCACCGGCAATGGCCGGACGAGCAGCTTTCAGCTGGAAGTGATTGCCGTGCCGGCGACCGGCGCAATTACCACCCTTACATACTCCGGCAAACTCTAGAGCCGCGCACTGGGCAACATCCTAGTATCTAGCGTCACCAAAATTGAATTGGTCTTGTTATCGTGGCCTCATGTGGCAGGCTGCAATCATCGGTCCCTTTCAGTTTTGGCGGCGCTGGCCACTAGTGCCCAACAGTGCCGTCACACGGCAATTCAGCTTCGATGCGCATGTAAGATAAGACCACAGATCCAACAGTGTTGCTTTTGAAGTTGTTCAACAAGATAGGACAAGCGTTATGAAAATACGCCAAATTCTGTATGTAACTCTATCATTTCTGGCCGTCAATATAGGTCTTGGTTCGTATGTTTTCGCGGCCCCGGCGTTCGAGTTAAAAGAGACATCTCAAGAAATAAGCGGGAAAGACAGCGACACTGGCGTGGCGTTTCACGCCTCGCTCGTGGCTAAAGATCGCGTGGTCATTGACTTATATTTTGGCACGAAACGAATTCATGCGGATATAGACTACGCTCGCGGCGGAAGAGATATAATTCGTAGCGTCTATCAAGCCAGTGGACTCCCTGCCGCGCTTTCTCGTCAAGATATACTAGCATGTCGAAAATTGGGTGTGTCGCTAACACCTAAAATCAATTCATACAGCCGCCATGGGGATGCACTTACTAGTTTGCTTAATTTGATATCAAGCGCGCCAGAAGGATATACCCTTAACTTCCCTAAGGGGCGCGTTACTAATGAGGGCTTTAAGAGCATATGCCCTGAAATAGGTCACATCGGCGAAGCGTCCTTCACGCTTGGTAAGAATTTTTACTATAAATCCGTGCTCGTAGGCCCTGTTTGTTACAAGGATCCCGCGCTCGGGCGCTGTGGCAGGGGCGGCGGCCCAGATTTTCTTATTGGCTGGGTGCAACGTTTTACTCAGGAATGTCTTAATCACGATGAATGTTGCGAGGTATCAGGGAAACCGCCCCCGATATGTGGATGTGCCGCTGCATTCGATGCAGCTGAAGACGGATTTTTCAAGGCACCTGATTGTGGCACTACAGCCGGTACCTGGACCGATGACTTTGGGCAGGGGGATAAATGGGTGATAACCGCAGGCGACAGCGGCGGGAATCCGCCTCAGGATTTCACAGGCACAGTTAACGCTTGTGGCACTTATAGCGTAGGCGGGACGCGTAACGGCCCGAACATTTCTTTTAGTGCCCAATATGAGATTGGGCGGCACCGGCCCACAAAGCCTCGGGGACGTGAGGCTCAGGACGCAAGTCCGTGGGGCCCGGGTGGATGCGCAGGCTCCGTTACATTTACTGGCATTTTTGATGACTGCAAGACGGCGGGCGGCACGTGGACTGATGGATTTGGAGGCAGTGGCAATTGGCATTGGAAGCGGACGAATACGGTGGGTGAGACGGATTTGTTGAGCCGCGCTAAGGCGGGACCGAGACCTGCCGACAAATAGACACTGTGTTAGATTTTTTGTGTTTCTTGCAAGACAGCACTTACTTATAAAGCGCTCTGATTTTGATCAGAGTTCAGCAGGCGCGTCTTTGATCGAGCCAAGAGACAAAGGCCAAACGTCTCACATGACGCGCGGGCGGCGCAGATCGAGGGTCAGCGGGAAGTCGGCGGAACGCTCCTCGGGCGGCACATCTAACGCGCCAGGCGTGTGGCCATGTTCCTGGAAACGCGCGAGGCGGCGCGCTTCCGCCTCAAAGCTGTTGACCGGAAAGGTCTCGTAGTGGCGCCCGCCGGGATGTGCAACATGATGGACGCAGCCGCCCTGCGCGCGGCCGTTCCAGATACGGCTCTTCATCTTCATTCTCCCCTCATTTGGAATTGTGACGCGCGGCCGCCCTTTCGAGCGGCGCGCGGGAAGGGGGTTCCGCGCGGCCGATGCCGGAGCGCGTTCCTTGGCGTGAGACGTGCCGGACGGCGCTACCCTGTCAGGAAAAACTGGGGGATGAAACAGTTTTGCGGCGCGCGATAAAAGTGCCGCAGGCCGCCGGCGCGGGACGCAATCTTTCGCGGCCAAGGAGCTTGGCGCCGACTAGTCGAATCCGGGGCGCGCGGTGTTGGGTGAAACCCCCGGCACGAAGCTCCACGCTTCCGTTGCCCTTGCCGCCGGGTGCCCGGCTTGCTACATGGAGCGCAAACCTGCTTCTTGCCGCCGTTCCCGCTTTCGCGCGGAGGTTTGCCGCGATGGCGGCGAACGCGGGCGGCCAAGAAGCACAACTAAAACCCCCCGGCGCCGTGCGCATTCGGGAAAGCAGGAGAACGAATGGTATCCACAGACACCTACGCGCCGTCGCGCGAGGATTTCGCGGCACTTCTTGACGAGAGCTACGGCCAAAACGAGGCCTTCGAGGGCTCCGTCGTCAAGGGGCGCGTCGTCGCGATCGAAAAAGACGTCGCGGTCATCGATCTTGGGCTGAAGACCGAAGGCCGCGTCGCCCTTAAGGAATTTCAAGGGCCCGGGCGGCAAGGCACGCTCGCCGTCGGCGACGAGGTCGAGGTTTATCTCGAGCGGATCGAGAACGCCCTCGGCGAAGCGGTCATTTCGCGCGACAAGGCGCGGCGCGAGGAAAGCTGGATCAAGCTCGAAAAGGCTTTCGAGAAACAAGAGAAGGTCGAAGGCGTCATTTTCAACCAGGTCAAGGGCGGCTTCACCGTCGATCTCGACGGCGCGGTCGCGTTCTTGCCGCGCAGCCAAGTCGATATCCGCCCGATCCGCGACGTTACGCCTTTGATGCAGACGCCGCAGCCCTTCCAAATTTTGAAAATGGACCGCCGCCGGGGCAACATCGTCGTCTCCCGCCGCACCGTGCTCGAGGAATCCCGCGCCGAGCAACGCAATGAGATCGTCGCCAACCTCGCGGAAGCTCAGGTGATCGACGGCGTGGTGAAGAACATTACCGATTACGGCGCTTTCGTCGATCTCGGCGGCATCGACGGGCTCCTCCACGTGACCGATGTCGCCTGGCGGCGAGTCAATCACCCGACCGAGGTTTTGGCAATCGGCCAGACGGTGCGGGTAAAAATCATCAAGGTCAACCATGAGACCCACCGCATCTCGCTCGGCATGAAGCAATTGCTCGATGACCCATGGCAAGGCATCGAGGCGAAATATCCGGCCGGCGCGCGGTTCCAGGGCCGGGTGACGAACATCACCGACTATGGCGCCTTCGTCGAGCTCGAACCGGGGATCGAAGGCCTGATCCATGTGTCGGAAATGTCCTGGACCAAGAAGAACGTGCATCCGGGCAAGCTTGTCGCGACGAGCCAGGAGGTCGAGGTTCAGGTGCTCGAAGTCGATCCGGTCAAGCGCCGCATCTCGCTTGGCCTCAAGCAGACCCTCGTCAATCCGTGGCAAGCCTTCGCCGCGAAATACCCGCCGGGCTCGGAGGTCGAGGGCGAGGTCAAGAACAAGACCGAATTCGGTCTTTTCCTCGGCCTCGACGGGGATGTCGACGGCATGGTCCATCTCTCCGACCTCGATTGGAGCAAGCCCGGCGAACAAATTATCGAGGAATTCAAGAAGGGCGATGCCGTCAAGACGAAGGTACTCGATGTCGATATCGAAAAAGAGCGCATCTCGCTCGGCATCAAGCAGCTCGGCCCCGATCCCTTCGCGGCGAAGCCGCAAGGTGAAGCCGGCGCCAAGCCGGGCGAAGACGACGCCGCCTCCATCAAGAAGGGCGCGGTCGTCACTTGCGAGGTGCTCGCGGTGAAGGATGGCGGACTCGACGTGAAGCTCGCCGGGACCGATTTCACCGCCTTCATCAAACGCACCGAGCTCGCGAGGGACCGGGCCGCGCAAAGGGCGGAGCGCTTCGCCGTCGGCGAGAAGGTCGATGCGCGGGTCACGGTGTTCGACCGCCGCGCGCGCAAGGTCTCTGTCTCGATCAAGGCCCTTGAAGTCGCCGAGGAGAAGCAAGCGATCGCCCAATATGGCTCCGCCGATTCCGGGGCGTCGCTCGGCGACATTCTCGGCGCCGCGTTAAAGGCGCGCGACGACGTACCCAATAAAGGGGCGAAGGGCACGGCGGACGAGTCGGAATAAATCTTTTTAAATTCTAAGGCGGGGCCGCCCGGTCTAGCGACCGAGCCTGAAGTGCGCGCGAAAAATTTCGCGCGGATTTTTTTTGCGCGATTGGCACGTAGGGAGCTGATTTCGGATCGGAGCGCCCATACAAGCGCAACACCGCAGGTATGACGAGATCCTACCGCACCGGCGGCCCGGGCGCTTTTTTGGCAGATCCACCGAAAACTTCGATCTACGGGGAGCTCCGAGTCCAGTTGAGCGACACCTTTGAATCGGCGGCCTCTATTACTTTAACTAAAATAGTACGTTGAAAGTTGAGCAATCATATCAAAATTCAGAATATCAAGCTTTACAAACGATCTCTCGGAAAAAAACCAAACCCCCTGTATCTTTTCTCTGGAAGACTTTATAAGTCCATGCATTTTAGTTAAAGGATTAGGAGAAATTTCATGAAACTTTTCGCGATCGTGGGCTTGGCGCTATTTGGTGCACTAGCCATCCCAACAGCAGCCCCCGCCGCCGTGGCCGTGAAACGGCCCGTAACAACATACCATTACGATAATCAGCGAACCGGCTGGAACCAAAACGAAACAACGCTGACCCCGGCAAATGTCGGTCCGGCATCGTTTGGCGTGCTCGCCCAGGTCACGCTCGACGATCAAGTCGATGCGCAACCACTTGACGTTCCAGGCGAACAAGTCACCGCGGGAACCTATACCGTCGGGCCGCCGGGAACTAATCACGTCGTTTATGTCGCCACCGAAAACAATACGATCTATGGGATCAGAGTATCCGATGGCACCGTGCTGCTTAAGAGAAACCTCGGAACTCCGGTTCCCACACCGCTTGGTTGCACCTATACTACTGGTCCGAATGTTGGAATCAACAGTACTCCGGTCATCGATGTGGCGGCGAACGCATTATATGTCATCGCCTATACATTGACGAGCGGGAACCCGACCTATCAGCTTTTTGCCCTCAATTTGAACGATTTGACCAACCTAATTCCGCCGGTCACCGTTGCCGCCTCGCACACCCTGCGCGATGGCACGACATACAATTTCAACGCGCAATATGAACGGCAGCGGCCGGGGCTGCTCTTGTCATCCGGCAATATTTACGCCGGATTTGGCAGTTTTTGCGATACCGGCAGCTCCCAGTCGCGGGGCTGGCTTTTGGGATGGCAGGAGAGCACGCTCGCCCCGCTCGCTTCGAACAGGCTGACGAACACGCTCGCCACGGGGAGCTATTTCTTTTCGTCCATTTGGATGTCTGGCTTTGGCATAGCCGCTGACCCCGTCAGTGGAAACTTGTTTTTTTCGACCGGAAATTCCGGACCAGGCACCTACGATGGCATCAACAATATTCAAGAGAGCGTGGCGAGCGTCGACTCGCAACTCGTAAATCTTCTCGGCATATTCACGCCGGATAGCGAAAATTTGTTGGACCAAGGAGATGGCGACGTTGGGTCAGGGGGCGTGGTCCTCTTGCCGGCTCAGCCCGGTCCGTTTCCGAATCTGGCGGCGGCGGCCGGCAAATTTGGCATGATGTATTTGCTCAATGAAACCAAATTGGGCGGATTTACGCCCGGAGGCCCCGACAACGTCCTCGACGAAAAACCGATAGGACAGTGTTGGTGCGGGCTGTCCTATTTCACCGGTCCGGACGGGGTCGGGCGTATCGTCAGCAGCGGCGGCATAGTAGACAACAACGGCAACATCTTGAGCCACGCCCAAATCGGGGTCTGGAAGGTACAGACCTCGCCCACGGTTGCCTTCGTCGGGGAAGGAGCGGCGGCGCCCGTCGCCAGCGGCCAGGACCCCGGAACCTTTACAACGGTTTCGTCGAGCGGCACGCAAGCTGGAACCGCCATCATTTGGGCGACCGGACGACCAAGCAATTCGACCACTGTCGCGATCTTTCTTTATGCCTTCGCGGCGGCGCCTTCGAGTGGAACGCTCCCGTTGCTGTTTTCCTCGCAGGCTGGTTCATGGGCCAACGTGACCGCCAACGCCAATATCGTGCCGGTGGTGGCGAATGGTCGGGTGTTTGTCGCGAGCAATCAACAGCTGACGATTTTCGGCCTCGGCGGGGGACCGTTTGTTCCGCCCGCGGCCGCCGCGGCAAGGCCTGTGGCGCGCAATACCCATCCGCCTTTGCATGAAATCACCGGCGTTCTCGAACATGCCGAGGGAATGGTGCTGACGCTGCGGACCAGAGCCGGTCAAATCGCGCGAGTCGATGATTCGGACGCGCTTCGTCGGGAGAAATCCGGCGTCCTGGTGCAAGGCAATGCCTACACGGCCCAAGGAACAATCTATGATTCGACCGGCGCGCTACGGGCGCAGGCTATCGGCCGAGCCAAGCCTTCGCCAGCGATTTGGCCGCCGGATCGCTGAGGACCGAGGCGCTTCGCGGCAGGCGGCCGGACGGCAAAGCTTGGCGCGAGGAGGAGCGGACCCCAGCGAAAGAACATGACCTTGGCGGACGCAAAGGTCATGGCTCACGCGCTTTGCGCTGGCCTCCTTGGGCCGAATTTACACGGCGCGCGCTCTCCGAAGGAGGGGACGCGCGTCCATCCGATCATGTCGACGTAGAAGAGGCCCGAGCCTTTCTCGATGCTCGGCAAGCTGGCCGCGCTAGGCTTCCAAACATCCGCCCCGCCCTGTAGTCATGGGCCATGACCACTATTTTGCCAGAGTTTCCCGCTTCCCCGGGCGTCACCCGCGTCACGGCCCGCGCGCTGCATCTTGGCGACCGGATCGACACGGCCGGACTCGAACGATCTGACATGATCTCATCGACACCGCTCGCCTTTCATGCCGGCGCGAAGGGCTTCGTCGCGCTTTATCGCTTCGGCGTCGCTGTCATGGTTGGGCTTTCGCCGCTCGAAGAAGACGATGTGCTCAAACACGTCAAATTGCGTGTCTCGGGACCGCATGAGCATATCGACGACGAATCCGCCATTCTCGAAATCTCGCCGGACCTTGACGACAAGGTTCCGCCAGGCGGGGCAATCGCGATGAAGGATCTTTCGGCGCAGCGTCTTCTCGTGGTCGCCGACGCGCTCGCCAAAAGCGTCTCGCTCGGCCGCGACGAACGCGAAGTCAATGCCGTCTTCGATATTATAGAGCCTTTCGCGACAGAACTCGCGCGAAACGGCCGGCCGCCCTGGAAGCGCCGCTCGATGCTGAGATTGATCGGTCAGACGCTCCTTGTCCAACATCGCGTCTCGGGTCGCGTCGCAGTCGAGGAAAAGCCCGATGTGCTGTGGGACCGGCCCGATCTAGAACGGCTTTATATTCGGCTCGAGGACGAATATGAACTCAAGGAGCGCGCCGGTACCTTGAAGCGCAAGCTCGATACGATCGTCGAAACCGCGCGCACACTCACCGATATGATCGACGCCAACCGGGCGACCAGGCTCGAAGTAACGGTGGTCATCCTGATCATGGCGGAGATTCTGCTTACCCTCGGCCAGATTATTTTCTGGCGGCATTGAGGCCGGAGCATCCGGCCAAGACGAGAGTCTCCGCCTCTTGCGGAGTCATCCAGCGGAAAGACTCGAGCTGGTGCCGCGCGAAGGTCTCTTGCCGCTTGGCGTAGCGGGCCGTCTCGCGCTTGGCGAGGTTTGCCGCTTCGGCAAGCGATATTTCACCGTTGAGATGCGCGATGAGATGGGGCACTCCATGCGCGCGCTTGACCGGCAGCGCGGGATCGAGGCGCCGCTCGCGCAGCCTTGCCGCCTCTTGCAGCGCGTCAGCTTCGAGCATGGCATCGAAACGCGCATCGATCCGCACCTTCAGCGCCTTTCTTTCCGGCGCGAGGAATACCGCGAACACGTCGTTTGCATCGAGAAGCGGCGCCGCGCGGGTCCCCTGAAATGCGACGAGACTCCGTCCGGTCGCCTCATAAACTTCGAGCGCGCGCAAGATGCGTTGCGGGTCGCTCGGCCGCAATCGCGCAGCGGTTGCCGGATCGTGGCGCATGAGGCTGGCATGGAGTTCGGCGGCCGGCACGTTTTTCGCACGCGCTCGCACCTTCGCGCGCACGTCCTCCGGCACCGGCGGAATCGCGGACATCCCTTGCGTCAAAGCCTTGAAATAAAGCCCTGTGCCGCCGACGAAAATAGGCAGTCGACTCTCGCGCCTTGCCTCGTTGAGCGCATCGCAAGCATCGGCAAGCCAAAGCCCTACGGAATAATTGACCGCGCCATCGACGTGGCCATAGAGCCTATGCGGAACTCTCGCCTCGTCTTCCGGGCTCGGACGCGCCGTCAGCACGCGCAAGTCGCGATAGACCTGCATCGAATCGGTGTTGATCGCCACGCCGCCGAGGGTGCAGGCGAGACGAAGCGCCAAAGCCGATTTGCCGCTCGCTGTCGGCCCCGCGATGAGGATCGCTGAAACTTGTGTCAATAGCGCTGCGACATTGGACCAAGGCGCGTCGCTATTGCCGCGAAAGCGCCGTGCTAACTCTCATTTGCCACCACCTGGCGCAATTGGCGCGGGAGCGGAAAAAATACGCTCTCGTCCGCCGTCGATACCGTCTCGACGAGCAATTCAAAGCGCATTGCGAAAGCATCCATGATCTCCTCGACGAGAATTTCGGGCGCCGAGGCGCCAGCCGTGATTCCAAGCGAGGAAATTTTGCTGAACAAATCCCATTCGACGTCCTCCGCGCGCAGGACTAGACGCGCGAGCTTGCATCCCGCGCGTTCGGCCACTTCCTTCAACCTTTGCGAATTCGACGAATTGGAAGAACCGACGACGAGCAAAGCATCGACGGCGGGCGCGACGCGCTTCACTGCCTCCTGCCGATTGGTCGTCGCATAGCAAATATCCTCTCGATATGGTCCAACGATATTGGGAAACCGCCGCGTCAGGGCCGCGACCATTGCGTGCGTATCATCGACCGAGAGCGTCGTCTGGGTAACATAGGCCAGATTATTCTCGTCCCTTGGCCGGAAGTTTTCGACATCCTCCGGAGTCTGAACCAAAACGATAGAATCGCTTGGCAATTGCCCCAAGGTGCCGACGACCTCCGGATGTCCGGCATGGCCGACGAGGAGGACTTGGCGGCCTTGGCGATGATGCAGCTCGGCCTCGCGATGCACCTTCGTAACCAGCGGGCAGGTGGCGTCGATCGCGAAGATTTTGCGCGCTTCAGCGTCCTCCAGAATCGCCTTTGGCACGCCATGCGCGGAAAAGATCACTGGCTGTTCTGTATCGGGCACTTCGTCGAGCTCCTCGACGAAAATCGCGCCCTTCGCCTTCAGTCCCTCGACGACATATTTATTGTGCACGATCTCGTGACGGACATAGACGGGCGCGCCATAAATCCGGAGCGCTTCCTCCACCGCATCGATGGCGCGCACGACTCCGGCGCAGAAACCGCGCGGTGCGCAAAGGAGGACAAAGAGCTTTGGCTTGACGGTCATGCGGTGGCGAGCCCGGTCGGCCACTCGTTTATGTGTTCCCCCGTTCGGCTGTCAAGCGGCTATGCCGAGCGTGCCGAAGGTTTGGGGAGCGCTGGCCGATTTAACTCCTTCCACCTGGCAAGTGTGTAACATCTGGTACGGCGACCGGCTCGAAGGCCGCGTGCGGGAAGAAGAACGCGAACTCGCCTATGTGCGGATCGGCAACCCCGTATGGGACGAAGGCCCGAAATTCGTCAACGCCGCGATCAAACGGCGGATCGAAGGGTATGCGCCTCCCCAGGCTAGTCCTTGACCTTGCAATCCCTGCACGGCTTCGGTTGGCTGTTCCGTTTAAGACAAGCTATGAAAGCCGCCCGAATGACGCCGCCGCGCCGGACGGACCTAAATCGTCGGTCGTTTGTGCGAAATTCACATGAAAGCGACGCAAATCCGACGACTCGCTGCAACAATGTCTACGCCATCATCCGATGGCGGTTAGGACAGTCCGGCGCGACGTAGGGCGGACGCCACATTGGCCGTCGCAATGTCATCCTCCTTCGCCAGCTGTACCGTGGGCCAGCACCTTCTTCAGCGGGCGGCGGAACCCGGTTCGCGGCACGAATGTCGTGCGCAGGTGGAACTCCTCGCCCAGCTGCGGCAGGGCGAGGCGCGTGACGATGTCCTCGGCATTCGCGAATTGGGCTAGGTCGACGAGCGCGTCACGCAACAGGCCGGGGATGCGCAAGGGAAGGGCGACGGGGCCGCCCCTGATGCCCGGGAAGACGAGGAAACTCACGGCCTCGCTGGTCGGCGAGCCGCCGAACAGCGCGCGGACCAAATTGACGGAGTATTCGCCGACCGAGTCGGAGCCGCCGCCGCCGGCATCTCCGAACAGGAAGCCGGATGCGGCGCCGGTCGCCACGCGGATCGCCAGCCCGACATCGCCGAGACTGACCCGGCCGTTGCGGCGCAGCGATGTGCCGAACTTCCGCACGGGCACCAGAAGCAGAAATTCAATCCGAGACATTACCGCTCGACGTACGTTTACCAAAAGTCATCGGGGCATCCGCAATTGCGGAAGGCAGAGCCGCGCTGGCTTCGCCCAATTCGCCCGCGGTTATCGATACCTCCTGCCCCCGTAGCTGGCCCAGGCATGGTACCACAGCCAGCGCGCGAGGTTTCGCACGCCTCCGCCAGCGTCGAAAAGCCGCGACCAATAGCTCCCTATATCCCGATCCTTCGCTATCTCGGCGGGCGGGGTGCTGCTTGTAACCCAAGGCGCGGTTTGGCTAGTGCGCGTGCTGTAGATCATCTTCTGATTGTTCCAGTTCATGCAGACGTTGATGTTTTTGCTCATATAGCCGGTGCAAATAAGCCTGACCTTGTTGTCGAGACTGCGTGTGAAAGTCATGTCCATTCCATCCGGCCTAGAGAAGACGTAAGAACCGGTATTGCCGGAAATCGTCTCAACCCCGCCGTGCTTGACTGCTTCGGCGATCAGCGCATTCCACTTCGCGTCCTTGAGGCTGCCTGCGTAAGCAGTCGTGGCGGCGTGAACCAGGCAAAAGGCTAGAATAATAATAATCCGTTTCATAGCGGTAGTTCCTCGTGCTTGGTGCGCCACTCCACAATGGGAGCGGCGAGAGATTGTCGAGGGAGCATGACGCCCTCAGTAAAAACATTCACCGGCGCGCCATAAAAAAGGAGGTCAACATGCTGGCGGCTTCGCTTTCACGGAAGCCGCCATAGATTTCCGGCGCATGATGACAGGTCGTTTGCGCGAAAAAACGCGGGCCGTGCTCGACCCCGCCGCTTTTTGGATCGGGCGCGGCAAAATAGAGGCGGCGCAGCCGGGCGAAGGAAATCGCCGCCGCGCACATGGCGCAAGGCTCGAGCGTGACGTAAAGATCGCAACCGGCAAGCCTTTCGGAACCCTCATCGCGGCACGCTTGGCGAATCGCGAGAACCTCCGCGTGCGCGGTTGGATCCTTGTCCAGCAAGGTCCGATTACCCGCGCGCGAAATTATCGTGCCATCGCGGACGATCACGGCGCCGACCGGCACCTCGCCGCGTTCCGAAGCGGCGCGCGCTTCAATAAACGCGCAAGACATGGGATCGCTTTCCTCGTACCGCATCGCGGCGTTCTCCACAGCACATTGCAGCAAATGCGATAACTAGGTCATCGGCCCGCGGATGTATGAAACGGGGTATCGATCGTGCAAATAATACCGTCCGGCTCGAACCGGATGTTTGTGCTGCCCGACAGTTCACGCCCCAGGCTCTCGATGAGGCGCGAGCCGAAGCCGCGGTGCCGGGGCACGGTAACGGGCGGGCCCCCACGCTCGCTCCAGCGAAAATGCAACCGTCCTCGCTCCGTCGCGTCCCATTCGATATTGACCTGGCCCGCTTCCGTTTTGAAAGCGCCATGTTTGAGCGCGTTCGTGCAAAGCTCATGGAGCGCCATCGACCACGAGGCAGCTGTGTCGGCCGGAATGAGCACGGCAGGTCCCGCAATCGTGAGCCGCTCCTCTGGCTGATTTGCGCAAAGTGGAGCGAGCGATTGGCGGACGATTTCGCGCAAGTCGGTGGCCTCCCAATTGCGCTGCATGAGCAAATCGTGCGCGCGAGAGAACGCCACAAGCCGGGCGTGGAACCTGTCGAAATCCTCCCTTGGCAATGTCCTGAATGACTGGCTTGCAATGGCCTGGACAGTCGCGAGGGTATTTTTCACCCGGTGATTGAGCTCGTTGAGAAGGAGCTGAAGGCGCTCTTCCACGCGTTTTTGCTCGGAGATGTCCGTGTTCGTGCCAAACCATCGAAGCACTCTGCCGTGAACGTCCTTTAGCGGTTGAACGCGCGAGAGGAATGGATGGAAGGTTCCATCCGCCGCTCTTATCGGAAACACCATCTCGAATGGCTCTCCCGTCGCGATGGACCGTGTCCAACCTTCCATCACTGCGGGCAATGCCTCGGGGTCAAGCACATTGCGCCATCCCCAGCCCGCTATCTCCTCAGGAGTTGTCCCCGAGTAATCATAACACCTCTTGTTATACCAGTAGATCCATCCGTCAGGCTTGGCTAACCACATCAGCTGCGGCACGAAATCGGCGAGCAACTGAAAATGTTTTTCGCCCTCTAGCAGCCCGTCGGGAGAGTTTTGAATCATGACGAGTCACCCCAGGCAAAGCGGAAAAGCACGACGCGGATCAACGCAAAGCAAACAGCGCGCGGCGAACGATGGCGCCGGCGGCGCGCCACGCTGGATTTAATAAGGTCGATACGCGTTGGCGTTTGACGATCTGAACAAAACCCACCTCCCCGCCGGCCGGTTCGCCAGAGGCAATGCCCCGATCGCGCAAGAACATTAAATGGCGATTCGCTGCATTTCAAGACAGTCGTCGCTTGCCTAACCATGTCGTTCGCAGAGCGTGATCTTCGGAAAGCTTAAGACTATTTGGATAAGCCTACACAAGAAAACATATAGACAGAGACCATGCGCGAAGAAGCAACCATCATCAAAGGCGTGATCGTGAAGATCAAACACCTTTGTTCCCTTTCCCGCCAGTCGTCTGCTATCATGGCGGCATGCGTGAAGATCCGGGCAAAAACTCTCCTGGCCGGCGCCCGTCGGCGCGCGTGCCAGCGCACGCGCCGGCAAGGCAAAATCGCTTCAAAAAAAAGCCGCGGCGCGTGGTGGCAACAAGCAAAACTTCGGCGGCCGCGCGGACGGAAGGCTCTCCCACGGCTGCAAGCCCCACGGCCGATCTTGGCAATCGAAGGAACCAGCAACCAATCCTTACTCCAACAGCCCGACCGGGAGCGGAGCATACCGGAGAACGTATCGCTAAGGTCATGGCGCGAGCTGGGCTCTGCTCAAGGCGCGAGGCGGAAAGTTGGATCGGCGAAGGCCGCGTCGCCCTGAAGGGTGTGGCGCTGACCAACCCGGCGGTCAACGTCCGGCACGACGACAAGATCACCATCGACGGCGCGCCACTCGCCCACCGCGACCGCACGCGGCTTTTTTTGTTTCATAAGCCGCGCGGACTTGTTTCGACCGCGCGCGATCCGCAAGGCCGGCCGACGATTTTCGATTATCTTCGCGAGCATTGGCCAGCCGGCCCCCGCGTGGTCAGCATTGGCCGCCTCGACATCAATAGCGAAGGGCTGTTGCTGCTCACCAATGATGGGGGGCTCGCGCGAGTCCTCGAGCTGCCCGCGACCGGCTGGGTCAGGCGTTACCGCGTCCGCGCCAAAGGCGAAACGGACCAAGCCATTCTCGACCGCCTCCGCGAGGGTCTGACAGTTGATGGCGTGAAGTATGCCGGCATCGAGGCGACCCTCGATCGCGCGCAGGGCGCCAACAGCTGGCTAACGATGGCGTTGCGAGAGGGCAAGAACCGCGAGATCAAGCGCGTGCTCGAACATATCGGGCTGCAGGTCAACCGCCTGATCAGGCTTTCCGTCGGACCGTTCCAGCTCGGCCTGCTCGCCGAGGGAGCGGTCGAGGAGGTGCGCACGCGCGTCCTGCGCGATCAGCTCGGAGCCGCGCTCGCCAAGGCCGCGGGCGCCGATTTTTCGAGCCCGGTTCATGCTGAAAACGAAGCGGCGAAAGCTGTCGATGTTTCGAACGCGCGGCAGCAACAGAGCAGCGCCGGTCTTGGCCGCGATAACGGGAATGCGCGGCATAGGACAGGACGCCCACGCGCGGCGAGACCGCGGGGGGACGATCGCCAACCCGAGACACAAGCCAGAGTAAAAACAAAACCCACGCGCGGCCCGCGCAAGCATGTTTCTGTGTTGCGCGCCGAGTATGGCGAGCCGCCAAAGGAGCGCAAGCGGATCGAGCGTCGCGAGACGGCCGATCGCGGTGGTCGCATGGTTCATGTCGAACGGCTCGTGTCCACCAAACGCGATGACAAACGCCAGGACAAGCGCAAACCGCAGGATAGCGCCGTTGGACGTCGATTCGACGCCGGGCGCCGAGATCGCAATGACTTTGGCGAACGCCCCACGCGGCGCGCGGGCGGGCCAGAGCCAAGCTCGAAGCCAACAAAAGAACGCGCGATGACAACCAGGCAGGAACGCTGGCAAAAGCTTCCCAGAGCTCAAGAAAACTCAGCTTCCGGTAATGCCAATGCCAATACCGATCGGATGCAACGTCGGGCGCAGCAATACGGGGAATTCGCGGACGGAGATGGCCGGCGCATGGGCGGAAACCCGGAAAACCGCCTGCCACGTAGCGGCGGCCAAGCGCCAAAGCGTTCCCATGGTTCTCGCTCGCGAAAACCCTATGAAACGCCAGGGGGCGGCAGACCGGCGGGCGGCGCAAAACCATTTGCCGAGGGCGGGCCGAGACGGCGCGGCGGGCCCCCAAAAGGGCGCCCCAGCGGAAAATCGTGATGCAACATGAGGATTGTCGGCGGCAGGTTAAGGGGCCGGGCGTTGAAAAGGCCAGATTCGGACGCGATCCGGCCGACTGCCGACCGCCTGCGAGAGACAGTTTTTAATATTCTCGCGCATTCCTACGGCAACCCGGTCGCCGCCGCCCGAGTCATCGACTTGTTCGCCGGCACCGGCGCCATGGCGATCGAGGCGCTGTCGCGCGGCGCCGATTTTGCCTTGCTCATCGACCAAAGCGCACGCGCATGCGCGATCATCCGCGCCAACTTCTCGGCGCTCGATCTCGGCGGCGCGGCCCGTATCCTCCGGCGCGACGCGCGCAAGCTCGGCGCCGCACCCGAGGGCGAGAGCTTCAGTCTTGCGTTTCTCGATCCGCCCTATGGAAAGGGTCTTGTCCCGCCAACGCTCAAAGCCTTGCGCGACGGAGGCTGGCTCGGCAAGGACGCGCTCGTTGTCATCGAGGAACGCGCGGGGGAGGAGGTCGACTTGCCCGAAGGTTTTGTCTTACGCGAGACGCGCCGCTTCGGCGCCACGCAAATCGTGTTCGGGAGTCTTCCTCGATGATGTCCTCCGAGCGCGGATTTGCCGCAAGGGTCCAGAAAGCCGTCCGCTCGCGCAAGCCGACGGCCGCAAGCAGGCTCCGCAAATCCGCGCTCGCCCTAAATAGGACCGAACCCGTGTCATAAGGCCATTTCAATCGCGATCCGGTTCGCGACTTGAGTTTGCTAGGTTACGCTGTTTATCGTGCCGTTCACTCCATTGGGGAAGAACAAGCCAGATTTGGGACTGGCGCCGCCATAGACGATATTGAGAACCTGAGACGTAGTACGGCTGAACGCGAGTGCGTTCTGGTCAGCGGGTACAATATTGGCGCGGCCGTTCAGCACGATGCCCTGGTCATCCTTCGCGCCAGACAACTTTGCGCGCAGGTCCGAAATCGCCTTAACCGGTAGGAACATATCGCGTTGGAAAAGAAGCGTGCGGATTAAACTTGCGTGATAGGCCTCGACCGCGAGGACGCCGGCGGCGGCGGCGAGAATGGCTTTGCTGCTGATTAGCGGCGCGGCGCCGTGATAGGCAGTCACGCCGACATCTTCGAAGATGAACGCCCCCAGCAAAAAATTTCTCTGACTTTGAAAGGGGTTGAAGGTGTCATCCGCATCGATGATGCCGGCTGCTCTCGCCAACGTCGTAAAGCTCGTTTTCAGATCGATATTTGGCTCAGCAACTGCTGCGGAACCAAGCACCGAGCGCAAGTATAACACATGCGCTTCCTCGTCCCTGGCAATCTCTTGCGCGAATTGCTGCAAGCTGACATTTGCGAACGGCACTTTGCTGCCGCCTACAACTGTCCCGTGAGTGCCGATGCCCGTCGTGTCCGCGGCAGGCAGCCCCGCGCCGGTTGTCGCGCGCAGATAGTATTCAGCCTCCAAGTATTCCAAATTGAGAGCAAAGTTGGCGATATCGGCGTCAGTGACCGCTGCAAGGGCCGTCTCTGGAAACCCCGCGGTGAGGGCTCCCGCGGCGGCCGCAAACCCGACGCCTTTCACCAAGCGCCTTCGGTCCATCGGCAGAGCAAACGTGACGTTCTTGTCGTTAGAGTCTTTCGCATCCATGTGAGTTTTTCCTTCTGCCGAATATGGTCAGACGTTGAATTGTGAGAGTTCGACTTACTGACGCGACCCGTGCTTCGCCGTGCCGCGTGGTTAATACGGTGCGCCAGCCGGAAAAGTTTTAGGGCGGCGATCACAAAAGATTGACGCTTCGTCGGCTCGCTTGCGGCGCGGAACAAATCAACTGGATACGTGACACTTGAGGTGACTCTTCCAGATATGCCCGTGGCGTGTACGGCTAAAAAAAGGGCGGCCATTGGGCCACCCTCGACTAGCTCCTTCGGAAAAAAATCAGCACGAATAATACATGTCGAACTCGATCGGGTGCGGGGCCATCTCGAAGCGCATCACCTCGCCCATTTTCAGTTCGATGTAGCTGTCGATGACATCGTCGTCGAAGACGCCACCCGCCTTGAGAAAAGCGCGATCCTTGTCGAGGCTGCCGAGAGCTTCGCGCAGCGAGCCGCACACAGTCGGGATTTTCTTGAGTTCCCTCGGCGGCAGATCGTAGAGATCCTTGTCCATTGCCTGGCCCGGATCGGCCTTGTTCAGGATCCCGTCGAGGCCCGCCATCAGCATTGCGGAGAAGGCGAGATATGGATTGGCCGCCGGATCCGGGAAGCGCACTTCGACGCGCTTGGCCTTGGGGTCGGGCGAGTACATGGGGATACGGCAAGAAGCCGAGCGATTGCGCGCCGAATAGGCAAGCAGGACCGGCGCCTCGTAGCCAGGCACCAGCCGCTTGTAGGAATTCGTCGTCGGGTTGGTGAAGGCATTTAGTGTCCGGGCATGCTTGATGATCCCGCCAATGTAATAAAGGCATTCCTGGCTGAGATCGGAATATTTGCTGCCTGCGAAGACCGGCTTGCCGGCTTTCCAAATCGATTGATGAACGTGCATTCCAGAACCATTGTCGCCGAACACCGGCTTTGGCATGAAGGTCGCCGTCTTGCCGTAGCTTTGCGCCACCTGGTGGATGCAATATTTGTAGACTTGAAGGTGATCGGCTATCGACGTCAGCGGCCCGAATTTCAGCCCGAGCTCATGCTGCGCCGAACCCACCTCGTGGTGGTGCTTTTCGACCTTGGCACCCATCTGCGCCATGGCGGAGAGCATCTCGCCACGCATGTCCTGCGCCGAATCTTGCGGCGGCACGGGGAAATAGCCGCCCTTGGTGCGCATCCGGTGACCGAGATTGCCTCCCTCGTAAGGTGTGTCCGAATTCGACGGAAATTCAGCGGAATCAACAATAAAGCCGGTGTTATAAGGATCGGAGCTGAAACGAACGTCGTCGAACACGAAGAACTCGGCCTCGGGACCGAAGTAGGCGGTATCGCCGATCCCGGTGGAAGTCACATAGGCTTCAGCCTTCTTGGCGATGCCGCGCGGATCGCGGTTATAAGGCGCTCGGGTCGTGGGTTCGAGAATGTCGCATATGATCGACATCGTGGGCGCCGCGAAAAAAGGATCCATCGCGGCTGTTGCCGGATCCGGCATCAGGGTCATGTCGGATTCATTGATCGCCCTCCAGCCGGCAATCGAAGAACCGTCGAATCCCAAACCTTCGGAGAACGTATCCTCGTCGAAGATCGTCACGTCGAACGTGACATGCTGCCACTTGCCGCGCGGATCGGTAAAGCGGAGATCGACATATTTTACGTCATGGTCCTTGATGTTTTTAAGCACATCCTTGGCGGTCTTCATGTTTTACCCTCTCTTCTTGGAACAAGCGTATCTAGAAACAAGCGTATTGGGCGGGAAGCGGGGACTTGGCATGCGCGATCTCGCGGCAATCCAGAGGATCAAATCGCGTCCGTTCCGGTTTCCCCGGTCCGGATGCGGATCGCGTTTTCCACGTCCGAGATAAATATTTTTCCATCACCGATCCGTCCCGTTTGCGCGGCTTTGCGGATCGCATCGGCGGCGAGAACGGCGTTGGCGCTGGACACGACCACTTCGATTTTCACCTTTGGCAGGAAATCGACGATATATTCCGCCCCGCGATAGAGTTCGGTGTGGCCCTTTTGCCGGCCGAAGCCTTTCACTTCCGTGACGGTGATACCGGCAACGCCCGCTTCGCGCAGCGCTTCCTTCACTTCATCGAGCTTGAAAGGCTTGATAATCGCCTCGATTTTCTTCATTGGCATTTTTTGGACTTTTTTGGTGCGTTGACTCGATAAACCGGGAAAAAATGCGTTCAATCGGCACTTTAACTGGCTCATACCACCTGCAAAGCAAAACTGCCAAGCAAAACTGACCGGGCGCCGCTGGGGCATGCCGGAATGGCTGTCTCTTTGCGCGCGATTAAGCACATTGCGGGCCAGAATCCGGGCAGCAAGGCCGCGAAGCCATAAAATGCCGCCGGCTTGGTTTCATTTTGGCGAAAAACTAACCCGAGCGGCTGCGACGGACGAACCTGAGGCGTACCCCGCTTGCCACTTATGAGCAGCGCTTGGGTCCTACTTCGGCCAAGGCCGGTCCGTCGCCGCCCGCCGCCGCCATCGCGGCCGACAGGTCAAAGGCTTCGCTGAAACGCCACGACGCGGCGCTTGCAGCAGCGGGAACGTTGCGCTCGCAACACCGCGCCAGCGTTGCGTATTCTCCCTTGCCGCGGCAACTGTCACGTTTTCACCGCGAAGGGCTCGCCGGATTTCGTAGTGGGTCATTTTTTATTCCGGCTTGCCGCGTTTATGGGGCGCTGCGCCGACGTGCCCGCCGGCGAATCTGATAGGGAGTTAGTAGGGCATACAATCCTTATAAGTGAACCGCCACTTGCCGTCAGACCCGAGCAAGGCCTGGATATCGTCGCTGGGATATCGTTTTATACTGTGGAACAGAAGAAGATCTTAATGTGGCTTTGATTGAGGAGCTACCCCGACAGGCCCACGTGACGAAGAGGGTAAATACGCATTGGCACCAACGCCAACTGTCGAGGCGCCAACCGTATTAGTCCGTTTCCAAGCCCAAAAGTCACTAGCCCCACCGGTAATGGCCCACGAACCAAATGCATTATTGCAGTCGAAAACCACGCCAGAGTAATTAATTGTTTCCGCCGGAAGACTAGCCGTCGCAACCGCGGTGGCCGTAAAAAAAATAAACGGACCACTACGCGTCCCCGCGACGTTCCAAATGGAATTACTAAACTGACGGGTACCTGTGAATATTTGAGGAAAACCCGAGCCATCGCCACCCGTTAAAACGTAGTCGAACAACATATGATGCCCCATTCCATTGAATTCGGTCCAGTTACCAGCCGTAGTGGCGCAATCCGGCGCGAAGAAAAATCCGCATATGGCTGCGCCAAATTCATCTACACAATTTGCGCCACATGTAAACGGCTCCAGAGTCCCCGCGTCGTGGCAACATTGATCGTGATTAAGACATTCCTGGGTGAAACGTTGTACGAAGCCAATACCAGGATCTGGGCCGCCTGATCTGCCACACCGTCCAAGCGCCGGGTCACTGTAACACGCGGGACCGACCGTCACGTCCACAGTGATAGCGCCTGTCGAAATCGTATTATAAGTCGCTTTCCCAGGCCCACCTATTTCGTTGCATATGCTTTTGAAGGATGTGGGGGGGCACACGCTACTGATATTAATAGCAGAACCTTTTGAGGCACTTGCCATCAGGTTGACGAAGCTTACAAGCGCGTCTCCGTGCCGGCTGCCTGCAGCAACTGCCGGAGCAATTGCCGGTAGAAGCGAAGTACGCAGTTTCTGGAATGCGACGATATCCTGGGCAGTAAGGCTGACGGAGGTTCCGTTGGCTTTGGAGAAGCTGCGGATGCTCACTGTCTTGAGCTTGTAGTCTATCTCCGCGTGAATTTGTTTCCCGCCAATGGATGCGTCAATGACGACGTGGTCACTCGGCGAAGCAGAGGCCGCGAAAGCGACTCCAGATTCTCTGTCTACGCCACTTATTTCTCGAGGTTTTTGGGTCACTTCAAGCGCCGAACCAGCGACAACGTGCGAGCCAGTGCCTATATACATGGCGAGAAATAATGGTGCTGCATACAACCATGCACGAATTTTCATTGGCCCCCTCCCCTTCGTCGTTAAAGTGCGTGCTGCGCCATGAAGCCCTCCCTTTCGGGATGGTTACCGCAGCCCTGATATACAACCACTAAGCACTTTTTGATGTTTCATGCGAGATCTTTATTCTTCTCGCACCACAACCGCCCCTTTCCGCGCCGTAACTTCACGATACAGCTCATCGAGCTTCCGCTTCACTTCCTTGATGCCCACCAACGCTTCCTTATCCGGCACAGCCACGCCAATTTCAGCACCCTTTAACCAACCACACCCCCCTTCCCATAAGTGCCGCTTCGGGTTGCAAGCCGAAATTCAAGTTGATCCGCCTCCCCGGATTTGCATGACGCCAAACAATCTTGCCGCTGCACGCTCGCCACTGCAGACTTGGGCGGACAAAAAGAACCCACCGCGTGCCGATGCCACGCGGTGGGTCCGATCGTGATTCTATCTGAGAACTATTATTCCACGGTTTCGAGAACGACCCGCCGCTCGCGACTGCCTTGCGGCTTTTCCGCCGTTGCAATCAGCGTCGCACCGACGCCGGAGCCGAGAAGCTGGAGGGAGATTTCCTTACCATTGCCGAATTTGATTCCATCGCGATAGGCGCCGTGTTCGAGCCGCGCGAAGATGACGCGTTCCTCGTCGCTGACGCCGAGGCGCGTTTGAAGATCGCTCGAAATCCCTTCGAGCTTGAGATGGGTATCGTATTGAACGCAGACTGCCGTCGTGCAATCGCCAGGCGAGGCGAGGCCAATGCTTCCCGAAGGAAAGCGGGTGGTCACATATTTCTCGGACTCGCGTGCAGGCCGGGAGGCGTACATTTCAAGCGAATAGTCACACATTTGTGTCACTCCTTATGTCTCGAGACGGTTGCATCCCTTCCGTGCGTCGCCCGCTCGCCGGTTCGCAACGGAAGAGCGGGCCGGATTCGGAAATACGGGATGGGTAGCCCCCAAGGAAGGGAGGGGGAAGCGTGGAAGCCGCTCAGGGCCAAACGGCTCGATCCTGGAGAAAAACGCTAGCGCGCGCCGCGTCGGACCTCGCCACATCCGGCGGCCGCCGGATGCTCCACTTAGACACGTAACGCCCGAAAACCAATAAAGGTTTCAAGCCATTCGTGCATTTGGCATGCTAGCGCAACATTATGCCGCGTCAAGTCTTTTTGCTGCGGCAAATAATTTTACTTTTGGCCGCACACGGCTTTGCCGGCTATTCGTTGCGAAGAGATGGAAGTTAACAATTGTTTCGCACCGCCGGTAGATCGGAGCGCGCACCCCACTCCGCCCAAGAGCCATCGTAAAGCGCGACGTCGCTCTTCCCCACGCTTGCCAGTGCAAGCACAAGAATCGCGGCGGTCACCCCAGAGCCGCAGCTGGTGATCACAGGGCGTTCAAAATCTACCCCCGCCCGCGCCATGAGAGTCTTGACTTCATCCTCCGGTTTGATCTCGCCTGATCGGACCACCTCGCGCCACGGCAGATTGAGACTGCCGGGAATATGACCCGAGCGCAATCCTGGACGCGGCTCGGCCGCCGTGCCGGTAAACCTCGCGGCCGCGCGCGCGTCGAGAATCTGCGCCGAACCGACTTTGCTTGCGTCCTTCACATTCCCTGCATCGGCGACCGCGGTTTTGTCGAAATTCACGCTGAAGCGCCGGGGCGCGCGGCGCACGAGTCCCGGTTCGAGCGGGCGTCCCTCGGCCCGCCATCGCGGCAAACCACCCGCAAGGATTTTTGCGTCGCGCGCGCCAAACACTCGCAAGGTCCACCAGACGCGGGCTCCCCCTTGCAGATTGGAAGCGTCGTAGACGACGAAGCGCATACCGTCGCCGAGGCCGAGCTTTTTCATCGCCTCGGCAAAGTCTTCGGGGTGTGGCAGCATATGCGGCAAATTCGTCGTATGATCGGCTATCGCATCGATGTCGAAGAAGACCGCGCCGGGGATATGCCCCGCGAGATATTCCGCCTTGGAATCGCGTTTTTCGTCGGGCAAAAAAAACGTGCCGTCGATGACCGCGAGGTCCGGAGCATTCAAATTTTCCGCAAGCCAGGCGGTCGAGACGAAGAAAGAGTCTTGCGGGATTGCCGGCATGGCCTTGCTCCTCACCTCACGCGGCGTCGCCCGGCAGGTTCGGCCTCCCGTTCGACGCTTCGCAAAGTATAAACTCAATCATTTCTGCTTTCCATATGCATGTCAAAATCGTCGAAGCTGAGGGTGTCCCGGATTCCGCGATCAAGAATTTGATCCTGCGGCAGCTTTCGCGATCTGGGTTGTGGTTTCCGGAAAAAACGATGCGGAACCAATCGTCTTTGCACTCCCTGTTACTGCCGCGGGAATAAGACCTGGCGGACGGCAGCTCGCCGAAGCCCTGTATCAAGGCGGATCAAAAGAGCGTGACCATTTCGATGCGGGCTTTGACGCGGGCGCCAAACCGTCTAAAGCCAGTTCAGCTAAAGTTAAATTAGCGTTTCGCTTTTTGGGAGGTTGCTCATGCCGGTTCTATCCGAAGTTCTGAAGGCCAACGAGGCCTACGCCGCGAGTTTCGGCGCCAAATCGCAGTTGGCAATGCCGCCCGCGCGACGATTCGCCATCCTTACCTGCATGGATGCGCGTCTCGACCCCGCCAAATATGCCGGCCTTTCGGAGGGCGACGCGCATGTGATACGTAACGCTGGAGGGCGCGCCAGCGACGATGCGATCCGCTCGCTGGTGATTTCCTACAAGCTGCTTGGCACGCGGGAATGGTTTGTCGTCCATCATTCCGATTGCGGCATGCTGACCTTCGACGACGAGATCATCAGCAGGCTCCTCGACCAGAGCCTGGAGGGCGCGACGGTCGACGAAAAAGGCTGGCACGACCATGGGCATGGCCCCGGCAGCGTCCACGGGCATTACGTCAACTGGCTGGCATTCAAGGACCTTGCGGCAAGCGTGGTGATGGACGTCAAATGTATCCGTTCGCACCCGCTGGTGCCCGGCTCTATTCCGGTTTACGGTTATTATTACGATGTAAAGACCGGCCGTCTGGTTGAGGTGCCGGAAGCAACCGCCGCCGGCAAGGCCAAGGCCTGAACTATTTCGGCTGATTTCGTTCGGCGGCCATTCAAACGAAATCCGGCGCGATCGACGGCTTGCGTTCCATCCAGCCCGGAACCGGCAGGTTTTTCGAGCGCAGGAATTCTGGGTTGAAGAGTTTCGATTGGTAGCGCTCGCCTGAATCGGCGAGGATGGTCACTATCGTGTGGCCGGGCCCAAGATCCGCGGCGAGACGGATGGCGCCCGCGACATTGATGCCAGACGAGCCGCCGAGCAACAGGCCTTCATGCTCGGCGAGAGCGAACAGAATGGGCAAGGCTTCCTCATCGGGGATCTGATAGGCGAAATCGACCGGCGCATCCTTGAGATTGGCGGTGATCCGGCCTTGACCTATTCCTTCGGTGATCGAGGAACCCTGCGATTTCAGCTCGCCGCTTTTATAATAGGAATAAAGGGCGGCGCCCAAGGGATCCGAAATCGCGATCTTAATATTGGGGTTTTTGGCTTTTAGCGCCATGGCGACGCCGGCGAGCGTTCCGCCAGTCCCGACGGAGCATGTGAAACCATCGACCTCGCCGTTCGTTTGCGCCCAAATCTCGGGCCCGGTTGTCTCGAAATGGCCCTGGCGATTGGCGATATTGTCGAACTGATTGGCCCAGATCGCGCCGGCCGGATATTCCTTGGCAAGGCGCAGGGCGAGGCGGCCAGAGAGTTTCACATAATTGTTGGGGTCGGAATAGGCCACCGCCGGAACCTCGATCAGCTCGGCGCCTTGCAGCCGCAGCAGGTCCTTCTTCTCCTGGCTCTGGGTGTCGGGAATGACGATCACGGTCTTGTAGCCCAAGGCATTGGCAACGAGCGCGAGACCGATTCCGGTATTGCCCGCCGTACCTTCGACGATCAATCCGCCCGGCCGCAAGTTTTCGCGCGCGATCGCGTCATTAACGATGGCGAGCGCGGCCCGGTCCTTGACCGATCCGCCGGGGTTCATGAACTCCGCCTTGCCCAAAATGGTGCAGCCGGTCAGTTCCGACGCTTGGCGCAGTTTGATGAGAGGGGTCGCCCCAATCGCTTCGATGATGTTTTCTGGAAAGCTCATTTGGGTGCAAGGCCCGTGCCGGTGCTTTCAAAAATATAGGGCCCGCCAGCGCGTTCTGTCGAGCACTGAGGGTTCTCCGGTGGCTAAATGGGATTTATTGCACGTCAACGAACGAGCGAGTATGTTTGTCAAATATGGGCGCGCACCGCGAGCCGTCACGTGTCAGTTCTCGCATCGTTTTCGCGTGAACTTGTTCAAATATCTCGTTGGGTGGAAACAACGGAAATGACAAATGACACTAAAATTGCAATTGTTGGAGGGGGAATTGCGGGTTTGTACTGTCTTCACCAACTTGCGCTGCTGAACAACCTACGATCACAAGCAGATAATCGTAAATACCAAATAACTCTGTTCGAAACCGCGGAAAATGTTGGAGGGCGCATTTCGACACATCGTATCTACAAAGATTTAGAGGCAGAAGACTGTAACATTCCAAGAATGAAACAGCTCAAGGATCTGGAATTCTATCTTGAATATGGTCCAATGCGACTTGAGCTTGACCAACAAATCTTGCTAAAGCATCTGCTAACCACATTTCATATAAAAGAAGTAGACGATCAAGAACTTTCTATTAAAAATAACAAGCCATTTCTGGTCAATTTTGATAAATACAAATCTGAATCTACGGATAGCGAACGTATGTATCAATCATACGGTGCCGAAGCCGAGCAAAAAAATGGACTCGACCTGCTAAAATTAGCTTTAGTGCGAATTTTCCTGTCCGTCGAGCTGACAACTGGCTCTTCGTATGAAGAGCGTTTATTTAATGAAAGTGTTACGCGCCTGAGACGCACACTTCAAAATACGAAATATAAATGGGAAGACCTGATCATGGAACCTTCGTTTTCTGCTGAGCATGAACGATGGAGGAAGGAACTGGATGAATGGATTAGTAAACGGACTGAACGCGATTATCAGAACTTCCGCGAGTTCGCCAAAATGGGTGGCGTTTACCTTTATGAGATGGGTTTTTGGAACCTCTTGTCCGACCTCATGAGTCACAACGCCGTATCAAAGATGAGCGAACTCGGCACTTTCTACCATCTTATCCCAGAGAACCCAAACGCAATTGAGTGGATCATCTTTTGGCTGCGCAATTTTAAATCGAGCGAAATGCTCAAGGGCATCTATGGCGGCATGCAGTGCATTGTAGATGAATTGAAAATAGCAATCGAGACTAACGGTGTAAACTGGGCCAACCAAGTTAAGCTGGGACACACGCTCCGCTCCGTCTCGACAGAAGGAGATAAAGTAACACTCGAGTTTGCCGATGGAGCAAGGGAATCTAATTTTGATCATGTAATATTGGCATTACCTTATTGGCCATTGAAAAGGCTAGCGATTCGAAATGACCAATTGTTCACCGCGGACGTAGTGGAGGATCTGGATGCAGTGTTTGGATTCCCATTGAGCAAATGCTTTGTTGGTGTCAAGAAAGCATGGTGGAGACTAAGGCGCACAGACGAAGAGATGACTAATAGGGGCGCATTGCAGTTTCCCACGCGGGAAGTCCATTACATGACAAGTAAGCGATGCAAAGAAAAAGGCATAATCGAACGAGACAAGCTCGAAGCAGGTGCCATTATGGCCTATGCCGACCGTCCTGCGACCGCGTTCTGGGGAAACTATGTGAAAAAGCAAGGCAGTCAAGTCAGACCCGAATGTTGGAGTGCTAGGGATGGCGACACGAGCAAGAAAAATTCGCGGCTCATAAAGAAATTGGTAAATTTAATACAGGAAAATGCTCCAAATAAGCTAAACTTTTCCGAATCAGATATTATATTTTATGGTATTCGTGATTGGGGTCGTGAGCCATACGGAGGCGCCGCCCACTACTGGCGCCCTGAAAGGAAGTCGTGGGAGGTTCTAGCGAGGCTAGGCGCATTCACAATAAACGAACTGTCAAGGCCAAATTTTCACGTCTGCGGCGAGGCTTACTCTGATTACCAAGGCTTCATCGAAGGATCGCTGCGTTCTGCTGCCTACGTTCTTCATCACATTGATGATCGCTTCATGAAACACTTGTCGAAAGACCTTGGTAGTGAACATAAGGAGTATTTCAAGGATTTGGAGGGATGGGTAAAACGGCTGGACGAAACGCGACAAGAGCTGGGCACATGAATTGACGCATGCGGTCCCGATCTGCCGGGGCACGCCAGCGCATTCTGTCGAGCGCCGGGGCCGGCACCGGTGCGCATGGCGGACGCGGGCATATTGCCGGGGATCGCCCCG
>JBOHJV010000015.1:29435-32994 GCA_050728695.1 Methylocella sp. | reverse complement strand
GGTTGGTTGCTCGAGGCGGCCGGCAACGGCCGTCCTAGAGGAATGGCCATTGCGCGCGCGAAACCCGCGCGCCATACAAAACCCGGCTTACAGGCCGGCTGGCGCCGCACCGCGGACACCGGAAAAGCTTGAAACCAAAAAAAGGCCGGAGTTCCTCCGCGAAAGCGGACATCGCAGCAGGCTTTGCCCAGATAGAGCAGGTCCTAGAAAGCTGCTTGACGATCAGCACATGCTCCAATGCCTTGGAATTTGCGCCGCGTCGTTACCGGTCAAATGAGTGAATTTGAGCGGGACATCCACGCGTTTCAACCCAGTTTGCCCGCCGCATGGGCGAGCAAGGTGTAAACCTTGCCGGTCTCCGACAAAAGATACGTCTTGGCGACGGCCTCGCTTGCCTCATCCTGGCCAAGTTCGGCGAGGAGCCGTTCGAACTCCTGCACGTAGCGATCGACCGTGGCATGAAACTCGGGATCGAGCCGGTAGCGCCGGCGGATTTCGTCGAATGTCTGAGGACCGCGGCCGACGTAGATCCGCGGCGAGAAGGCGTTGGCTTCACCGCGGCGATAGCGGTCCCAAGCGTCGGCGGCGGCGGCATGATCGATCATCCGCGCGACATCGAGAGAAATCGCTTCCAAACGTTGCGCCGGTTGCGTCGATTTGCTGGCGGGATTTTGGGCGGCCGGAAGTTCCTCGCTGTCCGCGCGGGCGAGAAGATCCGAGATCCAGCCGCTGCCGCGTCCGGACGCCTTCGCGTTGGGCGGCAAAGCAGGAGACCGCGGCCTTTGCCCCTCCGGGCGAGGGGACTCCGGCGCGCGCGGTGGTTCGGCCGCGCGCCCGGGTTCGCCACGCCGGGGCGGCACCGGCTGGGCGGCGCGTTCGGGCGCGACCGGAGCCGGCTGAGAGACGTCGTATGCGCGGCCGGAGCGAGTGACGATTTCGCTGAGCTCCTCGAGCGCCTTGATTTGATCGGCGACGGCGCGGCGCATGGAAGCTGCTTGCTGCGCCGTCTCCTGCGGCAAATCGGCGGCGCCACGGCGCAACACTTCGCGGGTCGCTTCGAGTTCGCGCTGGATCTCGCGCGACATTTCGCGCAGCTCCGCCGCGGTGGATTGGAAACGCTCAGTGGTTTGCCCGAAAATGGCCGCGAGCTCCGCGTTGGCCTGCTCGCAGGCAACGCGCATCGCCGCCGCCGTGCTCTCGCGCTCCTTTTCTATATTGGCGCGAACGCCGGCGAATTGCTGGTCGATCATTCCGCCGGTGGACTGCGAGGATTCCGCGAGGACGGCGCCGATGTCGCGCGCGCGCGCCGCGGCTTTTTCAAACGAGTCCTCGAGACGCTCCGCGCAGGAACGCATCACGCCTTCCAAGTCTTCGCGGCGCACCTTGACGTTGTTGACAAGCGATTCGAGCGACTCGCGCCGCGCCGTGAGCATCTGGTCGAGATCGCCCTGCTGGCGGGAGAGATCGCCGGCGGCGGTCGCCAAGCTCTCTTTGTGGCGTGCGATCGTTTCGGCAAGGCTGCTTGCTTCGTCGAGCGTGGCCCGCGTGGATTGGTTGAGTTGGCTGATCTCTCCGGCGATGTTGGTGAATATGGAGCGAAAATAGTCGATGCGCTCGCTCAGCGAATGCTCCGCGGCCGCGAAATCGGTGCCAGTCGCGCTAATCGCCCTTTGCAATCCGGCGCTGCTGTTGACGAGGCGATCGATCACCTCGGCCATCCCAGCCCGCAGTCTTTCATTCGTATCGACGAGGGCTCCAATCGACGCGGCGGCGCCGGTTTCAATCGCCGCCCGCAAATGCGCCGTCGAGTCCTCGATCGCCGCCGTGAGTTCGTATTGCTTCTCTCCGAGGTGCTGCACGATGGCGCTACCACGGCCCTCGATCGTTTGGGTGACAATTTCGCCGAGGCTTGTCATCTCTTGGGCAATCTGGTTGCCGCGAGCGGCGAGAGCCTCGACCAGTTGCTCGCCGCGGGAATCGAAGAGCTCGCGCAAATCCCCAGCGCGAGCCGCCAACGCTCGGCTTAGCGCTTGACCGCGCTCCCCGAGCGCGCCCTCGAGCTCGCCAAGGCGGCCCGCCAAGGCCATGCTAATTTCATTGATCCGCTGGGCGAGGCCCTCGCCGATCTCCCCGGCGCGCCCGGCGAGCGTTGTGTCAAGATCCTCGACCGCCTGTGCAATGGTGCCGCGGATATCCTCGGCGCGCCCCGCGAGCACTTGCCCAAGGTGGCCTGCTTCGCGATCCAGCGCCGCGTTGATGTTGCCGGCATGAAGGGCGAGCGTTTGGTCGATGTCTCGCGTCCTCGACGCGAGCGTATCGGCGACGGCGCGTCCCGTCGCATCGAGGTCTCCGGCAACCGCCACAAGACGGCCGACGACGTTTTCCTCGAAGTGCGCGACCCCGCCGTCCAGCGTCTCGCCGATGGCAGCCGAGCGAGCCGTCATGGTCGTATTGATTTCCTGAGCCTTTTCATCGAGCGCGCGGATCACATCGCCGCCGGCTTCGCCAAGAGCTCGCGCGATATCGAGGGCTCTACCTGTCAAAGTCTCGCTGAGCATTTGCGCGCGTGAATCGAGTCCTTTATCGACGCGCGAAATGAGCTTCTCGAGCGCCTGGCCAACCTCCTCGGCCTTGACGGCGGAGCGCGATTCGAAGGCTTCGATATGCGCCTCCAGCGCGGCGGCCGCCTCCTGTGCACGCAGGCCAAGCTTGTCATTGAGGTCGCCCCCTTGCAAGGTGAGCGTGGTTTCGATCGAACCCAGGCGATCGGCGAGAGTCGCGGTAAACCGTTCGGCATGCGCGTCGATGCTGCCGACGATCGCCCCGCCTTGTCCAATAACGGTCTCCTCGAACATCGAGAGCCGGTCGGCGAGCGCTTCGTTGACCCGGTCGCCATGGGTGGCGATCGCATTGATCGCCTCATTCGCGGTATCCGCGAAGCGATCGTTGAGGTCGTTGGCTTGATAGCCGATCGAAGCAATCGCCTGTTGCGCGGTCAGGTCGAAATTCTCGCGCAACGCTCCCGCGTGATCCGCGAAAGCCGCGATGGCTCCGCGCGCGGACGCCGCCAAATGTTCGCGCATCTCATCCGCGTGGCGGGTGAGGGTACCAAATGTTTCGTCGAGCGTGGCGGCGAGGCGCTCATGCAGGGATTCGGCATGGTTAGAATAGGCCGCGGCGGAGTGCTGCGCGGCCGCCTCCAACCGCTCGCTGATTTGTTCGGAATACCCGGTCAAGGTCCCGAGCGTCTCGCCGACGGTCGCCGCCAGACGCGACTGCACTGTTTCGGCATGGGTGGAAAGGAGTGCCGCCGAATGGGCCGCTCCCGCATCCAGGCGGGTGCCAATCTCGCCGGCGTGGTTCGCAAGCGCATCAAGCGTCTCGCCGACGGTCGCGTTCAGGCGGGCGTGGAGCGCTTCGGTCTGGTTCGTAAATGCCGTCGCCGAACTTTCCGCGGTCGTCTCGAGCCGCTCGCTCATCGCCTCCGAATGGCGGGACAACGCCCCAAGCGTCTCGCCGACGGTCGCGTTCAGGCGGGCGTGGAGCGCTTCGGTCTGGT
>JBOHJV010000015.1:0-29335 GCA_050728695.1 Methylocella sp. | reverse complement strand
ACGCCCCAAGCGTCTCGCCGACGGTCGCGTTCAGGCGGGCGTGGAGCGCTTCGGTCTGGTTCGTGAATGCCGTCGCCGAACTTTCCGCGGTCGTCTCGAGCCGCTCGCTCATCGCCTCCGAATGGCGCGACAACGCCCCAAGCGTCTCGCCGACGGTCGCGTTCAGGCGGGCGTGGAGCGCTTCGGTCTGGCTGGTGAGCGAGGCAACGGAACGGTGCGCGGTCAATTCCAGGCGCTCGCCGATCTCCTCCCAATGGCTTGACAGCGCGCCAAGAATCTCGGCGCTCGTCGCGGCGAGCCGCTCATGCATCGCTCCGGTTTGGCTGGCAAGCACGGCAACCGTGGTTTGCGCTGTCGAATCCAACCTCTCGCCGATATGTTCGGAGTGGTCCGTCAGGGCCGCAAAGGTTTCGTTCAGCGTCGCGGCGAGACGTTCGTTCAGCGTAGCGGTATGGCTCGTGAAAGTCCCCACCGTGTCTCGAGCCGTGGACGCCAAATGGTCATGCAGGCGCTGGGAGTGGCTCGTCAACGCGGCGAGCGTGTCGGCGGCCGTTGCGGCGACCCTCTGATGCAATGCTTCGGTATGGCCAGTAAGAGCGGCGGCCGTCGCATCGGCGGTCGCGGCGAAACGCCGATGAAGCTCGCCACCATGCTGCTCGAATTGGGTATGCAGTTTCGCCTGGCTTTCATCGAAGAGAGTGGCAAGATTCTGGGTCACGTGTTCGAACGAATCTCGCGCTTCGGTGGTGCGGTCCGAGATCAGGCCAGCGATGCGTTCGCTCATCCCGGCCAAATTATCGTGTAGCGTATTGCCTTGCACCGCGACAACGTCATGCAGGCGGTCGCTGGTCTCGGCCAAGCGCGCCGCGAGATTTTCGCCGCGCGAAAAGATTGTCTCGGCAATCCGCGCGCCGGTGGCGTCGAGCCGCTGGGCGAGGGCATCGCCGCGAATTTCCATATCGGCGGCGAGGGTCTCCCTCGAGGCCATAAGCTTGTCGTCCATTTCCGCCGTGCGATCGGCAAGCGTCCGCGCGATGCCATCGCTCGCCCCCGAAAGACTGGCCGTGGCGTCTTGTCCGGTTTGCGTCAGCCGCTTGATGAGATCATTCCCATGCGACGACAATTGATCGACGAGATCATCCCGGCCCCGGCCGAGCGCCGTTTTGATTTCCTCGCCCTTTGCGTTAAGCGAGGCGGTGACACGGCCCGCGGCTTCGCCAACGCTCTCCGCGAAACGCGTGGAGGCCCCGGCTAGATCGCGGGAGAGGTTGTCGTGCGCCAGGGAGATCGCGCCCCGCACACGATCGGCATTGGTCTGAATGGATTCCCGCTCCGAGGCTAATTCGACGACCAGGGAGCGGACTCGGCGCTCATTGTCCGAGTAGGATCGCTCCAGATTGGAGACTTCGGATCTGACTAGAGTATCGAGTTCGCTCGCTCTCGCGAGCGCGCGCTCGATGCCGTCGCCCATCGACGCGACCTCGCGGCGGATGGCTTGGGAAAGCGTGACCATTTGCCCGGCGGCGATGGTTTCGGGCTCGGCCAGGCGAACCGCGACTTCGGTCATCGAACGAGCGGCGAGCCGCATCTCCTGACCCCGGCGAAGCAGCGCCGCCGTCACCAACGCGAAAATAACGGGGCCCGCGACGGCCATAAGATAAAGCGTCGCTTGCGGCAACAAAGTCCCCGCGGGTAGATTGAAAAAGACCGCGCGGTTGGCAACCAAGTAGCCGAGGGCGAGGATGACCCATAAACCCGAGCAGGCCGCGACAAGGACAGCTGGAACCCGGTTGGAACGGCTTTGAAACGCGCGGAGAACCTCGCCAGCGGATTGGCGATCGTCGTTGGCCGGTTGCATCGCCGGCGCGGCCCCGTCGGAACGCTCGGGGGCCTGAATTTCCGCGCCTGGCGCGGCGGAGTTTTCGCCCGCCAGACCGGACAGTCGATCCCCGCCGATCGCCGCCGGCGGTGGCTCGAGCGTCGGCGCGGCATCACGCGCCGGCTTCGAAGGGCCGAGGCGCGGCATGGCGGCGTCGCGCTCGCCAAAGGCGCGCTCCTTCGCCTTGTCCGGGCTGGCTGTGCCGCCGGGATTTGCTTCGGCCGGTCCAGGGCTTTGGCCGGCGGCGGGGAGATTCAACGCCTCTTCGATGGCCAAAAGCGCCGCCGCCGCGGGATCTTGTGCTTTGCTGGAAGTTGCCATCGAATGCCTCTTACAAACTGTCTCGCGAGGGCCAGGCTCCGCGCAAGCAGACACGGGAGCCCGCCCCGGCGGTATCGTTAACCAAAGGTTACTTTACAACCGGAACGCTAGGATTCAAACTGGACGGCTTGACCCATTTGGAAACATCGTTAACGCGGCCATGGGCAAGACCCAGATGGGGCATTTTTGCAACGGGCGGGCGGCCAGGCAAAAGCCTCCCGGCCGCGGCCCGAGCTCCAAGCGCCGCCACTCGGACCATGGCTGGTTCGCCGGCGAGCTACCCGCGGGGCCGCGTTGAGGGCCAAACCGTTACGCGCGCAAAAAGCTGCACGCGCCTGCCAATATCGATTTACGGCGCGGCGCCGAGAAACAACCCGCCGCGGCTGCATTTCGTGAGCGTTGGGGCGAGCGCGACGGTGCCAGCGTCGTTCATTATGAAATTCCAGATGAAACTCGAACGGCTGGGAATCCGACGCCCCGCGGCGCCGTTCAAAGGTGACCACCTGCGCCCACGCGACCGTTCTCGTTAATAATGCCTGACCAAATTACGACGTATTCTAGCATATAACAATAAATAATCCGCAAATTCGATAAATAGCCCGGCGTCTGGTCATATTGCCTGTTCGATAGACTCGTCTTCATTCTTGTAGTCCTGACTTAACCTTCAACTGTTCTCCTCCGCGTTGCAAAGTCAGCGTGGAGCGCACAGTGGAGACGATCGAAACCTTGGTTATCGGGGCTGGTCCCGCCGGGCTGACCACCGCCTACCGTCTCGCCAAGGCCGGCCATGGCGTAGTCGTGATCGAACAAGACAAGCACTATGTCGGCGGAATCAGCCGGACCGTCTCCTACAAGGGCTTTTTGTTCGATATCGGGGGACATCGGTTCTTTTCAAAGTCGCGCGAGGTGGTCGCGCTCTGGAACGAGATCCTTCCGGACGATTTTCTCGTTCGCCCCCGGCTGTCGCGCATTTATTACGCCGGCAAGTTCTATGCCTATCCACTGAAGGCTTTCGAGGCGCTGCGCAATCTGGGGCTCAAGCAAAGCCTCGCCTGCCTCGCCTCCTACGCTCATGCCCGCGCGTTTCCAATCCGCGATCCCAAGACCTTCCACCAATGGATGCGCAATGAATTCGGCGAACGGCTTTTTTCGATCTTCTTCAAGACTTATACCGAAAAGGTCTGGGGCATGGAGTGCGATGCGATTTCGGCCGATTGGGCGGCCCAGCGAATCAAGGGGCTCAATCTTTCGAAGGCGCTCATTGATGGCCTGAAGCGCTCCTTGGGATTTAAGCCGGGCGGTGGCGCCGGCGCGAAAACCCTGATTGAATCGTTTCGTTATCCGCGCCGGGGCCCAGGCATGATGTGGGAAGCCGCCGCCAGTAAAATCAAGGCGTCCGGCGGCCGCGTTGCCATGGATCGCAGGTTCGAGAAGCTCGTCTTCGATCCGGAGCGAAGAATTTGGACTGTGGAGACCATCGGCGGCGACGGAACAAGTGAAACCTTTCAGGCGCGCCATGTCGTCTCCTCGGCGCCGATCCCGGAACTCTTTGCCGCGCTCAGTCCCACGCCGCTCTCTCTGTTCCATGCGCGGGCGCTCAAATACCGCGATTTTCTCACCGTCGTCCTGATCGGCCGGACGCAACGCCAATGGCCCGACAACTGGATCTATATCCATGACCCAAGAGTAAAGGTCGGCCGTGTACAAAACTTCCGGTCGTGGTCGCCGGAGATGGTCCCGGACGCGACCTCGACATGCCTCGGGCTTGAATATTTTTGCTCGGAAGACGACGATCTATGGGGCATGGCGGATGCGGATTTGATCGCGCTCGCCAGCCAAGAGATCTCCGCCATCGGCTTGCTGCGCGGCGAGGAAATTGCCGACGCCTGCGTCGTGCGGCAAAAAAAAGCCTATCCGGTCTACGACGAAACCTATCTCCAAAATCTGCGGATGATCCGGTTCGAGCTTGCGAGCCAGTTTCCGGCGCTGCATCTCGTCGGCCGCAACGGCATGCACAAATACAACAACCAGGATCATGCGATGATGACCGGCATGCTGACCGCCGAGAATATTTTGGCCGGCCGGACGCTCTACGACGTATGGCAAGTCAACGAGGATGCCGAATATGGCGAAGCCGGCGTTTCCGGCGCGCGGGAGGCCCTTGCTAGCGCGCGCCTCGTGCCGCGAAGAGTGGCGTGAGGCGGCCATGGCGATAAACGTGCGCCCGCGGTCGGCGTGGAGGGCGCGCGAGGGTGGCTTGCCCCCTAAGCTCTCCCGGCCGCCGAGGACTTTTCTGGGCGCGGCAAAAAAATTAGGCGCGGCGATTCCCCGAACGGGCGGCCTAACGGCGAAAAACTTCTCGCCAATTCCCCTGATCGCATTTCTCGTCTTCGCCCTGGGCCGGCCCTATCGAGGCATTATCCAAGACCCCCAGCTCTATGTCGCCCGCGCGGTTGCCGATCTCGATCCATCCGGTGTCGGCCGCGATCTGATGTTCGTCCATGATGGCCAATTCGGCTTTAGCCTGTTCCGCTTCGTGGCGCGGGCGATGGTCGCGCTGTGGGGACCGGCGATGACCGGGGAAGTGCTGGCGGTCGTCGCGGCGCTCGCATGGTTCTTCGCGGCTCGTGCCCTTGCGCGGCAATTCGCGGGCGGCGGCGCGGCATGGGTGGTCGTGATCTTTGCCGTTCTGCTGCCCAACGCTTATGGCGCGCCCTATCCGTTCGGATTTGCCGAGCTCAAAGCCATTCCGCGCCCTTTTGCCGAGGCATTCGTGCTGGCCGGGCTCGCCGCGCTTGTGGCAAGACAGGACGTTGTTTGCCTTAGCTGTCTCGTCGCGGCGGGGCTTTTGCATCCGATCATGGCGCTCGCCGGGTTTGGCGTTTTTATTGTCGTCCTCGGCTTGGAAGATAAACGCTGGTTTTGGTTTTGCGCTTGCGCCGGAGCACTTGCGATTTTGGGTGGTGCCCTTGGCCTGCCTTTGATGGACCGGCTTTTCATTGCCATCGATCCATCCTTGCGGAGCCTGTACGAGTCGCGCAACGCCTATTTGTTTCCAAGCCTTTGGCCAATGGAATCGTTCCCGCCGCTCATCGTCCAGGCAGTGACAATTGCGATTGCCGCAACCCTCCAACAGGGCCGCGCCCGGTGGGTCCTTGCGGCGACGATCGTGGTTGGTCTCGGCGGCATAGCGATCGCCGCGATTTTTGGCGATTGGCTTTGGTCCCTCCTCGTCGTTCAAGTTCAGCCGTGGCGCACGGCTTGGCTGATGGCTGCCGCCGGGGCAATGGCCTTGGGCATCTGCGCCGTTGAACTGTGGCGGCGCGGCCCCGTTGGACGCATGGTCTTGGCTCTCTTGGTGCTGTGCTGGTCGTTCAACACAGCGCTAGAGATCGCTGGGCCCGCCGCGATCCTGGCCCTTTCCCTCCATTTCGGGGTGAAATGGTTCGCGCCCTCGCTCAAGCCCCAATACATCCTCGCCACATGGATATCCACCATCGCGATCGCCACGATTTGGAACATCCGCCATTTTGCCTATCTTTGGGAATTTGCCGTCGCCGCGCCCGCGGGTTATGACAATATTAATTTTGTCTTCGTCAGACAGGTCCTCGCCATTCCGCTTTGCGCGCTTGCCGTCTATTTCGCCGTCGCCAAGCCGCGCATCGATCCGCTTGTGCAAAAAGGTTGCGCGATTGTTTTGCTTGCGGCTTTTTTTTGCCTTTGGGATCGCCGGCCGCCAGCCCTGCACTTGATGGTGACGCGCGGTGCGCCGGAAGACATCATGCGGCTGATCGATCAACGCCAGGGGGAAGTGCTCTGGATCGACGGACCGGCCGAGGCCTGGTATACCCTTGGCCGGCCGCAATGGGCGTCGGCCCTGCAGGGGAATCCGATAATTTTTTCATCGGCTCTTGCCGCCGAATGGCGCACCCGGATGCAAGTTCTGATGGAATTGCGGCTCGCGGACCAAAAGAGCTTCGCGGCCTTGAGCGCGCCTCTGGCCGCGGACAAGGCGCTCTTGTCGCGGGACGGCGTGCGGCGGCTCTGCGCACGCGAGGATGCACCGGCCTGGATCATCGCGCCGCTCGAACATGGCAAGGAGCCTCCTGCCGGAATTGAAATGAAACTATGGCGATTGCCAGAGCCGCAATTCCAATTGACCAAGGGCGACGGCAATTACATCTGGCGGAGAGTCGACGCCTTTGGGGTGATCGCCTGCGCTACGCAGGAGCCGGCCGGAATGAAAATGCTCAAACAAAACTGACATTGCGGCGCGAATGGCATAGCCCGCTGCCGGGTTTTTCTTGGGCTAGGGCACGCCGCGCACGAGCATCGGGCGTCTGAGAAGAACCCTTTGCCATCGCTTTAGTGGAAATATATGCTCGGCAACGGCGAGGGAATTTTAGGGAGTAAATGATGAAGGACTGGGCTCGACACGCACTCATGGCGGGAATCATCGCCGGCGCTTGGGGAATCGCCGCGCCGGTTGCGCGGGCGGACGAGACGTGCCTTTCGCCTTATACGGCCGCGCTTATCAAGGGCCAGGAGGCCTATCTCCACGTCTGGACGCTCGGCGAGAAGGGTCTCGGCGACGGCTCCGACAAGCTTGTCACGATCGACGTCGATCCCAAATCGAAAACCTATGGCAAGGTTGTGAGCAGCGTGTCCGTCGGCGGCCGCGGCGAGGCGCATCACATGGGCTTCACCGACGACCGCAAATATCTCTGGGCCGGTCGCCTCGACGACAACAAGATTTTCATCTTCGACGTCGGCACCGATCCATCGCAGCCAAGGCTCGTTAACACGATTGCCGATTTTGCTGAAAAGACCAAATTCGTCGGCCCGCATACGTTTTATGCCATTCCCGGCCGCATGGTGATCGGTAGCTTGTCGAACGACAAGACCCGCGACGGCGTCACCGGACTAGCCATCTATAGCAACAAGGGTGAGTTTCTCTCCGCCCATCCGATCCCGGCCGAAAACGGCGGCGACGGCTATGGCTACGACCTCGCCATCAACCCAAAGAAAAACGTGTTTTTGACATCGAGCTTCACCGGCTGGAACAATTACATGACGGATCTCGGCAAGCTCATCAAGGACGCCGAGGCGATGAAGCATTTCGGCAACACGATGGTGTTGTGGAATTTGAAATCCATGCAACCGGAGAAAATTTTCAGTGTTCCCGGCGCGCCGCTCGAAATCCGCTGGTCGCTGAACGAGGGCGACGATTGGGCGATCACCGCCTCGGCGCTTACCTCGAAACTCTGGCTCGTCAGCCACGACGCCAACAACGAATGGCAGGCGAAAGAAGTCGCCACGATCGGCGATCCCGCCAAAATTCCACTGCCCGTCGATATTTCGATTGCGGCCGATGCCAAGACCTTGTGGGTCAACACGTTCATGGATGGCACCACCCACTTGTTCGACATTTCCGATCCAACAAAGCCAGCGCAGATCTATGAGAAAGTCACCGGCAAACAGGTCAACATGATTTCTCAAAGTTTTGATGGAAAGCGGGTGTACATCACCTCATCGCTGCTTTCGAGGTGGGACAAGAAGGGCGCCGACAACGAGCAGGTTTTGCGCGCCTACGACTGGGACGGCAAGGATCTCAATCTCAAATTCGAAGTCGATTTTTTTGGCGAAAAGCTCGGCCGCCCGCATCACATGAAATTTTCGGGCCCCCCCGAGAAAGCCTCGCTCGACATGCCGGGCAGCGCGGCTTCCCGGTGAGGATGCGCGCCACAGGAGCGCGTCATTTCAGGCCGTGTTGGACGAGTTTGATCGCTGTGGCGAGCATTTTCGCGGCGGCCGTGCCGCTCGGTGCGAAAGAGTCGGCGGGCCTGCCGCCGCCGCCTGGAAGCTACACGCTCGACCATATTCAGCGCATGCCGGCGGGAATCGTGCTTGAAGGCACGCGGTTTCCCCGGGGGCTTTCCCGCTACACGACGGGCGCGATCACGCTTTTTGCGTTTTTCTATTCCTATTGCGCCGATCCAAACGGCTGTCCGCTGGCCTGGGTCGCGTTCGAGAAAATGCGCGAGGAGATTATCGCCCGTCCCGAATTGCACGGGCGAGTCCGGCTCGTGTTCATGAGTCTTGACCCAGCGCATGATACGCCGGAAATGCTCAGTGGTTTTGCGCGCCGCTACGAATCCAGCGCCTCCATCGTGCCCTGGCATTTCCTCACCACCTACTCCAATTTGTTTCTCAAACCCGTGCTGCGCGACATGGGCGAGGAGATTTCCATCGATCGCGCGGCATCGGGCGGAAGGGGCGTGGTCATAAATCATCTCCTAAAAGTGTTTTTGATCGACAAGCAGGGCTTTGTCCGCGAGATCTATTCGAACCTATCGCTCGATCACGCCATGATCCTTGACGACATCGAGACGCTGCTGCTCGAAGAGTCGAACGTCAACGGACATAAGGATTGAAACGCGGAAGTTTCGGCTACCTATTCTTATGGATAATTAAGACTAAATCCATAGCACGATTTATTCATCATCTTTTTCTTTAACAGGCTTGTCTTCTCCTAACAAGAGAGGAAGAGCACGCAGGAACGAAACATAAAGAATAACCGCCGTAACGATAAATCTGGAGTATCCGGCTCCATTACTCAAATCCGAGATAGCTCCTCCAGCGAGCGCTCCCAACAAGATTATCAAAAGCACCACGTAAAGCTTTTTATATACTTTTGGATGCTTGACCGCCAAAACGGTTAGCCCCGCCACCACTCCGGCAATTATTCCGAAGAGCACTCTGGCAACCGTCCCACTCAGCAATCCGCCCACGTTCTACCCCTGTCGATGAACCAACACCAAACGTGGAAACGGAGCTTGCCAAATGCAATCTCCTCTGCTCAAATTGGCCGCGCTTGTAGACAAGCGTCGCGCTACCGAAAACCCGCGAAGTCGCGTCCAAAAAAGGCATCGTTGCTATTTGATATAGCGGGCGTAGTTCAATGGCAGAACGGCAGCTTCCCAAGCTGCATACGAGGGTTCGATTCCCTTCGCCCGCTCCAGCACTTAGCACATTATCTCTATATGCTTGGCACCGATTTGGCACTTCGGTTCGACAGAGCCTCGACTCCAAGCAGTCGGCTGAAAGCGGCTGCATAAGTTCGAAACAAGCAGTCCGTCGATTTGCAGTGTAATACTCTTCTGTATAGGAGAGCATCCCGGCGCTCGCGAGCAAACTGCCGGCGTGCAAGGCGAACATATAGCATCAGATGCCGCTTTCGGCGTCTAGTAGCGTTATCTGGATCCTAAACGCAGCTGGCGAGCAGGATTGCAATCCTGGGGAAAGACTTGGCACGCGACTTTTTCCGGATCCTGTCATAGAGTGGTGGCGGAGTAAGAGGGATATTGCAAGCAGAGATGCTTTCCCGCTTTGAGCGCCAATTAGGTACTCCGCTCAAATCGCAATTTGATCTTATCGCTGGCACCTCAGTCGGGGGTATAATCGCAGCGGGGCTTGCGCACGGTGTGGCCGCAGAGCAGATTTCCACGATCTTTCGGGAGACCATGCCGAGCGTTTTCCGGGCGAGACGGTTTGCAATTTCCAGAGGGCCAAAATATTCGAGTAAGCCTCTTAAAGACCGGTTGGCCGAAGAGTTCGGAAATGCACGGATAAATGGACTCGATCGGAGGCTGATACTTGTAGCGGCGACATTAGACCGGTTTCAGATTAAGCTAATTACGAATGTCGGCGAGCTTCGATCTTCCGAATTGGATATTTCCCTTGTTGATGCAGCGTTAGCAACTGCCGCGGCACCGACGTATTTTTGCGGCGGTCCAGCCTGAAGGAAAGGAGCAGTGCTACGTGGACGGTGGAGTGTGGGCGAATTCGCCGAGCTTGATCAGCTACTTTGCGGCAACGAAGGTATTGAAAATACCAGAGTCTCGGGTCAAGCTTTTACATTTCGGCACTGGGATGACCCCTGTTGGCATCGGAAAAGAAACGTATCAGCGTCTACGTCCGATTGGGTTTTCGACGGTGAAAACAATTCTTGATTTGATCGGGGCATGCCAAGTGGACGGTATCGAATTTCAGTTAAGAAATACCTTGGGTGTTGATAACTATTTGTCAATTAATCCACACCTTTTGTCTAACATTGATTTAGATGATATCGCCAAAGCCGTTCGTGAGCTGCCACCATTGGCAGAATCAACATTTCAACAATATAGTCATGAGCTGGAAAGCTTCTTCCCGCCTAGAACTAAAGACTATGTAAGTAGCAGTAAGTTAGCCAGCTATGAAATGATCGCTACAAGCGGTTTGAGGGCGTTTATTCCTCATCGACGGTACTACGCAGCCTTTAGAGAAGGTGCAGGATCAATCACTACCTACATACAGCGCGCTAAGCACAATTTGACCTTCGTCAGTATTAATTTGCTTACTGGCACTCACCTTGAAAACCTGAAACGCGGGATGGAAGGAAAATTGCGAGCAAATCCAGAGTTCAAGGTGAAAATATCGCTTCTATGCCCTGGAAACGGGGGTCTGATGATGTCTGTAGCTCCGATTCTGGGAAAGGCAGGATCACAGCTACAAAGGGAGATAACCGAAACTTTGGAAATGTTAAAGGTGTGGAAATCCGAACTCGGAGCTGTTGAAAAACGTCGGCTCATGTTGCAGACTCATAACGTCCTACCTTTGGGTAGCGCCATCATCATTGATGAAGGTTACCCAGATGGTATAATTCAAATTGAAACAAAGGCGTACAAGGCTCCAATGGAGGAGAGTTTCGCGTTCGAGATTGGGGACGACTGCGAGTCAGGTTTGTACCGATCGCTTATGGAGGGCTACCGGAAGCTGCTCAACGAGGGAGCAGAGATACGTTAAGGAGAGAACTATGAAAAAGAGAAGTGCAGGGATCTTGATGTACAAGCAGTCAGCCAATGGACTTCTCTTGCTTTTGGTTCATCCAGGGGGCCCGTTCTGGGCAAAGAAGGATTTAGGTTCCTGGTCAATCCCAAAGGGAGAGTACGAAGAAGGGGCAGATCCATTTTTTGTCGCGAAGAGGGAATTTGAAGAGGAGCTCGGCAGCGAACCGACCGGCGCGTTTTGGGAACTGGGTGAACTTGTTCAGCCTAGCAGAAAAGTTATTACCGCCTGGGCGGTCGAAGGTGACTTTGATGCACGAGAACTGAAGTCCAACTTGTTCGAAATGGAATGGCCCCCAAAAAGTCGCCAAATGAAATCGTTCCCCGAAGTTGATCGGGCTGAGTGGTTCACTCCCGCTGATGCCCAGAAGAAAATTCTTTCCGGCCAAAGTCGTTTCATTGACCGATTATTAGACCGAATTGGATTCGTAGAGCCATTGGAGCACTCTAGCCCACAATTGGGGTTGTTCTGATGTCTGATTGATTTTTTCCGAGGCAATTTAGAGCCCCATCGATTGAAGCGCGCGTCTAACAACTACTCAGCGTCTGGACCATCGTCCGGAAAATTGACGCCGCCACAGGCATAAACTGTTAAAAGCCGCAACTAATAATCCCGCGATGAAGGCGATTGCGGCTCAAGAATGACCCTTATCGCATCCCGGCTTCCATTTTGGACGTTTGTGTTCCGGCCTCCTTCCTCTCCAAATCGGTATCAATAGCGCACCCGCACATAGTCGCCGGGCGCGTCAGAGATCGGCGGCAGCTCGCCATCGCCCGGCAGGCGCGCCGGCGCTTGCTTGCGCGATTGGCGCTTGATCCATTTGATCCAGTCAACCCACCAGCTGCCTTTGCGTTTGGTTGCGGCTGAAAACCAATCCTCGAACTCGCCGGCCGGCGCCTTGCCGCGCCAATACTGATATTTCGGCTTGCCGGCCGGATTGACGACTCCCGCTATGTGGCCGGAACCGGCGAGCACGTAGCGGACCTTGCCGCCAAGAAACTTGGCGCCGATGAAGACGGATTTCGCCGGGGCGATATGATCCTCGCGCGTCGCCAGATGGTAGACGGGTAGCGTGATTTTCGCAAGATCGAGGGTCTTGCCGCCGAGCTTCGCCTTGTGCCTCGAGAGCCTGTTTTCGAGATAGCAGTGGCGCAGATAGGCGAGATGGTTGGCCGCGGTCATCCTTGTCGAATCCGAGTTCCATGCCAATAGGTCGAAAGCAAGCGGTGGTTTGCCCTTCATGTAATTATTGACCACAAAGGACCAGATGAGATCCTCCGGCCGGAGCATGTTGAAGGCCGAAGCCATCGCCGATGCATCGAGATAGCCGGTCGCCGCCATTTTTTTTTCGAGCGCGCGCAAACTCTCCTCGTCGACAAAAATCTTGAGATCGCCAGCCTGACTGAAATCGGTCTGAGCCGCGAAGAATGATGCGCTCGCGATCCGTCTATCGCCGGTCTCCGCCATATAGGCGAGCGTCATGGCGAGCAGGGTCCCGCCAATACAGTAACCGATCGCGGCTACCTCGGATTCGCCGGTTGCTTTTTCAATAGCATCAAGCCCGGCAAAAATGCCTTCCCGCATATAGGCTTCAAATCCCTTGTCGCGATGGCGGGTATCGGGATTGACCCACGAAATCATGAAGACGGTGAGGCCTTGCGACACCGCGAAGCGCACGAAACTTTTTTCGGGGTTCAAATCGAGAATATAGAATTTATTGATCCAAGGGGGGACGATGAGCAAAGGCCGCTTGAAAACCTTATCGGTTGCCGGCGCATATTGAATGAGTTCCATGAGATCGTTGCGAAAGACGACTTTTCCTGGGGTCGTCGCGATATTCACGCCGAATTCGAACTTCGAGGTATCGCATTGACTGATTTTGAGCGTACCCTTGCCGGCCTCCATGTCCTGCGCCAGCAGCGCGGCGCCACGGGCGAGATTGTCGCCGCTCGACGCCCAGGTTTCCTTGAGGAGCTCGGGATTGGTGGCGAGGAAATTCGACGGCGAAAGGGCACTCGATATTTGCCGCAGGTAGAATTGTGCCTTGTCGCGCACGTGCGGATCGACATCGTTCGAGCGTAAAACGAGATCCTCGGCCCAATGCGAGACGATCGCGTGCGCCTGCCGCAGGAAATCGAAGAATGGACTCTCCCGCCATTCGGGGGCGGCGAACCTTTTGTCCGAAGGGTCATAGGGCACAAACGGATTTTCGGACCCGCCGGACATCCGCCGCAAACTATGCGCCCAAAGGCCGAGGAGTTTTGCCGTCAGGGAGGATTGCGCTTCGACGGCCCGGCCGGGATCGCTCAACCAATGTTCGGCAATGCGGCTGATCGAGCGAATCGCGTCGGCAACTCCGTTTGACACATTGCTTTTGGCCTCGTTGTTTTCCGATGGCTTGAAATACGCGGCGAGCGCTCTGCCGCCCTGTTCCACCAGCCGCGCCAAATTATAAGACAAGCGTTCAAAGTCTGGTCCCGCCGTTTCGCGCGAAGCGTTCGGCGCCGCCCGGGCGGGCGCGGCCACCGTGCTTCTGCCTCCGGCAGGGCCCCACGCGGGGGCTTTCCTATCTTGGCCATCAGGGCTCGCGGCCGCGTCAGTCGCAACGGCGCGCGCAAGCTTGGCCGCGCCGCGATTTGGCGATGCGTCGGCCTTGGCCCAGGTTTTGCCTTTAACCTTCGGCGGGGTGAGCTCGCGCTCGATCGCCCCCGTCGCCAAGCGCTTAATTTTTCTAGCGCTCATTCGATTTCCCACGCTTTCGTGCGGCGCAAAAAGCCTATTCTGGTACTGCAAAATCCGCGCCGCGTTTCGTCGCGGTTCCGACACAATAAACTTGGATTATGCCGATAGGCAACCAACCAAAGTTTTGGCCCTGGCACGCTGCAATGAAACGAAACCGGCTCCTCCACACTTGCGCACGGCCCCTGGCGGTGCTGGCGCTTGCCGGGATTTGTCTTGGGCGTGGCCCTCTTGTCCAAGCTCAGGAGGCAAATCCGGGCGGCTCGCCGCTCGACACCTTGATGCACACGAAAATTTGGGCCGACGTCCCGGAGGCGAAGGATTTTGTCCGCGACACGCGGCCGCCGCCGGACAGTCTCGCCTATCAGCCGGTCACAGGAACCGATCCTGAACGGCCGAAGCTCAGAAGCAAGGCGGAGCTTGACGATCTTGAGAGTGAACTTGGGCGCGCCGCCGCGCACAATGACAGTAACGCCAGAAAACACTTCGGCATCAAAAAGCCCCTTGCCGTCAAAACAGTCAAGCGCGAGTAGCGCGCGCGGATCAAGGCCGCGTCCGGCGTCGACGCCGTGCGACGCTCACCGGCGATAAGCGCATCGATCAGATGGACCCGGCCAATTCCGACGAGGCCTGCGCGAGGTCGCGCAAGATATCGAGGAAGGAGCCGGCATTGTGATGGTGAAACCCGCCCTGCCCTATTTCGATATTCTTTTTATGACGTCCGCAACTGTCAATCGTACCAAAATGCTTCACGTGAGACATTTTGGTACGTTACGCAAAAATATCGGACGAGTGACCCCGCGCCGTCTTGGCTTTGGAGCAAGGCCGCCCGCTCACCGCAGCCAAGATTTTAGGCGCCGCACCGCCTCGACGATATCGCGTTCTGGCCCGGCAAAAGAGAGCCTTATCGCCGACTTGCCGCGGGCCCGGTCGAAATCGGCTCCCGGCGTCGTCCCGACCCCCGTCGCGTCGAGCAGTTTTGCACAAAAATCAAGCGAGTCGCAGCTATACCGCGAAATATCGGCGTAGAGATAAAATGCGCCATCGGCGGGGAGGAAATCAAACCCCATGCCGGGCAATTCATGGAGAAGGATTTCGCGGTTTTTTGCATAGCCCGCAAGCACAGCCTGCAATTCTTCTTGCGCGTCGAAAACAACCTCCGCGCCGATTTGGCTCAAAAAAGGGACCGAGATGGACAGGCTTTGCTGCAAGCGCTCGACGGGGCGGATGAGATGCTCGGGCAGCACCAGCCAGCCGATCCGCCAACCGGTCATGCAGAAATATTTGGAGAAGGAGTTTGCGACAATGACTTCTGACGAAAATTCGAGCGCCGTCGCCGCCGCCTCGCGATAAGTCAGCCCATGATAAACCTCGTCGGAAATGAATGCGATGCCAAGCCGGTCGCAGGTCTCGCAAACGCCTCGCAAGACTTCGCGTTGCATCATCGCCCCGGTCGGATTGGCCGGACTCATCAGCAAGATTCCGTCGAGCTTCTTTTTTAAATGCTCGGCCTCGATCATTTCTGCGGTTACCGTAAAGCGATTTGCCCGCGCGGTCTCGATCGTCACTGTTTCGATGCCGAAGGCCTCCAAGATATTGCGATACGCCGGATAGCCCGGTGCGGCGACCGCCATGCGCGCGCCCGCATCGAAAAGCGTGAGGAACGCCAGAGCGAAGCCTCCCGACGAACCGGTCGTGACGGCTATTCGTTCGGGCGGCACCTCGACGCCATGGGTGTCGCGGTAATGCCGCGCGATCCGCGCGCGCAGGCTTGGGCGGCCGAGCGCCTCGGTATAGCCGACCCGGCGCCCATCGAGGGTGGCGATGGCGGCTTCCCGCACGACGCGCGGCGGCGGCGCGCCGGGCTCGCCGATTTCGAGATGAACAATGTCTTGCCCTTCGCGCTCCCGGCGGGTGGCGCCGGCAAGCACATCCAAGGCCATGAAAGGCGCGATATTGGATCTGAGGGACAAAGGGATCCTCGACCGCGACAGGTCCGCCAAATTTGAGTCTTTTGTCATGTTCAAGGTCTTCCCGGCCTATCGCGCCTAAATACCGCCGCGTTGCAAAGCTCTCTATATTTTCGGAATGGGATCCAATAAGATCCGGCGGGCTTTGGGTTCGAACGCCGGGATGTTTCCATATGACCGGCGGTGCACTAAGATTGCCGGACTTAATTCTTAGGAGGATAATTCATGCTTTGGCGAAGTCACGCGGCATTAAGCTCGCGCCTTGGCCGGTCGCGCCAGGGCGTTTGCCGTCACGGAACCTATCGTGGCGCAGGCGTTGCAGCGCTGGCGCTCGCCCTTTTCGCGCTGGCTTTCCCTCCAGCGCGCGCGGAAGGCTTTTCAGCCGGCCAAAAAGCCGAGATAGAGGCGATTATCAAGGATTATCTTGTACAGAAACCTGAAGTTCTGCGCGAAGCGATCGGCGTGCTCGAGGCGCGCGAGAAAGCCGCCGAGGCAACGGCGCGCGAAAAAGTCGTATCGGATCCATCCAGTACGCTTTTTAGCCCGGTCAATCAGGCGGTGATCGGCGATCCAGGGGGCAAGATCACGCTGATCGAGTTTTTCGACTATAATTGCGGTTATTGCAAACGCGCCTTGAGCGATCTTGCGCGGCTCATGAAGGATAACCCGGATCTCCGCGTCGTCTTGCGCGATTTTCCGATTCTCTCCCCTGGCTCCGTCGAGGCGGCGAAAATTGCCAACGCATTCCTCCGGCAATTCCAGGGCGAAAAATTCTGGGAATTTCACCAAAAGCTTCTTGGCTCGCGCGGTCCTGTCGGCAAGGCGGAAGCCATTGGGGTTGCCAAGGATCTCGGGGCCGATATGGACAAATTGGCGAAGGACGCCGCCGCGCCGGGTATAACCGCGGGCATCGAGGAGTCCGGCAAGCTAGCCAAATCGCTTCTGGTGACCGGCACGCCCACCTATGTGATTGGCGAGGACGTCGCCGTCGGCGCCGTCGGCTACGACGAATTGGAAGCCAAGATCGTCAACATTAAAAAATGCGGCAAGGCGATCTGTTCGTGAAGCACCGGGGCACGCCCGCATTCGAGCGGCGCATTGCTGGCGCGCGTGGCAAGAAGCTCGATGTGATCCCGAGATGGAGTCAGATCGCCCGCTCGATGTCAGCTGGGAACTGGTAGCCGTTGTAGCGGATTTTCGTCGTCCTCTTCTCTACCGAACCTCTTTGGAGACCGCGAGACCGAACCGGCGGGCGCAAGCCGTGGGATTATGAACCGAGCGGAGAGTCGAAACATTGATTAGGTTTGCGGCGGAGCGCTGATCAATAGCGACGCGCGCGTCATCATAGCATCAATGCCCGAGTGGAGACTTGAGCAGGATTCCCCAACGCTTTCCATATTTGTATTCCGTTATGAGATTGCGATCCGTGATCACTTCAAGCGGGCGATCCGCTTTCGCAGCGAGTCCCGTCAAGTCTGTAATGTGCTCGGGAGCTACGTAACCTTCTATCAATTCTCTATCCGTGGGTGCGAACAAAGCGGAATTCAGCGGACGCATTCGAGATATCCGAGTCGCGGACTCCGGGTCTCGTAGCCGTTGCCGCCAATCGCTGAAACCGCAAACCGCGAAGCTGTCGTATGAGTAAGCATGAGGAAAAACAGTCGAGGCGGTATTCAAAAAATCTGGCGGACCTGTCGTGTTATGCGTCAGCACGGCGTCCGCTCTCATGTGAGACCGAATAATTTCTAGGAATTCCTTGCTTAGCAGCAGTGAAGCATACGCACGCCAATAATACGTTGTATTCAATACAACAAGATCATATTTCAGTTCAATATTTCGCAGTGGGAATTTTCGCCCGTCTCCGACGTGTATTTTAATGCGCGAATCTAGTAGCATACAGCTCTGTTCAGCATAGTCTTTAATGAGGCACGCGGCGGAACGGAACCGGCCGAAGTCCAACAAGCCATTGAACAAGTACGCCTGTTCATCAGCATGGGGAAAGCCGGTTTGATCCTTTGGACGATTGCGAGGTCAAGGCCGCCCTGAACCGCGCGGGCTGCTGAAAGGCGACGGAACTTCGCGCGAATGGATGATCCCGCCAGAGACATGGCGGGTAGAGAATTGCGCTGGTCTTGATCCAAAGTTGGTCGTGCGGACGCTGGCCGGGCTCGGCATGTTGGAACGGGCGGCCGATGGATTTCAGCCCGTGCGAAAGACCGCTGGCACCAACAAGCGCGTCTATATCGTGAACGCCAGCATCTTCGACGGGGCGCGCATGTAAGCTGATCTTGCCGCGCGCCTTCATCGGGCGATGAAAGGGGTAGCGGCGTTGAAAAGTGGCGCAAAGGGAAACGATGTTATTTCGGGCGTTTCTGGAGGCGTTGTTGACTTGCCCGAAAGCCGGCGAAGTCGGAAATTGAGGAGCGCAAAGCCGGTGACGTGCCTGAGTGCTACCTTGACAGTTGGCGCGGCTGCAATGCCGGCAGTCTGCCGGTGTCGGCGAAGTCCGCTGGCGCAAGGCCATCGATAATGGTGGCAGGTTCCTCGACCAGTGAGGCGGGCTAGCTGAAACCTTCGGCTGGGTGGCCGGTGACCTGTTCGACGTGCCACTTGGACCGGAACACCCGTCCAAGGGATGGCCGTATGTTCGACCATCTGCAGATGGGGGCTGTGCATGTCTGAAAATTCAGGCCCACATCAAGACGGGCGCGCCTAGGGATGGGCCAAGGCCACAGGCACAGATAGGAGGATAGGGGAGAAATATCCCAACCGCCGCTTTTCAGAAAGTACTGCATCTCCAAACCGACGAAAGTCGCAAGATTGAGTGAAAGTGCGTAGCCATTATCGACGTCGGTCAGAATCGGAAATGGCTTTGCCGCAGCATCCGATTTCAGTGCGGTTGCGAAGTGTTGCAAGTCGGGCGTGATGGCGACAATCTGACCGCCAATGGGTTCGACTTCGCATTGCGCCTCGGCCAGAGCATTTGTACTGAGCCGGCAATATGGGCACCAGTGTCCCGGTTGGAAGGATAGCGCCAAGGGCCCTTTGGCGAGGAGTTGTTCGAGGGTGACGAGATGCCCTTGATCGTCGGGAAACATGAACGGCGGCATTGGATCTCCGACAGCCGGAGCTGTGGCGCCGGAGCCATTGAGATTGAACCGCGCAATAACCCGGTCCACCACCTCGGCAAAGGCCGGGCTTGCGACGCGAATAGAGTCCGCGATGGATTCCAGACGCACACTGGACGAAGCGTCCATGCCACGCGCGCGCTCAAACGCCTCTTCGAAAATCTGGGAAAGCGGCAGCTCTTTCAAGCGATGTCTCCGAATGGACGGCGCCGCGCCCGAAACTTCCGGCGAGTACACTCGTATCGTAGATTATACGCCTCTTGTAAACTTGAATAGTGAGGGCGGCTCGTCGTTGCACCCGCACGCCCTTGGAATCAGGCGAGGCTCATTCGGCCGTCCATCCCCCGTCGACCGGTAAGGCGGCGCCAGTGATTGAGGCACCGGCTTCGGTGCAAAGGAATACCGCCAAGCCGCCGATTTGTTCCGTGGTGACAAACTTCCGGGTCGGCTGCGCGTGCAGAAGCACATCCTTCACAACCTGGTCTTCGGTAAGACCACGCGCCTTTGCCGTTTCGGGGATCTGGTTTTGAACCAGAGGCGTCAGAACGTAGCCCGGACAGATCGCATTGACCGTGATGCCATGTTGGGCCACCTCCAGCGCGACCGTCTTGGTCAAACCCGCGATGCCATGCTTAGACGCGACATAGGCCGACTTAAACGGCGAGGCGACCAGTGCATGCGCCGAAGCAATATTGATGATGCGGCCCCAATTGCGTGCCTTCATCTCCGGGACGACCGCCCGGATGGTATGGAAGGCGGAGGAAAGATTGATTGCAATGATGGCGTCCCATTTGGCGGGCGGAAAGGTCTCGATTGCTTCGACATGCTGGATGCCCGCATTATTAACGAGTATGTCGACTTTGCCAAAGGCCTTGCGCGCGGCTTCGACCATCCCTTCTATGTCGCCTGGCATCGACATATCGGCAGCCGAATAAAGGGTCTTAACTCCAAAAGACCGCTCGATGTTCTTACGTATTTGGTTGATTTCGGCGGCGCCGCCGAAGCCGTTGAGCGTTACGTCAACGCCTGCCGACGCCAAAGCCTGGGCAATGCCGAGCCCGATACCGCTGGTCGATCCGGTGACGATCGCCGCCTTGCCGGCAAGTTCGCCGCGGGCGATAGCGGCAGTCTCGGATTTGCTTGTTGTATTCATCGTATTCATGGATGAACTCCTAATGTTATCGGCGCTGCGTGTCCACGGCTCCGGAGCGTCCGCGGTCCGGACGCTGGTGCGGCGCGAACCTGATGCGAGGGGGTTAATGCCTGACGACAACCCTAAAGGCGCCCCGCGCACATTTGAAATAGCGTTTGCGGTATAGTTCGATGGCGATAGACTATGGTTCAAGCCGATGGGGGGCGCCCAGCAAGTTACAAGCTGTGCACAAAGACGGCGCACCGATAGAAATGCACCAAGTCCGGTACTTCCTTGCCGTAGCGCGCCTGCTCAATTTCACGCGCGCCGCCGAGGAGTGCAATGTTGCGCAGCCCTCGCTCACGCGCGCGATCAAACAGTTGGAGGAAGAGTTCGGCCATGATCTCTTCCGGCGCGAGCGAAACCTCACCCACCTCACCGAATTTGGCCGGCGCATGACGCCTTTTCTGCAGCAATGCTACGACTGTGCAGCTGCCGCCAAAACTCTCGCCACTTCGCTCAAAAAGGGCGGGGTCCCGCCTTTATCGCTAGCGATTTCGCGCTCTGTCAGCCTGTCGCTGATCGTCTCGCATCTTGCCGAACTGAGCTGGGCCTTTGACGGCCTCGAGCTGCGCCTTCTGCGTGGTGCCAGCGGCGCTGTCGCCGAACATCTGAAAAAGGGCGAAGCCGAATTGCCCTTGCGGGTCCGTTGGGCGAGTCCTGGGAGCGGCTGGAGGCCTGGCCGCTGTTTACCGAGCGCGTCCATCTCGCCGTTAGCAAGACCCATAGATTTGCGGGGAACGACGCAATCGAGCCAAAGGATTTAGCTAGCGAACGTTTGATCATTCGCACCGATTGTGAAATGATCGAGAATTTCACTAATTTTTTGAGCGCCCAGCGGGTGCAGCCGAAGGTCTCGCATAAAATGGTTTCCGAACAAGATTATCTGGTTCTGCTCGAGGCCAATCTCGGCGTCGGTCTCATGCCCGAAAGCGCGGTGCGGTCCAATCTTGCATGCGTGCCGGTCTGTGGGCTCGACCTCAGCCGCACCGTCTTTGTGTATGCCGTCGCCGGTCGGCAACGGTCGCTGGCGGTTAGCACACTCATAAAACTTCTCCGGGCTGGCGACTGGTCGGCCAAAATCGGCAGGTATTCAGTATCGCGAGGCGAAGAAGCGGCGTGATCGGAAGGGAAGCACGAAGCGCTCCCCATCGCGGCCGAAAGCTTAATTAAGAGTACAACCGGCGGAGCTTGATTAGCGTCGGCGGAATGCGCGGGACCGCGCACCAAGGTCAGCCCTCCCAAAGTGCGGCCGATTCCGGCTAGCTATAGCGAGCCGCTATCAACTCAAAAGCCATTCTGTATTTCATTTTGGGGCGTTGCTTCTCCATCCTTTGGCATCACGGTTAATTTGTCTTCGGAAATAGGTGGTGGACCGTCCATTCGGGAATGTCGGCAACGAGAGTAAGCCGGCAAGTCTCCTCCGCAGCAAAGGGAGGAAACATCATGATCGCTGAATATCTCACGCGACGGAATGCGGAAATCTACGCGAGCGAGCTTGCCCAGCACTATGGACCAGACGTTCACCTCGATGTCGTTGGTATGCCCGATCCGGTCTTCGGTGACACGGTTTGGTATGTGCTCGGCACTGGCATGGTTGATGGCCAGATGTTCGCGGAGTACGCGCAAGAGCGCAAACAATGTCACAACGCCGCGGCTGTGATGGAAAAGCCAATCTTACCCAGGAATTCGTGATGGAGTCCTTGAGACATGAACAGGTTCGGAAGATCGGGCCGGTGGTGCGGGCGAGGACGGGTTTGGAACGTCACGGCATCAAGACGCTTATTTCAATGAATGACGAGGGGAGGACTTTCCCGCAAATCGCCGGATGGATCGGCCGGAACCTGCAGGCAAAGGAGCCATGCGATGAGCAGGTTCAAGGGAACGTACGGAAATGGGCCGTGGCTCACCACCCCTTGCCACGGGAAAATTTGATGAACGCGCTTGCGTTTCACGAGTGGGCTGGGCGAAGGGGATGGAACGCGAAACCAGCCCCCATGATTAAATTCTCGATGGCGGCAGCAACAAAGGAGACTGACAATGAACATTCCCAAGCTCGCACTTCTCGGTTGTCTGAGGATCGCCTTTTTCGCCGCTCTAAAGGCCACGCTTTTCGCTTACTCCCTTTTCCTCTCTGACACGGCCATTGCCAGCGTCGCCCGAAGGCAATGAACACAAAGATATCAGCGTTGGCGTGGTCGGCGGCCCCGCAGGCGCGATTCCCGGCAATAGGAGATCCAAGTCATGGTTCGCTACCGCGCCGCAGAGATCGACGGTCGTAAGGTATTCTACCGAGAAGCAGGCAACCGTCAGGCCCCGACCATTTTGTTATTGCACGGGTTCCCACCTTCGTCGCACATGTTTCGCAATCTGATTCCACTACTTGCCGATCGATACCACGTGATCGCTCCGGATTTGCCGGGTTTTGGCTTCTCGGATGCACCCGACCGCGCTCAGTTCAAATACACCTTCGATAACCTGCGCGCCGTGTTCTTGCGGACGCCCCATGGGAAGCAAAGGTCGATCCGATCGAAGGCTTCTATCTGCACGAATGTCGCCCGGCGACCGCTGCATTGGGGTGAGCGCGCTGGCGTGACAATGACCAGCGCGTTCCCTTCGCAGAGCTTTGTCAACGCCGGTGGAGGCCCTTGCGAACCTGGGCCTCCAGTGGATTGAACCTATTTCTCCCCGATAACGGTCTGCTTCGGCGATACTGCCTGGCGCGCTCAGCGCGCCACGTCTTCGGCGGTCACCAAGCGCGAAGTCAGCAACGCCGCCACTGCCAGCGCCACAGCGACGCCGGAAACGCATGCGGCCCAGCCGAAACGGTCAAAGGTCCAGCCAAGCGCCGCGGTACCGGCGAGTCCTCCGCAATAATAGCAAGCCAAATACATACGGCTCGCGGCGGCGCGATCGGCGGTCGCGGCACGTCCGACGAATCCCGTGGCCACCGCCTGGGCGAAGAAGGTTCCCACGCCGACCAAGACCATCCCGGCGATCACAAGTTCAAGCCTCGGTGCCAGCAAGCGGCAGGCCGAGGCCGGCGAGGCCGAGAGCACCCCACATGCTCCGCCTTGTCCCAAATCGCACGACAGCATTGCCCGCCAATGGAGTCGTAACGAACGATGGGAGGAAGACGAAATAGACGAAACCGACTGCCATCATGCCGATCCCGATCGGTGGCCGGACGAGCACGAAGTTGACGAAGGTGAACGTTCCAATGAAAGCAAACAGAATGCAGAAGCCGATGGCGAAACTCGCGCGGAGACGCGCATTGCCGAAAAGCATTGCAATTGTGCCCAAGTGCTTTGCAATTGCATCCCATGCCGACAGCTTCCGCGACGCGGCGGCCGGCATAAGAGGCGCCCGGTCGATCGTGAAATAGACGAGGATCGCTCCAATAAGATTGAGACTGGCGAAGACATAGAAATTGGTGACAAGCCCGAAATGGCCGGCAACGGCCGCCGCCATGAGCCTTCCAAATATGTTCGACGCGACATTTCCGGTGACATAGGCCGCGAATGCTCCGGCAGTATCGCTGGTGCTGCATTGCTCGCCTAGATAGGCGAGCATCAGAGCGAAAGCGGACGCCATGCACAGCCCTTGAGCCACCCGTAAGCTTGCGAAAACGGCCAGATTGGGTGCATACGCCAAGAGCAATGTCGGAACCCCAAGGAGGGCGAGGCTCGCGAGCATCCCCCGGCGGCGATCGATCGACCCGCTGAAGAAGGCCAAGATGAGGCTCGCCGCTGCCATTCCGATCGTCGAGGCATTGACCGCGAGGCCCATCTCGCCCGGCGTGACGCGATAGGCATTTGTGAGCAAGGGAAGAATGGCTTGGTTGGCGAAAAGATCGACCAAAGTCAGAAACGCCACAAGGCCGATCGCAATCGCGCGCAGGAACGGCGCGCGCGTCTTGATTTCGTCCGCGCGAGGCGTGACGCGAATGGACGCTTCCAGTTTAGTTGCGTTCGACATTTGGGGACTCCATAACTTTTGAAAGATAAGAGAGATTTGGCGCCCCGTGTCAGCGGCGGACGCCAAATTGAGCGGGCCCTCGACCGAGCCGATCACATATTGTGGTCGCTCACATCGTGCTGCACGTCGGCGGACAGAAGCGTCACGGCCGAACGGCCGGTGTTTTTCCACCAATGCGACGTGGCGCTCGTCTCGCGCGCGACCTCGCCAGACTTGTGCACGATCGGCACCGCGCAATTGCTGGCGTATTCGGTGATCGTGCCTTCGACGATATAGATTATGGCTGGACGATCCCCGTGGCTATGCCAGGAAACGACTCCGCCTGGTTGAACGACGAGCTTGCGCAGACGCAGCGCGCGGCCTTCGATCGCCGCCGGCTCTTGCGAAAGATCGATTACCGAAAGCACAGTATCGGTCACTCCCTTGGCAGGGGTTGCGACCGGCTTTGTGGCGTCGGCGCTGATTTGTCCGGCAGGGCATTCCCCGGCCCGCGCCGCGGTCGACAATAGTGCCGTGCCAATTGCGGCAGCGAGAACAAACGGCTGTTGCTTGATCATAACTCTAGCTCCTGTCTCATCGACTCCGGGAGGAAATGCGCCGGGGTCGAGGAACAGGATCGAATACCATCGGGCATGACGGAAATATCGAATGGCTTTCGAGTCGATAGCCGCACGCTATCCGTTATTTTCAGTTTCTTGTGCAGGGAGTTTCGCCTGAGGCGGGGGGGCATATAGGCCGAGGTTTGGCTCAGCCATACGCGTACCGGTCATTTTTCGAGATTGTCGCGGCCAACTTGCCGGGCTTGTGATTGCCTGCGATGTCGAGTTTGAAAACTGGCGTGAACTCGAAAAAGTCCTGACGCACGAACCACGCGCTGAAATTATTGGTGGGCGCACACGGGCTCGAACCGTGGACCCGCTGATTAAGAGTCAGCTGCTCTACCAACTGAGCTATGCGCCCATCGAAGCGGCCTTGCTTACAGTGCCGCGGCCCCTCTGAACGGAAAACAACCCGGCTTTAGCAAACGAGGTGCGCCCTGTCCAGCCATCGGCTTCGACCCGCCTCCGACTCAAGCCTCTCCACGGGGCGCCCCTGCGAGGCCGCGTTTGCGCAAAAGCGCGCCGGGATTTGCCGCGCGGCCGCGAAACGCCCTGTAGGCTTCTTCCGGATCGCTTCTATAGCCCGCAGCGTAAACGTAATCGTGCAGCTTGTTGGCGAGCGTGGGATCGAAAATATCGCCGCGCTCCCCGAATGCTTCGAATCCGTCGGCGTCGAGAACTTCCGACCAGAGATAGCTGTAATAGCCCGCCGCATAGGAGTCGCCCGAAAAGACGTGCTGGAAATGCGGTGTGCGGTGGCGGATCGCGATCGAGGCAGGCATGCCAAGTTTGTCGAGTTGCTTTTGTTCGAAGCCAACTATGTCGATCTCGTCCGCGTCCGATTCTAGATGTAGCGCGAGATCGACTAAGGCCGAGGCGGCATATTCGACCGTCGCAAAACCCTGGTTGAACTGACGCGCCGCAAGCAAGTTCTGCAAAAGCGCTTCCGGAATGGGCTCGTTTGTCTCATGATGCAGGGCGAAACGGCGCAACACCTCCGGTTGCTCCAGCCAATGTTCGTATAGCTGCGAAGGAAATTCGACGAAATCGGGGGCGACGTTGGTGCCCGAGATCAAAGGATAGGTCACATCGGACAGCATGCCATGCAGCGCATGGCCGAATTCATGAAATAGGGTATGGGCGTCGTCGAAACTCAAGAGGCAGGCTTGCCCCTCGACGGCCTTGGCGAAATTCAAGACATTGACGACGATCGGCCGGACCTCTCCATCGAGCTTTTGCTGCTCGCGAAAGGAACTCATCCAGGCGCCGCTGCGTTTCGAGGGCCGGGCGAAATAATCGCCGATGAAAAGCGCAATCTCTCGCCCATTGCGCCCCATGACGGTCCAGGATCGTGCGTCAGGATGGTGAAGCGGCACGTCCTCGCGTTCGCTAAAGGAAAGACCAAAGAGCCGGTTCGCCGTGAAAAACGCGGCTGCAATCATTTTGTCGAGTTGCAAATAAGGTTTGATCTCGGCCTCGTCGATGTCGAACTCCGCCTTGCGGCGCTTTTCGGCATAGTAGCGCCAATCCCACGGCGCGAGCTTAAAATTGTCGCCTTCGCTGCCCGCGATAGCCTGCAAGGCCTCCTCTTCGCGCAGCGCCCGGGCGAGCGCCGGCGCCCACACCGATTGCAAAAGGCCCAGCGCCGCTTGCGGGGTTTTGGCCATCGTATCGGCCAGACGGAAATGCGCGTAACTTGCAAAACCGAGGAGCCGCGCCCGTTCAGCGCGCAACCGCACCATTTCGGAAGCAATGGCGCGATTGTCGGTCAGTCCGCCGGATTCGCCGCGTTGCGCCCAGGCGGCAAACGCCTTTTCTCGCAGGTCGCGCCGGGCCGAGAATTGCAGGAAAGGCTCGATGCTCGAACGCGACAAGGCGATGCCATGCGTGCCCGGAAGACCGCGGTCCTCAGCCGTCCGCGCGGCAGTCGCGACGAGCGAGGCGGGAAGTCCAGCGAGATCATCCCTATCCGCGAGAACCAGCATATAGGCTCTTTCATCGGCAAGAACGTTTTGCCCGAATTTGGTGGCCAGCGTCGCGAGCCGCTCTTCGATCGCGGCGAGCCTCGTCTTGGTTGCGTCCGGAAGACCGCCGCCATTGCGCAAAAAGGCGATATGATAGCGCTCGAGAACCCGCGCCTGCTCGGCATCGAGTCCGAGTATTTCGCGCCTGGCGTACAGCGCATCGACGCGCTCAAACAATGCATCGTTCAGGAAGATTTCGCTGCAATGACGGGCAAGTTTTGGCGCGATCTCGCGTTCGATCGCCTCAATCTCGTCATCCGCGTCGGCGCGCGCCAGATGAAAAAAAACCAGACGGATGCGAGTAAGATCCAGGCCGCTTCTTTCAAGCGCCTCGATTGTATTTTTGAAAGAGGGCGGAATTGGATCGGCCGCGATTGCCGCGACCTCGGCTTGCGCAAGGCCAAGCGCGATCTCGAAGGCTTGCTTGAAGTGAATTGGCTTCAGGCGATCGAACGGCGGCGCGCCACAAGGCCCCGTCCACGGCTCGAGAAGCGGGTTTGGCACGCGCGTGTTGTTCTGGTCCATGTCGCTTGCCTTAGTGTTTCGGCGCGAAGGCCACTAGCCTTTCTGAGCATGTAGGTATTGATACGCAAGCTCGACGGGTTTCCTAAGTTCTTCTGTCGAATCCTTTGATTGTCGCCATGAATCAACGATCGATTTCACGTTAAGCAATTTCACTAGAGGATATCCGCCTCCCTGTCTCCTTGGGATAAGCATTTCGTGCCGCGTGCGAAGAAGAAGGACCGCAACGGCATCCACGATGTGCCTCGTATTTGGATTACTGAGGTGCTTTTGCACCATATTCCAGTACTCATTATAACCACCGTCCCAATGATCAGTCATTGTGATCCACAACGGAATGCAACTTCTGAGTCTCCACGTCTTAGTCTCAGAATCACCGATAATAAGCTCTGCGAATCTTTTTACCGAAAGAACAGCTATGTAACTGACTTGTTCCTCACTCAGTCTCGGTTGTAAGTTTGGCCTCCTTTCCAAGCCAAACAGTCCGTACGCTTGAGCATGGAAGTGCAAAATGTGGGCCGTCAAATGGAATACACCTTTGTCGATCAACTCTTCGACAAAAGCCCCCGCGTCCTCCTCCAACGGATGATGCTTGAGATAGTTGAGAAGTGCGGCCCTGACCCAGACATGTGAAACTTCGACCCACGGGGTCCAGCTTGCCATCTCATCGCTCTCTATGGGTCTGTCGAAAAATTCCGCGATCGCCAACCACAATTCCTTAGCTTTTTTTCCTCTCAAGCCAATCTCCTTTGCAATGGTCCGCATACGCAGGTTAGCTTGCCGAACACAGCCCAATTTAACTGCGTTGCCAAGTAGCTCCGGTACGCGTTCCCTTGGCTCCTCCAGGGCATGGCGCGCCTCCTCAATTGAAATGGCGTTTGGCACCTTCCCGTAATTCAACAGGCTCAACAGGGACGTTTCGTAACACAGACGTCCATCGTCCCGAACCGCCTCATCACGCCCGCCTTCTTCCAATGCGGGAAACAAATGCAGCAATAATCTTCGTAGCGCGTCGTCGTCCTTGAAGACATCAAGAATTCTCTCAACGCATTTCTCGCGCGAAAGCAACTCATCCGTTTGCCGCTCCAATTCCCGTGACCCATCCATGCTGACGCGTGTGGCAAGCTTCTGTAGACGCTCTGAGAGAACGGGTATTCGGCTTTCAAGAGCGCAATATAGGAGCAAATCGCGTATTTCGACTTCCTCAAGCACTGCTTTCCGGGCGGCAAATGCCGCAGCGAACCGCCGGGCATCTCTCGGGGTATAGAGAATTTCAGGAACTACGCGTTCTAAGATTTCTCCGAGCACAAGGTCCGTGTCCGGATAGTCCTGAAACTGACCTTTTATAAAGTGCTTCATCCTTTCGTCAGAGATACGCGGGAGCCGTGTCTGAACTTGCACTATTTTTTCCAAGTAGCTGTGGCCGAACTTCAAATCGGCTCCACCAAGTGCCTTAGCAACGCGGTCTGGGTCGTATGCCAAGAGATAAGAAAAGTTTGGAAAATCGCTGAGCGCTTTTATTACTTGTATAATACCACGAATTTCTTCGTCACTTAATCTATCAATTTCATCTAAGATCACAATAACTGATATCTTATTAGCTGTTAGTTTGGTCAGCAATTGGTTCTTTCGTGTCTCCATTGACTCAGGTTCGAGAAGCAATTCCGTAGCTGCTTTGGTCATAGGGTTAATGCTCGCTATTTTGCGAACTACCCTGCCATATCGCTCCTTTAACGCATCGAAATCGTACTTGAGAACTTCTAATTGCGGGAACTTATCTTTATACGTGTCGATCGAATCACTTATCTTTCCAAAGTAAGCAGCGAACATGTCGTCCCCGCCCGAATGTAACCATGGATTATATTGCATGATTAACAGCGGATTTTGAACATTCTTTTCTTTCAGAATCTCTTCCACGTATGAGAGAGTCTGACTTTTGCCGTTGCCCCACGGGCCGGTAAGCCCAACAACTAGGGTGTGGACTCAATTGATCCAGAAGCAGAGGGCGGTGACGATGCAGACGGCGGCGAGGAAGTTGCGGGCGAGCTTATCATAGCGGGTTGCGATCGCTCGGAAATCTTTGATGCGGCAGAAGCT